>DATKXP010000345.1:0-28154 GCA_035529015.1 Phycisphaerae bacterium | reverse complement strand
CGCGGCCGTGCGTGGCGTCTCGCCGTCGGCGGCGCGCGCCCGAGCAGGCTCGGCCTTGCGGCGAGGTTCGGCAGCGGGCCCGGCGGGTGCGGCTCCGGGCGGCGCCGGGCGGGATCGGGCTTTCGGCTCGCGTCGTGCAGGCGGGCGGTCGGGGATGAGGGTCAGGGCGATACGGTGCTTGTCGGCCTCGACGGCGACGATCCGCACGTCCACGACGTCGCCGACGTGGAGGAACTTCATGGGGTTGCGGACGTAGCGCCGCGAGAACTGGCTGATGTGGATGAGCCCTTCCTCCTTCAGGCCGATATCGACAAACGCCCCGAAGTCCACGACGTTGCGGACGGTCCCCTTGACCCACATGCCGGGCTGCAGGTCCTGGAGCCGGCGCATCGCCCGGCGGAAGATCGGCCCGTGATGCCGGCGGCGCGGATCGGAGCCGGGTTGCTGGAGCGCCCCGACGATGTCGAGCAGCGTCGGCAGAGGAATCGCCAGTTCCTCGGCCACCGGCTCGATCGAGAGCGTCGGCAACGCCTGGCGCAGGGCCCGCGTCTTCTCGCCGCCTTTCAGGTCGTCCAACGAGTTGCCGAGGTGCGCCAGCAGCCGCTCGGCATCGGCATACCACTGCGGGTGAATGCGCGTGGCGTCGAGGGGGTTGGAACCGCGGACGCGGAGGAATCCGGCCGCCAGCAGAAACACCTTCTCATTCCAGTTGGGGAGGGTCTTGAGTTCGTCGCGGCCGGCGATGGGCGTCTCGGCCCGGCGTGCAAGGAGGGCGGCCAGGTGCTCGTCGCCCAGGCCGGGGATCCGCCGCAGCATCGGCGCCGACGCCGTATTGGCGTCGGCCCCGACGGCCGCCACGCACGACTCGATGGTTTCATCGAGCGCCCGCTGAAGGTGCTGCTGGTTCACGTCGTGCTGGTACAGGCCGACGCCGATGGCGCGGGGATCGATCTTGACGAGTTCCGCCAGGGGGTCCTGGAGCCGGCGTCCGATGCTGACGGTCGCGCGGATGGCGGCGTCGAGGTGGCCGAACTCCTGCTTCGCCAGGTCCGAGTCGGCGTAGGCCGCCGCGCCCGCTTCGCTGATAATCGCGTACCGGGCGTCGAGCGAGTGCTCGCCGATGAGTTCCGAGACGAGGGCCTCGACCTCGCGGCACCCGGTGCCGTTGCCGATGGCGATGGTCTCGATCTGGTGTTGCTGGAGGGCCTGGAGGACGGCGGTTTTCCCTTCGTCCCATTTTGCCTGGGGTTCGAGCGGGTAGATGATGGTCTCGCCCAACAGGGCGCCGTCCGGGCCGAGCATGGCCATCTTGCAGCCGGTCCGGTAGCCCGGCTGGACGGCCAGGACGCGGCGTCCGCGGACGGGGCGGGTCATCAGGAGGCTTCGCAGATTGGCGACGAAGACCTCGATGGCGTGGCGTTCGGCCCGTTCGGTCAGGCGCCGGCGGATGGCGCGCTCGGCGGCGGGCAGGACAAGCCGGCGCAGGGCATCGGCCAGGACGTTCTTCAGAAACGCCGCGAAGCGATGCCCGGCGGGCATGACGATCCCGAGGACGTGGTCCATGAGCGGCTCGGCAGGCACGTCGATCGTGACCTTGAGGGCCTTGCTCCTCTCGCCGCGGTTGATGGCAAGGATGCGGTGCGGGGGGATGCGGCTGAGGGCCTCGGCGAACTGAAAGTAACTGCGGAATTCGGCGGCCTCCTTGGCCCGGGGACCGGCCTGCTGCGATCGCAGCGTGCCCTTCTCCCAGGCGAAGCGGCGGACCATGCCGCGAAGCCGTGGATCGTCGGCCACGCGCTCGGCCAGGATGTGGCCCGCGCCGGCCATCGCCTCTTCGGGCGAGCGGACCTCGCGGTCGGGGGCGACAAACTGGGCCGCCTTCTCCGCCAGGTCGGGCCCGTCCGCCGCGCCCGCCGAGGCGTAATCGGCCAGCGGCTCCAGGCCCCGCTCCCGTGCGACCGACCCGGCCGTCCGACGCCTGGGCTGAAGCGGACGCATGAGGTCCTCGAGAATATCCGGATCGTCGGCGTCGGCGATGGCGGCGGCCAGGCCCTCGGTCAAGGCACCGGCGTGCTCGGCGACGGCCCGTGCCTTGCGGCGAAGGCTTTCGATGGCGGCAAGGTCGCGTCGGGCCCGCTCGATGCGGCGAATGGTTTCCTCGTCGGTCCCGCGGGTCTCGGTCTTTCGGTAGTGGGCGATGAAGACGGGGCTGAGCCCGGCGTCGAGGAGTTCCAGAACGGGCGAGATGCGCTCGCGACTGATCTTGAGGCGCTGAGCGAGAGCGTCAGAGGTGTCGGCTGACATGTCCGGAACAACCTTTTGGCAGTGGGCAACGTCCGCCCAGGAAACGGTCGGGTGAGTATACGGTCTGCGGCGGCGATGCCAAAGGGTTTTCCTCGCCGGCGGCAAGGATGAGGCCCGCTTGCGGTGGCCGGGACGGTGGCCTACAATGCGCACGCGCCAGCGGAGGCGAACGCGATGGCTTCGGAACCGGCACGCGGGCTCGTGATCGTCAACACGGGCGACGGCAAGGGGAAGACGACGGCGGCGCTCGGCATGGCCATGCGCGCCGTCGGCCACGGCATGCACGTGGCCTTCGTCCAGTTCGTCAAGGCGGCCGCCGTGGGCGAACACGAGGCCGCGGTGCGGCTGGCGCCGGAACTGGAAATCTTCCAGATGGGGTGCGGCTGCGTGACGGGCGAGCCAACGGACGAAGACCTCCGGGCCGCTCGCGAAGCCCTCGAGACGACGCGGGCCTGCCTGACCAGAGGGCGGTACGCGATGGTCGTGGCCGACGAGGCGATCACGGCCGTCGGCCTGAACCTCCTCGACCGCGACGCAGTGGAATCGCTCCTGGCGGACCGTCCGGCCGACGTGCACCTCGTCTTGACGGGACGCGGCGCGTGGCCGAGCCTGACGGACCGGGCCGACCTCGTGACCGAGATGCACAGCGTCAAGCACCCGCACGAGACCGGCGGCGGCGCCCTGGAAGGCATCGAGTTCTGAAGCCGTGGCAAGCCGGGCGTCCGCTGTTGCGTCGCATCCACCCTCGATGATTCTCACTGTCGGAAAGGCCTTTCCCTGCCGCCCCGATGCGTATACGATGGTCGGCGTTCCCGGGGTTGGGCGCCATGGGCACGTTCAGCGTCTTCGATCACACGGCCGACATCGGGCTCGAGGTGCGCGGTGGCGACCTGTCGGACCTCTTGGAAACGGCGGCCCGCGCCACCTTCGACCAGATGCTCGAGGACCTTCCCGGCGCCGTGGAAGCGTTCGAGGAGGTCCGCGCCGCGCCCGCCGAGGACCTGGCGGACGACGCGGGAGAACTCCTGGTCGTCTGGCTCCAGGAACTGCTGTACCGGTTCGAGGTGGGCGGCCTCGTGCCGCTTGCGTTCGACTTTGTGGCGTGCGGGCCGCGCGAGGTCCGGGCGCAGGTCGGCTTCGGCCGCTTCGATCCCGACCGCCACCGCGCCCGCAGCGAGATCAAGGCCGTGACGTACCACGACCTGTGCGTGCGCCAGGAGGGGGACGGCTCCTGGTCGGCGCGGTTCATTCTGGACGTGTAGGCGCGGCGGTTAATCCTACAACGCTACTTCGCCTTTTTGTCCGCCTGGTGGCCTTCCCAGGCCACCAGGAACAGGCATGAACTGCGTTCGCGGCGGCCTGGGAAGGCCGCCGCGCGGAACGTAGCGTAGTAGTACTGAAGCGGCGCGCCCGCTATGGCACACGTGGAAGAAGAGGGGCAAAGGGAGCCGAAAGCGCATGCGCATCCTCGACCGCAAGTTCCACAAGCACGTCGGGCGATACCTCTTTCAGTGCGCGCTGGCCACCGGGGCCGTCCTGGTCATCCTGATGGTGCTTGACGTGATTACCCAGGCGGTCATCATCGCCTCGCTGGGCGCCAGTTCGTTCATCGCCTTCACCATGCCGCACGCCAACGTCTCCCGGCCGCGGTACCTCGTCGGCGGGTACGTGTGCGGGATGGCCGCCGGCATCGCGATGAACGCCGTCGGCGAGGCCGTGGGCGACCCGGTGGTGGGTGGGTGGACGTTGCGCGGCGACGTGGTGTTCGGGGCAGCCGCCGTCGGCCTGGCCATTTTTCTGATGGTGATCACCGACACCGAGCATCCGCCGGCCGCCGGGCTCGCCCTCGGCGTCGTCCTGGCCCAGTGGAACACGCTGGCCCTGGTCGTTTCCATCGTGGGCATCGTAGCCCTGTCGCTGGCGCGCCTGGCCATGAAACCGATCCTCATTAACCTCATCGACGTGCCGGAACAGGAGGCCAAGGATGAGTCCGGGTAAGGCGTTCCAGGGCCCTCTGGAACCGGCCGGCGAGTGCCGTTACCGCATCCCCAAGTCCTACAAGAGGGGCATGCGCGTTGACGGCCTCATCTACGCCGACGAGACGCTGATCGAGCAGATCCGCAGCGACAACGCCCCCGAGCAGGTGGCCAACGTCGCCACGCTGCCCGGCATCCAGAAGGCCAGCCTCGCCATGCCCGACATCCATTGGGGATACGGGTTCCCCATCGGGGGCGTGGCGGCCACCGATCCGGCTGAAGGCGGCGTGGTCTCGCCCGGCGGCGTGGGGTACGACATCAACTGCGGTGTCCGCATGGTCCGCTCCGACCTGACGCTCGACGACGTCGGGCCGCGCATCGAACAACTGGTGGCCACCATCTTCCAGACGGCGCCGTGCGGCGTGGGCGTGGGCGGCCGCAAGGCGTACGCGCCGTCCGAGATGCGAAAACTCCTCCGCGAAGGCGCCGCCTACGTCGTCCGGCAAGGCCAGGGTTGGGACGAGGACCTGGAGCACACCGAGGCCGGCGGCTGCATCGACGGCGCCGATCCGGACGCCGTCTCAAAGCGGGCGCTGGAGCGCGGCAAGAAACAGGTGGGGTCGCTGGGAGCGGGGAACCACTTCCTCGAGGTCCAGGTGGTGGACAAGGTGTTCGACGCGACGACGGCCGAGGTCTTCGGCGTTGCCGAGGGTTTGATCAGTTTCATGATCCACTGCGGCAGCCGCGGGTTCGGCCACCAGGTCTGCGACGATGTCCTGAAGACCATGCGCGGGGCCGCTCGCCAGTACGGATTCGACCTGCCCGACCAGCAACTGTGCTGCGCGCCGGTCACCAGCGACGAAGGCCGGCAGTACCTGGCGGCCATGCGCGCCGCCGCCAACTACGCCTGGGCCAACCGGCAGGCCCTGATGGTTCTGGTGCGCGAGGCCGCCAGCCGCGTGTTCGGCAAGCCGGCCGAGCGGCTGGGCCTGCGGCTGGTGTACGACGTGGCACACAACATCGCGAAGGTCGAGACGCACACGGTGGGCGGCCGCGAACGCGAACTCTGCGTCCACCGCAAGGGCGCCACGCGTGCCTTCCCGGCGGGCCATCCGGACGTGCCGGCGGCGTATCGCCAGGTGGGCCAGCCCGTCATCATCCCCGGCGACATGGGCCGCTACTCGTTCCTGCTGGTCGGCCTGCCGGCGGCGATGGACGAGACCTTCGGCTCCGTCTGTCACGGGGCCGGGCGGGCCATGTCGCGCAGCCAGGCCCGGCGGACGGTGCGCGGCGAAGAGGTCCGGCGGGACCTGGCGGCCAAGGGCATCATCGCCATGAGCCGCAACCCGAAAGGCCTGGCCGAGGAATACTCCGGCGCCTACAAGGACGTGGCGAACGTCGTGGACGTGGTGGAACGGGCGGGCCTGGCGCGTCGCGTGTGCCGCCTGCGCCCGCTGGGTGTCATCAAAGGATGAACGCAACGCCGGCGCGAGTTGTCGAGGGCCCGAGCCCACCGCGAGCCCAAGCCCGCCGCGAGCCCGAGCCCACCGCGGGTCCGAGCCCACCGCGAGCCCGAGCCCGCCGCGGAAGCGGCGGGACATTCCGGCACACCGAGGCCGTGCGGCCTCGGCAACCTCCCCCGACGTGCGGCCAACGCCTCAGACCTGGAGGAACGTGCGCGGCTCCGCCGCGTGGTCCGGCGGTGCCGGCAGTTCCTCCGGCCGAAGGACGATCGTCGTGCCGCACAGGGCGCACCGGATCGACTTCTCCTCGTGAACCTGGTCGAGCGTCAGGAGAAGTTCCGTGCGGCAATGCGGGCACGCCATGGGGACGAAGATGTTGAAGTGCTTCTGCATGTCATCCCCCTCCCAGCAGCGCAAGTGCCTACCACGAGTATACCGCCGCCACCGGCTCGGCAAAAGAACCTCTTGAAAAAGGTTGCCCAGGCGCCTAGCATCCGTCATCTTTGGGGAGGCGCGGGCCGCCGATTCGTGGTGGAGTGCAGGGCCGGGCGTCTGCCGTCGGCGCGCCCACTGAGGAGTACGCTGATGAGATTGCGCGATCTGATTGACGAGTCCGTCGTGAAGGTTGGCCTGGAGAGCCTCGACAAGGAAGAGGTCTTCGAGGAACTCATCGACCTGCTGGTCCGGGCCGAGCGCATCACCGACCGGGACGGCGCGCTGGACGCGATCTGCCAGCGCGAGACCCAGGGCACCACCGGCATCGGCCAGGGCGTGGCGATCCCGCACGGCAAACATGCGTCGATCACAACGTTGACGGCGGCGCTGGGCATTTCGGCCAACGGCATCGAGTTCGATGCGATCGACGGCGAACCGGCCCGCGTCGTTTTTCTCCTTCTGGCCCCGGTCAACGATCCCGGCCCTCACGTCCGGGCCCTGGCCGAGATCGCCCGCCTCATCCAGGTGCCCGGCTTCTACCGCAAGTTGACCGAGGCCGAAACGGCGGCCGGGGTGCTCGATATCCTGGACGCCGAGGAATAGTCGCGGGAACGGAGCCATGCGCGACGTCATTCAAAAAATGCTCCTGGCCGAGGCCGAAGGCAAACGCATCGTCGCCGAGGCCGAGACCGAGGCCGAACGCATCCGCACCGAAGCGCGCCGCCAGGCCCAGCAACTCCTCGACCAGGGCCGCGCCGAGGCGCGAGCCGAAGCCGACCGAATCGCCGACGAGGCCTCCCGCCGGTCGGCAGACGAGCGACAGGCGGCCATCGCACGCGCCGCCGAAACCATCGAGGCCGGACTCCAGATGGACGAGCAACTGCGCACCCGTGCCGCCGAGGGGATCGTCCGGTGCGTGTGCGGCAGCACGTGATACGACTACGCCGCTCTGCGCGGCGGGTCTCCGCACCCGCCGCGACAGGTGCGTCCAAAGCGCGGTGGTTGCGGAGAACCACCGCACAAGACTCATTCAGACCGTTAGGCAGCCCGAGGACGGCTGACACACATGGCGATGCGAACCGCAACCGACCTGGACTTCATCGCCGCCAATATCCACGGCAGGCGAAGCCGCCTGGCCGAAGCCGAGCGGCTCGATGAACTCTGCCGCATCCGAACGCTCCCGGAACTGGCACGCCTCCTCTTCCCCCAAAGCCGCTTTCTGACCGCCGTGCACCTTCAGCGGGTTCTGGTGCTCGACCAGGTCGAGGAGATCTCGACCATCGCATCGAAGATCGGCGGCTCGTCGGGCCGGTTCCTCGACTGGCTCCGGATGCGCTTTCGGGTCGAGAACCTGAAGGTCCTGGTCAGGGGGTTCTCGAGCGGCATGGCGCTGCGCGACCTCCAGCCGCACCTGGTTCCCTTGCCGGACGATCTGGCGCTCGCCCTGGAGGTCCTCGCCAGCGCGGGCACGATCGAGGCGTTCACGGCCGTCGTGGATCCGGAGCCCTTGCGGGCGGGGCTGGAACTGGCCGTCGAAGCGTACAACAAGCGGCCGCGACCGTTCTTCCCGGAGGCCGGGCTCGATCACGGGTACCTGACCGAACTGCTCGCCCGTGCCCGCGCCCTGTCGCGGGCCCATCGCGACGACGTGCTCGGAATCGCCCGCCAGGAAGCCGACACGTTCCACCTGGCGTTGGCGGCCCGCGGGCGGTTCTCGTACGACCTGCCTCCCGAGGTGTTGCGGCCGTTCCACGTGGCCGGGACGCGGATCAGCCGGCAGCAGTTCCGCCAGATGCTCGATGCCGAGACGCTGGCCGAGGCGGCGTCGATGGCCGTCGGTGCCGCCATCGACTCCATGCCCCACGGCGGAGAGCCCGATGCCACCGCCCTGGAGACCCTGGCCTGGAACCGGTACTACCGTCTGGCCAACCGGACCTTCCGGCGCAGCCACATGGGCCTGGGGGCCGTTGTCGCCTACGCGGCCATCCGGCGTATTGAACTGGCGAACCTGATCACGCTGACCGAGGGCATCCGGACGCGGGTGGCGCCCGATGCCCTGCGGCAGCGCCTGATTCCGCAGGCCGAACCGGCGGAACCCGCAGCCCCTTCTTACGGAGCCGCGCGTGTTTAGTGCCGTCGAGATGAAACGCCTGAGCGTCGTCGTCCTCGAGCGCGACGAGCGGACCGTCCTGCGCGGTCTGGGCGCTCTTGGCGCCGTGCACCTGGTCCGCACGGGCGCCGGCCCCGACACGGCTCCGCAGGACCCGCCCGATCGCAGCGACGCCCTGGCCCGCTGCGATGACCTTCTCGGGCGCATCGACAAGGTCTGCCGCCAACTCGAACTCGAGGATTTGCCGGATATCACGGAGGAGGATCTGCCCGAGAGCGGCCTCGACGACGTCCAGAACCATCTGAAACCCATCGAGACCCAGACCGACGAAGTGCTCCAGCGCCGCGAGGTCACCCTCCAGCGGTGGGGCCGCGTGACGGCCCTGCTCGACCAGGCGGAGGCCTACGAAGGGCTGGAACTGTCGTTCGACCAGATCGGGCGGTTCTCGTTCCTGCACTTTGCGGTCGGCAGTCTGCCCGAGGAGAATCTCGGGGCGTTCGAGCAGCAGATGAGCGAGAACGTGGTCCTGATGCCGCTGGGCGGGGTCGAGGGTCGCCGACGCATCGTCGCCGTCACCAGCCGCAAGGGACGATTCGCCCTGGAGACGGCGCTGGAGAAGTCGGACTTTCGGCGTGAGACGATCGCCGGGTCGGCCACCGGCACGATGCAGCAGTTGCTCGACGAGGCCCGCCGTGAGAAGGAGCAACTCTCGGGGGAACTCACCCGGCCGCGCGAGGCCATTCAGGCCCTCGTGCACGAGGTTTCCCGGCCGCTGGCCGTCCTGCGGGCCGTCGTCGAGGTCGAACGCAAGATCCTGGACGCCGAGCAGAACTTCCCCCGCACCGAGGCCACGGTGCTCATCAACGGCTGGATACCGGCCGACGACGTGGCGGGGGTGCGGCGGCGGCTCCAGGACCTGGTGGGCGGGCGGTGCGTCGTCGAGACCGACGACGCAGGCGACGTGCCGGAGGAAGAGGTTCCCGTCCTCGTGAGACATCCGCGGCTGCTCCGGCCGTTCCAGATGCTGGTGGCGGCTTACGGCCTGCCGGGCTATCGCGAACTGGAGCCGACGCTGTTCGTAGCCATCACATTCCTCGTGATGTTCGGCATGATGTTCGGCGACATCGGACACGGGGCCGTGCTGATCCTGGCCGGTCTGGGGGCGCTGCTGTGGGGAGGCAAGGAACAGGTCCGCGATGCGGGCATCCTGCTGATGTCGGCAGGCGGGGCGAGCGTCGTCTTCGGCTTCCTGTACGGCGAACTCTTCGGCTTCGAACTGCACGGTCTGACGCTCTGGAACAACCCGCTCCACGGCGACACCATGGAACTGCTGATCGTCGCCATGGGCTACGGCGTCGTGGTCATCAGCCTGGGCCTGATTCTGAATATTGTGAACCGCGTTCGTCGCGGCGACGTGGTGGGAGGCATCCTCGACAAGTTCGGCGCGGCCGGGGCGGTTCTTTATTGGGGGGCGCTGGCGCTGGGAATCAAAGCCTTCGTCCTGAAGCACGAGATGAGCCCCGTCTGGTTCGTCCTGCTGATCGTCGTGCCGATGATCGCCATGGTCCTCAAGGAACCCATTTACTACGTCCTGGCGCGTCGCGCCGGCCGCAAACCCCACAGCGAGAGTCTGTTTGAGGCCGTGTTCGAGTCGGGCGTTGAACTGTTCGAAGGCGCCCTGGGGTACATGGCCAACACGATCAGTTTCGTCCGACTCGGTGCGTACGCGATGAGCCATGCGGCCATTCTGTACGCCGCCCTGATGATGGCCGAGCAGGTGCACCAGATGGCCGGCGCGGGATGGGGCGGCGTCTTGTACGTCCTCGTCATGGTCATCGGCAACGTCCTGGCGATCGTCCTCGAAGGCATCATTGCCTCGGTTCAGGCACTGCGTCTGCAGTATTACGAGTTCTTCGGAAAGTTCTTCAGCGGAAGCGGCCGCGCCTTCAAACCGTTCCGGCTCGGCCCGGCCAAGTAGGATACATCACCTCAAGGACAGGAGGAGGTTCTCGCAATGAGGCTACTTCGTCTGATGGGAGCCCTGGTGGTCGTTGCGTTGCCGGCGGCCGGCGCGTTCGGCGCCGAAGGCGAAAGCCCCGGGCTCAACAAGGCGGTCGCCGAGACGATCGCCCTGTCGTCGTCGGTGGCGTTCGTGACGGCGGTCAGCATTCTTGGCGCGGCGTTTGCCGTCGGCAAGATCGGGTCGGCGGCCCTCGGTGCTGCCGCCGAAAAGCCCGAACTGCTGACCCGGAGCCTGCTGTTCGTCGCGCTGGCGGAAGGGTTGGCCGTCCTCGGTTTCGTCGTCGCGATGATGCTGCTCGCCAAGATCACGTGACCGGAGACCGGCCGTGAGGTTCTTCTGCATCGGCGACGAGGACACCGTTCGCGGGTTCCGGCTGGCGGGCGTCCAGGGCCGCGTCGTTGAGACCGCCCGGGAGGCCGCCGAGGCGCTCGAGTGGGCCGCACGCCGACCGGACCTCGGCGTCGTCATCGTCACCGACGCCGTGGCGGGCGACATCCGCGACGAGGTCGATGCGCTGCGAATGGGTCAGGGCACGCCCCTGGTTGTCGAGGTGCCCGGGCCCGAGGGCCCGATGCCCGGACGCAAGACGCTCCGCGAATTCGTTCAGGAGGCCGTGGGCATCCGAATCGGGCAGGAGGAGGAGATGTAGGTGACGAACCCCGGCCGCGATCCGCAGACGGTCCTGACCGACGAGATCCTTGCCGACGCCGGGCGGCAGGCCGAGCGGATCGTCACGCGCACCAAGCGCGACGCCAAAGAGATTCTCGACAAGGCTCAGGCCCAGGCCGAGGCGGAGCGCGGCGAGCGCCTCGCTGCCGCACGCGACGAGGCCGACAGACGCCGCCGCCTGGCCCTGGCCACCGTCCCGGTCGAGGTCGCACGGATGCGAGCCCGGAAGGTCGAGGCCGCCCTGCAGGCCGTCTGCGACGAGGCGCGCCGGCGGCTGGCCGCGCGCGAAGGGTTTGACTACCGCGAGACCGTCGTGGCGCTGGCCGCCGACGCCCTCGGCCGCCTGGAAGGCAATGCGTTCGTCCTGGAACTCGCCGGCGCCGACGCCGAGACGCTGGGGCCGCTTCTGGCCGACGCCGTCCGCCGCCGCGTGGGACGCGACGGGCTCGCCGTCAGCATCGCGGCGGAGGCGGCGGATATCGCGGGCGGCGTCATCGTCCGCGATGCCGAGGGGCGGCAGTTCTGGGACAACAGCCTCGGAGGCCGGCTGAAACGGCTCTGGCCGATGCTTCGCCGCGAGATTGCCGCGCACGTAGCGCCCGATGAGGCGGACGGCAAGCGCCCGGCCCCGCCGTCCGATGACCAGAAGGAGTCGTAATCGATGTCGCCCGAGACCGCCACCACTGCATCGCGCGTCACCCGCGTCAGCGGCCCCATCGTGACGGCCGCCGGCATGGGCGGCGCCGGGATGTACGAGGTCGTGGAGGTCGGCGACCTGGGCCTCATCGGCGAGGTGGTCCGCATCGTCGGCGACCACGCGACCATCCAGGTGTACGAGGACACGTCGATGCTGAAGCCCGGCGCCCCGGTTCGCCGCACGGGCGCGCCGCTCTCGGTGAGTTTGGGTCCGGGCCTTATCGGGAACATCTACGACGGCATCCAGCGTCCGCTTCGCGACATCCAGGCCCACTCGGGCGCCTGGATCGCGCGCGGCGAGAAGCCCCCGCCCCTCGATACGGTCAGGCGCTGGCCCTTTGAGCCGCGAGCCGAGACAGGCGCCGACGTGGCCGAGGGCCAGACCATCGGCGAGGTCGTCGAGTCCGGACTCGTGCACCACCGCATCCTGGTCCCGCCGGGCACGGGCGGCAAGGTGAAATGGATCGCCGGGAAGGGCGAGTACACGATTGAGGATCGCATCGCGGTCCTTGAGACGCCCGACGGCGAGCGCGACCTGACGATGGTCCAACGCTGGCCGGTCCGCCGGCCCCGGCCCATCCGCGAGCGTCTCCGCATCGATGAACCGCTCATCACGGGTCAGCGGATCATCGACACGTTCTTCCCCATCGGCAAGGGCGGGACGGCGGCCATCCCCGGCGGGTTCGGCACCGGCAAGACCATCACCCAGCACCAGTTGGCCAAGTGGTCGGACGCCGAGATCATCGTGTACATCGGTTGCGGGGAGCGCGGCAACGAGATGACGGAGGTGCTGCGCGAGTTCCCGGAACTGGTGGACCCGTGGGCCGGCCGGCCGCTGATGGAGCGGACCATCCTGATCGCCAACACCAGCAACATGCCGGTGGCGGCCCGCGAGGTCTCGATCTACACCGGCATCACGCTGGCCGAGTACTACCGCGACCAGGGCCGCAACGTGGCGGTCTTCGCCGATTCGACCAGCCGCTGGGCCGAGGCGCTGAGGGAACTTGCCGCACGACTCGAACAGATGCCCGCCGAGGAAGGCTTCCCCGCGACGCTGCCGACGCGTCTGGCCCAGTTCTACGAGCGAGGCGGGGCGGTGACGACGCTGGGCGGCGAGCGCGGGTCGGTCAGTATCGTGGGGGCCGTCAGCCCGCCGGGCGGCGATTTCTCGGAGCCCGTGACGCAGCACACGCGGCGGTTCATCCGGTGTTTCTGGGCGCTGGACACGGAACTGGCCAACGCACGCCACTATCCGTCGATTCACTGGCTGCGGTCCTACTCCGAGTACGTCGAAGACGTGGCCGCCTGGTGGGACAGCCACGCGCCGGAGTGGGCTCAACTTCGGGCCGAGGCCATGACCGTCCTCCAGCGCGAGGAACGGCTCCAACAGATCGTCAAACTCGTCGGTCCGGACGTGCTGCCCGACACGCAGCGGCTCATCCTGTTCGTCGCGGAGATGCTCAAGGACGCATTTCTGGCGCAGAGCGCCTTCGACGAGAAGGACATGTACTGCTCGCCCGCGCGGCAGGTGGCCCTGCTGCGGATCATCCTGACGCTGTACCGGCGCGGGCGCGAGATGATCCAGGCCGGCGCGCCGCTGGCGGAGTTGCGCGCGCTGGCGGTCGTGCCCGAGATCATGCGGGCCAAGGGAACGTACGGCAACGACGAGGCCGACGCGCTCCAGCAGTTCGAGGCCCGGGTCAACGAGGCGCTCGACGCCTTCGAGAGAAAGTACGCCAGGCAGAGGTAGCGCGGTGTCCGACCTGCATTTTGAGATTGCCGACCACGGTCTTCAGTACGTGGGCGCGGCGCGCATCGACGGGCCGCTCGTGTTCGTCGAGCGCGTGCGCGACGTGGGGTACGACGAGACGGTCGAGATCACGGACGCCGAGGGCCGCGCGCGCCTCGGCCGCGTCCTCGACATCTCGGACACGCAGGCGGTGGTCCAGGTGCTTGAGGGGACGACGGGCCTCTCGAACGAGGCCACGCGGGTCCGGTTTCTGGGCGAGAGTTTCCGCCTTCCGGTGTCGCGGCGGATGCTGGGCCGCATGTTCGACGGTCTGGGGCGTCCGATGGACGGCGGCCCGCCGCCCGTTTCCGGCGACCGGCGCGACATCAACGGGCTGCCCATCAACCCGCACGCGCGGCGGTATCCGCGTGAGTTCATCCAGACGGGCCTCTCGGCCATCGACGGCATGAACGCCATGGTGCGCGGGCAGAAACTGCCGATCTTCTCGGGCAACGGTCTGCCGCACGACCGCATTGCGGCCCAGATCGTCCGGCAGGCGAAGTTGCTGGAGGAGACGAGCGACTTCTCGATCGTCTTCGCGGCGATGGGCGTCAAGCACGACGTGGCCCAGTTCTTCATCCGCAACTTCGAGGACTCCGGCGCGGGGGCACGGGCGGCCATGTTCCTGTCGCTGGCCGACGCCCCGAGCGTCGAACGCCTGCTTACGCCGCGCGCCGCCTCGACCCTGGCCGAGCACCTGGCGTTCGACTGCGGCCAGCACGTCCTCGTGTTGATGACCGACATGACGAACTACTGCGAGAGCCTTCGCGAGGTCGGCACGGCGCGAGGCGAGATTCCCGGGCGCAAAGGGTACCCGGGGTACCTGTACTCGGACCTGGCGAGCCTGTACGAGCGCGCCGGCCGCATCGAGGACTCGCCCGGATCGATCACCCAGATGGCGATCCTGACGATGCCGTCGGACGACATCAGCCATCCGGTACCCGACCTGACGGGTTACATCACGGAAGGGCAGATCGTGCTGGAGCGCGACCTCTCGCAGCGCGGCATCTATCCGCCCATCGCGGGGCTGCCGAGCCTGTCGCGCCTCATGAAGGACGGCGTCGGCGAGGGGTACACCCGGGCCGACCATCCGGCTTTGGCGAGCCAGTTGTTCGCCTGCTACGCCCGCGTCAAGCAGGTGCGGGGCCTGGCCGACGTCATCGGCGAGGAGGAACTGAGCCTCCTGGACAGGACGTACCTGGAGTTCGGCAACGCCTTCGAGCAGCGGTTCCTGAGCCAGGGCGAGCACGAGGACCGCGGCATCGAGGAGACGCTCGACCTCGGGTGGGACGTCCTGTCGATGCTCCCGCGCGACGAACTGCACCGCCTGAGCGATGACCTCCTCGAAAAACATTACCGGGAGAAGACCGACGCCGAGCCTCGCCGCGAGTCTGAGGAAGAGGGAGACGAGGAAGGCAGCGGGCAAGCCAACAACAATGATGAACAGCGAATGTCCAATGATGAATGATGAAAGGGGCGCCGCCGAGCCGGCTGCGGAAGCAGCCGGTCGCGTGCGGTCGGGCGTGGCATGTGCCACGGCGGGTCGGGATGACCCCTCGCCCGGGCGAGGGGCCGGCCGGAGACGTGTGACATGGCGAAACTGAACGTGGCGCCGACGAAGTCGAGTTACCTGTCGCTGGCGCGTCAACTCGAGTTCGCCGAGGAGGGGTTCGACCTCCTGGAGCAGAAGCGCCAGATTCTCATCTTCGAGTTGATGAGCCGCCTGGGCCGCGCGCGCGACGCCGAACGCCGCGTCGCCGAGGCCATGGCCCGTGCGTTTGCGGCCCTTCGAGAAGCGTCGCTCGAGATCGGGACCGACGCCGTGGACCGCGCCGCCGTTGGCGTGCGACTGGACCACCAGGTGGAGATTTCGGAACAGGCGCTGATGGGGATCCGGATTCCGGCGGTGTCGGTGGACGCCGAGCCGGCGGGCGTGCAGTTCGGCGTGGCCGGCACCAGTGCCAACACGGACCGGACGATGCGCCGCTTTGTGGACGTGCTGGACCTGCTGGGCGAACTGGCGGAACTCGAGAACGCCGTGCTTCGGCTCGCGCGGGAACTGCGCAAAACCCAGCGCCGCACGAACGCCCTGTCGAAGATCTTCATACCGGACTACTCCGAGACGCTTTCGTACATCGTCTCGAGCCTTGAAGAGCGCGAGCGGGAATCGTTCATCATTATGCGGATGATTAAAGACCGCCTGGCCCGCGCGCTGGAAGGGAGCGCCAGTCATGGCTAAGCCGCCCATCCGTCACATCCTGGTCCTGGTGGATGGCACCGAGGCGTCGTACAACGCCGCCGATGCCGCCATCGACCTGGCGCGCAGTCTCGGCTCCAAACTCACGGCGATGGCCGTCGTGGACACCGACACGCTGCGCCAACTGCTGAGTGTCAAGATCCTTGTCGATACCGAGATGGGCGAGTTCGAGAAGGAACTCGAGGAAAGTAGCAAGCGGCAACTGGCCGAGGTCTGCCAGCGCGCCCTCGACCGCAAAGTCGTGGTGGACGACGTCCTGTTGACCGGCAACACCGAGACCATCGTGCCCCGCGAAGTCCAGGAGCGGGAGGTGGACCTCATCGCCCTGGGGGGCTTCCAGTCCTCGAAGGTCGCCCGCGACCTGCTGGCCCGCCAGCGCCAGCAAATCATCGACCGCGCGAAGTGCCTCGTGCTGGTCGTCAAATGACCGTGTGCGCCCGGAAGCCTGTGGTATAATGCGCGTCGGGTTCGCATCGGGCGATCTGTTATGGTCAGGATGAAGGAAATCGAGGAAGTCGGCCGGCGGATTGGCCGGGAGTTTCGTCCCGACCGCGTGCTCTTGTTCGGCTCCTACGCCGACGGCACCGCGACCGACGATTCCGACGTGGACCTTCTGGTGGTTCTGCCGTTCGAGGGCCGCCCTTTCCACAAGTCGCTCGAGATTCTCAACCGCCTCGACGTCCGCTTCCCTTGCGATCTTCTCGCGCGGTCTCCCGATGACGTGGCCCGCCGATACGAGCAGGGCGACCCGCTCATCCGCGAGGCCCTGGACCGCGGAAAGGTGCTCTATGAACGGGACGGTTGAGGAGTGGGCGGCCAAGGCCGAGGCCGACTTCGCCACCGCGAGCCGCGAGTTGCGGGCAAGTGGCAATCCCAACTACGACGCCGTCTGCTTCCACGCGCAGCAGTGCGTCGAGAAGATGATGAAGGCGATCCTCATTCACCTCGGGACGGTGCCGCCGAAAACGCATGACCTTGCTTACCTCGACAGCCTGCTTTCTCAGGCATGCGCGGAGTGGTCATGGCCGGTGGAAGAGTTGCGCTTCGTTTCGCGCGCGGCCGTGGCATTCCGCTATCCCGGTGAGTCTGCCGAGCCCGATGATGCCACGGAGACGCTGCGGCTCGCCGGCCAGATGCGCCTGCAACTGAAAGCGCTGCTGAGTGGGTCCCCGTAGCCTGGCACGACGTCCCCCCCCGCGCTACACTACTCATGCCGCAGGGCTTTGATGGGATCCATGTGCGCGGCCCGGTAGGCCGGGCACAGATGGGCACCCTCAACCCGGCATCTCGCCAGCGTGTGGCGCGAGCGCCTCGCGAACCGCTTCCCGGACTGCGGACGCGAGTTCGAGCGCCTGCTGCGCGTCCGACGCGGTCACCTCGGGGAACTCCCCCGGATAGCGGATCTCAACGCCGTACGGTGTCAGGGCTGCCGTTTCCTTAAGCGACTCGGCGAGCGCCCTGTCCTTCGATGCGACCAACGCCAGGAGTTGAACCAGGTCGTGCGTCTTGGGGAACTCGATCTGACAGTGAGCCAGGAAGGCCTTGAGGAACTTCTCGGCGGCCTGCTGTGCATGAAACGCCACAGCCCACGCGTGAGGCGCCCCGTCGGGCAGAAGTCTCCCGGCAACGGCAAGATCGGCGTCGGCTTGTGCCAGCCACCGGCCAACCAGTTCGCGCTTCACTTGGTCACGCGGCCTCATAGATGATCCTGCCGTGTCGGCTTGCCGGGCGCGCAATCCCCCCGACCAGATCCCTCGTCTCCTCGAACCGGTCCGTCGCCATGACGATGACGTCGAAGGGGTACCCCATAGCGCCCAGGCTCTCGCGAAGGCGAACGCTTTTCTGCCGAACATTCCCCGGCGAATCCTCGAGGACCAACAGGTCGATGTCGCTGTCGGAAGTCATCCCGCCAGTGGCAGCGCTGCCGAAGAGAATAATGCGCCGCGGACGAGTAACCTTCAGGATACGCTGCACGATCTCCTGAATCACCGCGTCATCAACGGCGGCCGGCACCTTCATGACTCCTCGCCTCCCAACCTGAACCATACCGCACTGCCCACGTGACGGCAAGCCGCCGAATCGTGCACCACCGTTCGCCACTCGCGCCTTCCGGCATGCGGCACGTGGTCACTCATGCCGCAGGGCTTTGATGGGATCCATGTGCGCGGCGCGGTAGGCCGGGTACACGCCGCTGACGACGCCCACGATGACGCTGGTCCCCAGGGCCAGGACGACGGCGCCGGGCGTCACGATGGTCCGCGAGAGGCTCGTGAGGGCGGCCTCGCCGCCGACGCCGAGCATGGTGGCGACCTTCGACAGCAGCGCCGGGATCACGACGGCCAGTCCCACGCCGACCGGCACGCCAACCGCTCCGCCTACGGTCGAGAGGACCACCGTCTCGACGAGGAACTGGCTGACGATGTCGCGGCGTTTGGCGCCCATGGCGCGGCGGATACCGATCTCGCGCGTCCGTTCCGTGACGCTCGCCAGCATGATGTTCATGATACCGATGCCGCCCACGAGCAGGCTGATGGCGGCAATCGAGACGCCGAGCACGACGAACAGCCACTTCGTCCGCTCCAGGGCCTCAAGGCGTTCCAGGGGCACCGCCACGTTCCAGTCCTTCTTGTCGTGGAACTTCTCGAGCAGTCCCGCGATGATCCGCGCCGCCGGACGGACGGCCTCGGCCGTGGGCACCTTGACCGTGATCTCATGCAGTTCGACCATCTCGAAACTGCGGCTGCCGGCCGATTGATCGAGCACCGTCTCTCCAAAGCGCCGGCTGGCGGCCGTCAGGGGAATGTAGACGGTGCGGTCGTAGTCCGCTCCGTTGCTGCTCTCCGAGGAAGTCGTCTTGCCCCGCGACGCCAGCACGCCCACCACGCGGTACGAGAACGGCCCGAGCCACAGGCTCTTTCCCAGCGGCTCGGATCGCGGGAACAGCGTCCGGGCCACGGCGGCGCCCAGCACACAGATGTTATCCACCTTCCGCTCGTCGAGGGCCGTCAGCCATCGTCCGCTCGCCATGTCAACGCCGTACGTCTCGTTGTACCACGGCACCGTGCCGAGGACTTCGGCGCGGGTTCGCTTGGTCAGGTACCGTGCCGTCACGGGGATGCGTCGCGCCGGGACGACGACATCGGCCCCCTGGATGCTCGACCGGATGCGTTCGGCGTCCTCGTAGGTCAGGCCGTAGATGACGGCCATCCCGCTCTGCTGCGTCTGGCTGGCCGATTCGCTCTCGGCGGGTTTGACGGCCTCGACGATAATGTTGGTCGCCCCCATCCTCAGGACCTCTTCCTGCATCTTCTCGCTGATGCCCTCGACGACGGCCAGGGTGGCGATGACCGCCGTGACGCCGAACAGGATGCCCAGCATCGTCAGGACGCTGCGCGCCGGGTGGACGAACAGGTTCGCCACCCCCAGCCGCAGGATCTCGGTTGACTTGAACGATAGCATGGGCTGCTGCGGTCCTCTGCCTCAGTTCGCGTCCTGTTTCACGACCTGTCCGTCGGCCATGCGGACGGTCCTGTGGGTGCGGCGGGCGATGGCCTCGTCGTGGGTGACGACGATCAGCGTGCGGCCGCGTGCCGAGAGGTCGTCGAACACCTCGAGGATCTCCTGGCCGGTCTTCGAGTCGAGGTTGCCGGTGGGCTCGTCGGCCAGCAGGATGATCGGGTCGTTCGAGAGGGCCCGGGCGATGGCGACCCTCTGCTGCTCTCCGCCCGAGAGTTCCATCGGTTTGTGCCGCGCCCTGGCGCCCAGGCCGACACGTTCGGCCAACTCGTGGCCCCTCCGCCTGCGTTCGCGCCGGTGCACGCCCTGGTAAAAAAGCGGCACCTCGATGTTGTCGAGGGCCGTCAGTTGCGGGATGAGGTTGAACGACTGGAAGACGAACCCGATCCGCCGTCCGCGCACCTCGCTGAGTTCGGAGTCCGACAGGCGTGAAATGTCCTGGCCGCCCAGGATGTACCGCCCGCGCGTGGGCCGGTCGAGGCACCCCAGGAGGTTCAGAAGCGTGCTCTTGCCGGACCCCGACGGCCCCATGACGGCGACGTACTCACCGTCCCCGATCTCGAGATCGACACCGCGAAGCGCCTCGACGACGACGTCGGCGCCCATGTGGTAGGTCTTGGTCAGGTTGACGAGTTGGGCGAGACTCATGGCTGGCCTCCCGCCCCTCCGGTGGCCGGCCTGCCTCCGCGTCCCGGCGCCTTCCCGCGGCCGGGGCCGGGCCCTGCATCGCCGCGCCCGTCGGGGCCCTGCCGCGGTCCGCCGCCCGGCATGCCGGCCGCGCCGCCCTCGCGGAGTTGCTTCATGATGGCGTCGCGCTGCTCTTTCGGCATCTTCTCGAATTTCTCGCGCATGGCCTTGGCCTGTTCGGGCGAGAGGTTCTCGAGGCCGGGGATCGAGGCGGGCGGGGCAGCCTTGGCGGCGGCCGCGGCTGCTTTGCGCTCGAGTTCCTTCTGCGCCTTCATCGCCTCGATTTCTTCCTCCGAGACCTTCAGTTCCGGCACCCCGTCGGGCTTGTACAGGTACACCTCGTCGCCCTCGGCCAGACCCGACGCGATCTCGACGGCCTGGTCGCTCGAGAGGCCGACCTCCACCCGCCGCGTCTCAACTCCCGCAGGCGTCTTGACGTAGACCACCTGGAACCCTTTGTCCACGTGGACGGCCGAGATGGGAACCTGGAGGATATCGTCCCGCGTATCGACGAGGATCTCGACCTGGGCGCTCATGCCGGGCTTCAGGCCAGGGGGCGTCGAGTCGAGGGTGATCTCCGTCGGGTACGTCTTCAGGCCGGGGTTCAGCCACGAGTTCTGCCGGTCGGGCATGACGCCGATCTTGGTCACCTTGCCGGTCAGCCGGTTCTGCGGCATGGCGTCGATGGTGGCGAAGGCGGGGGCGTCGAGCGAGGCCTGCTTGACCACCGACTCGTGCAGCCGCACGTTCACGTTCATCTCCGACATGTCGGGCAACTTGATGAGCACTTGCCGGTGTCCGACGGTGGAGCCGACCTCCATGGGGGGGGCCTGGCCCCAGCGGCTGCGACCCGTCTCGAAAACGACCATGCCCGATTGCGGGGCGAGGATGGTCGTCTTCACCAGTTGGTCACGGACCTTCGTGAGGCGTTTGTCCTCGAGGGCCAGCGATTTGCGCTGGTTGTCGAGGTCGGCCTCGGCGCTGTCGAGTTCACTCTGGGTGCGGGCGTCCACGCGGTCGTACTCGTGCTTGAACTCGCGCCAGTCGGTGTAGACCTTCTCCGCCTGTTTCGGGAACTCGTACCGGAGGAACAGGTCCAGCGCCGTGCGGGCCTGGTCGAGGTCCACCTGGGCGGTCTTGGCGGCCAACTCGTCGGCCTCCAGTTCGCTGCCCGTGACGTAACCGAGTTTCTCGAGTTTCCTTGTCCACTCGACCTTGCTGGCGGCCCGTTTGAGTCTCTCGTCGGCCAGGTCGATCGCGCTTTCGAGTTGGCGTTTCTGCTGGAGGGCGTCGCCGCCCAGGTCCGAGTTCTCCACGAGTTTGTCGAACGCCGTCTTGCCTTCCTGGCCAATGACGTGGTCGGCCAGACGGGTGCCGAGGTACTTGCGGAGGTCGATCAGGCTGAACTTGACGTCGAGCCCGGCGACCGACAGAAGGCTCTCGCGGGTGCTCTTCTGGATGGCGTAGGTCTTGTCGGCCTTCTCGAAGGCGGCCTTGGCCGTGTTGTGTTTCATCTCCTGGGTCTGGACGAGTTCCGCGAGGTCGGCCGAATCGAGTTCGACGAGTTTGTCGCCCTCGGTGACGACGCTGCCTTCCTCAATGGCCCAGACGATGGTGCTGTTGCCTTCGACCTCGCAGCGGATGTCCACCGATTCCTTGGCTTCAATCTCGCCGCTCTCGGTGATCGAGACCACGAGTCGGTCTCGGACGGCGCGGGCTGTTTCGCCGGCGCCTCCGCCGTCGGGGTTCGAACTGCCCAGCACCCCCCATAGCCCGAGCCCCGCGACGACCAGCGCAGCCAACCCGCCCACGCCGCCGAACAGCAGCCACCGCTTTGCGGCCGACGGCGCCTGCGCCCCGGCGCCCTCAGCGGCCGTCATCGGTAAGGATCCACCCATGGATTTGTCCCTCTTCATCGACAACGAGCGTTCCAACGTCGCGCTCGAACTCAAGTCCCGCGATGGTGTGCGTGACGAGCGCCCCGGTCAGGGCGTTGCGAGCCCCCAGCAGGGCGTCCTCGGCGTCGAGCACGTTGCGCTGCGTGGCCCGGCCGGCCTGGAGCAGCATTTGCGTGGAATCGACGCGTCGCTCGGCCAGGGCGACGCTCCGCTTCTGGATTGCGTAACTCTCGCCGGCCTGGTCCAAGGTACGGCAGGCCTGGCGCACGTCCAGGATCACGTCGTCGCGCGCCAGGTCCAGCGTCCGGGCGGACGCCTGGCGCACGATCTGCGTCTCGCGCAAAGCGTTTCGCTCCGTGAGCCGGTCCACCGGCAGGTCGATGTCGAACCCGACCGAGTAATCTCCGCGGCTGAGCGCGATCCGGGCCGACTGCGGACGGTCTCCGCGCGAGGCGTACCCGATGCTGGCCACCAGGTCCACGTCGCCGTCCAGGCCGTCTTCGGCGATCGTGATCCGGCGGTTGGCGTCTTCGAGGCCGTCGCGGGTGTTCGCCAAATCGAGCCGCGTCGCCAGGGCCTTGGCGGTGGTATCGTCGAGATGGATGTCCCGCTTCTGAAGCCCTGCGCCACTGAGGCGGGGCAACTCTCTCGGTTCCAGGGCGATCTCGCTCGTGACGGGGATGCCGAGCGTGATCTTGAACGCGTCGAGCGCGTTCACGTAGTTCTCGCGCTCGACGATCCACCGGTTGTAGGCGGTCAGTTCGTCCTGACGCGCCTCGTCCACCTCGAACTCGGCCAGGCGTTCGGCCTGGGCGAGCCACTCGGCCCGCTCGCGGCCGCTTTTCAGACTCAGGTAGTTCTGCCACGCGTTCATCACGACGTCGCGCTGCTGAAGGACCCGCAGGTACTGCGAGGCGATGCTGACGGCGAACGTCTGCTCGAACCGGGCGAACGTCCGGATGGCATAGACGACGTTGCGATTGGCCTGGAGCAGGTTCTCCTGGACGATCCGCCGCCCGGCGCCGCGCCACAACGGCTGCGTCAGGCTGAAATCGAGCGCCGCGTCCACCGTGTCGCCCAGTTCGCGGTTCAGGTACTTCAGGGCCGTGATGCCGATACTGCCGGCCACGACGGCCCCGTCCGCCAGCGCCTGCGTCACACCCACGTCGGCCGTCGGGTCCCACGACCGCTGACGGCCGTCGGCGTCTTCGCTGACGAAATCCACGGTGCCGGTGGCGAACGGCTGCGGGCGGAACAGGTAACGCTCGAACGTCAGCGCCAGCGCCGTCAGGTACACCGTCTCTTTCTGGGTCTGGTAATCGCGGCTGGCTCGAACGGCAATGCGCAAGGCGTCGGCCATGGCGAGACGGACAGCGTCCGGGCCAGGCTCCGGAACGGGCGGGGGAAGGTTCTCGGGCACCACCGTCTCGAACGTGGTTCCGCCTTGTGCGTCGGCGTCGGGCGCAGGCTCCGCACGCTCGGGCACCGGCGGCGCCGGGAGCCGCGGCTTCGACCGCGCCGTCTCGAGCATGACGGGCAGGTCGGTGTTCGGCCGGACCGTGAAGTCGTGGACACGGCGGAGCGTCTCGGCGTTCTTGTCCGCCACGATGCCGTAGACCTCGCGGTCGGCGTCAGCGGTGTAGTAAGCCGGCGAGCAACCGGCCGTCAGCGCGGCCAGACAAGCGGTAGCGGCAAGGATTCGTGCGGACATCGTTCGGCCCATCCGGCGGCCCATGCCCAGCGGCCGCTCTTGCGGTTCCTATCTGGCAAACATCAATTCTAGCGGCGCGCGGCGGCAAAAGCAACCACGGGGATGCCGAAAACGCCGGTTCACGGGCGTGCGCGCACGGTCCCGCCCGGCGGCATTAGACGCCGACGACGCGCAGCAGGTTCCCCTCGCCCGCCATGATGGCTCGGAGCGGATCATCCGTGTCGGGAAGCGGACCCACGACACAGAACTCGGCGGCCAGGCCCTTGCGAAGGTCGCCCGTGGTCTTCTCAAGGCCCAGAGCGCGGGCGCCGCGGCGCGTGGCCATCGCCAGCAGCGCCTTCGGGTCGGCATCCGGCTCGCGGGCCGCCAGGAACCGCGCCTCGGCCAGGATCGAGAGGCTCGGGCTGGAGGCGAGGCTGTCGGTCCCCAGACACACGTTGACGCCGGCCGCCAGAAGCCGCCGCCACGGATGGGCCGCGTGCTGGAAGAACGCGTGGCTGTGCGGACAGTAGGCGACCGACGAGCCGCTCTCGGCCAGGATGCCGACCTCGGCGTCGGTCAGGTAATTGCCGTGGGCCACCAGGACGGGACCCGAGAAGAACCCCGCCTCGGCCAGCATCGGGATCGGCCGCAGCCCCGACGGCTTCAAATCACGCGGCAGGAACCTCAAGCGCGAGAGCCACTCGTGAAGGCTTCCCTCGCCGCGCTCGGTGAAGGCGATCTCGTCGAGCGTCTCGTGAAGGTGCGCCGCGACCGGCCAGCCGCGCGCGTCGGCCTCGCGCCGCGCACGGATGAAGACCTCCACGCCCACCGTGTACGGCGCGTGGGGCGCAAGGCCGACCGCCGCCCCCGTCTTCTGCTGAAGCGCGTCGAGCGCCGCGATGGTTTCATCGACGTTCTTGAGGCCGGCGTCGCCGAAGCGAAGCAGTTCGCCGAAGACGCGCCAGCGGGCGCTCTGGTCGCCCAGGGCCTCGTCGAAGTGGGGCTCGGGCGTGACGTCGGCCCCCGCGACGGTGCCGGCGGCGAGGCTGTCGGCGGCGCCGCGTGCCACGGCCCGACGGATCTGGGCCCTGGTCCGCGCGTGGCGGCGGAGAGCCAGTTTGCCGATCCAGGCGGTGAAGTTCGACGTCGGCCGGAGCGTGCCCGCCATGTCCGAAAGGTTCAGGTGCGTGTGGGCGTTGACGAAGCCGGGCAGGATGGCGGCGTCGGCGAACTCCTCGACCGCGTCGGTTGCGGCAACGTGCGGCCGGACCTTCGACCACGGTCCGACGCGGGCGATGCGGCCGCCCGCCGCCACCACCGCGCCGTCGTCGATGACGGAGCCGGTGGCGTCGATGACCCAGCGCACTCGGTAAACGTTGGCCGACGATTTCAACGCTCGGACCTCGCGTTTCAGCCGCGACCCGAAGGGGAGCGCGGTGCCGGATAGCGCGCTCCCCTTCGGGTCGCGGCTAGAAGGGCGAAGCGCGCCCGTCAGCGTCTACGTCGTGTACTCGGCGTTGATCTTGACGTAGTCGTACGAGAGGTCGCAGGTCAGGAACCGCGCGCGGCCGTCGCCGGCGCCGAGGTCGAGGTGGACGTCGATCTCGCGGGCAGCCATGACGGCCTCGAGTTGCGCCGGGTCGGCCTCGACGGGGGCGCCCCGGTCAAAGATGACCAGGCCGCCCATCTCCAGCCGCATGGTCTCGGGGCCGCTGGAGATGCCGGCGTATCCGGCGGCCGAGACGATGCGGCCCCAGTTCGGGTCCTCGCCGAAGAAGGCGGTCTTGACGAGCGGCGAGTTCGCGATGGCCGAAGCGGCGGCGCGGGCCTCGCCACCTGTGGCGGCGCCCGTCACGCGAACCTCGATGAGTTTGGTCGCGCCCTCGCCGTCGAAGACGATCTGGCGGCCGAGACTGTCGCAGACGGCCAGGACGGCGGCCTCGAAGACGGCGGCTTCGTCGGAGCCTGCCGCCAGGGGCGCGGCGCCGTCCATGGCCAGGCCGCTCGCCAGCAGGCAAAGCGTGTCGTTGGTCGAGGTGTGCCCGTCCACGGTCAGGCAGTTGTAGGTGGCGTCGGCAGCGCGGCGGAGGACCTCCTGAAGCAGCGGCGCCTCGACGGCCGCGTCGGTCGTCAGGAACCCCAGCGTCGTGGCCATGTTGGGCGCCATCATGCCCACGCCCTTGGTCGCGCCGGCGATGGTGACGGTGCGGCCGCCCAGTTCGATCCGGGCGCCGGCCTGTTTCGGGACCGTGTCGGTGGTCATGATGGCCAGGGCGAAGGCGTGGTCGGCGTCGGGACCCGCGGCCAGGCCGGCGACGGCCTGGTCGATGCCGGCCCGGATCCTGTCCATCGGCAGCGGGCGGCCGATCACGCCGGTCGAGCCGACGAGGACCGCTTCGGCAGGGCATCCGAGGCGCTCGGCGGTGCGGGCGGCCATCTCGCGGGCATCGGCCAGCCCGGGATCGCCGGTGGCGGCGTTGGCGTTGCCGGAGTTGGCCACGACGGCCCGGACGCCCGCGCGCCGGCTCAGATGGTCGCGGCACACGAGGACCGGCGCGGCGCAGAGTTTGTTCTGCGTGAAGACGGCGGCGGCAGCGGCCTCGACGTCGCACGCGAGGACGGCCACGTCGAGTTTGTCGGAGCCTTCCTTGACGCCCACCGCCGCAGCGCCCGCCCGGAAGCCTTTGGGCGACGTCACGCCCAGCGCCGGGTCCAACTGGATGGGGCCGGAGTCGGTCATTTCAGACCTGCCGTTTCATCGTGTCCGAACATCAGGTTCATGTTCTGGACGGCCTGGCCGGCGGCGCCTTTGGTCAGGTTGTCCACCACGGCGCTGACGACCACGCGCCCACCGGCGAGGGTCGGGAAGAGGTGGACGTAGTTGGTGCCGGCGATGTGCTTGGTGGCGGGCGGCTCGTCGCGGACCACCACGAACGGCTCATCGTCGTAGGCGGCGTGGTAGAGGTCGGCCAGGCGGTCGGGCGCGAGGTCCTGGAGCGGCTTGGCGTAGATGGTCGATTCGATGCCGCGGTCCATGGGCACCAGGTGCGGCACGAAGAGCACGTCCACGGCGGTCTTCGCCAGGAGCGAGAGTTGCTCGGCGATCTCAGGCTGGTGCCGGTGGACGCCCACCGCGTACGCCTGGAGCGACTCGTTGCACTCGGGATAGTGGGTCAGGAGTCTGGGGGTGCGGCCGGCGCCGGAGACGCCGCTCTTGGCGTCGATAATGATGTCGTTCGGGGCGACCAGGCCCTCGCGCACCAGGGGCGCCAGGCCCAGGATGGCGCTCGTCGGATAGCAGCCGGGGTTGGCGATGAGCCGGGCGGGCGGGATCTGGTCGCGGTACAGTTCGGGAAGCCCATAGACGGCCTGCGGCAGATTGGCCTCGTCGGGCGGCGCGGCGTAGACCTTCTCGTAGAGTCCGGGCGTCTTGAGTCGGTAGTCGGCGGAGAAGTCGATGACGCGTGCGCCGGCCTCCAGGAGCGGTGCGGCGTAGGTCATGCTGGCCGTGTGGGGCAGCGCGAGAAAGACGACGTCGCAGCCCTCGGCCAGCGCCTCGGCGTCGGCCGGCGTGATTTCGATATCGAGGCGGCCGGCAAACTGGGGAAACAGGTGGGAGAGCGGCCCGCACTTCTCGGGCAGGTCGGCCAGGGCGACGATTTCGGCGGCCGGATGCGCCAGCAGCAGGCGCATGAGGTCGGCGGCCGCGTAGCCGCTGGCTCCGATGATTCCGACGCGGGTCATGGGGGTGCCTCCTCGTATGACGCGCCGCGCACGCGCGGCGGCTAACGTGTGCATGCTATGACGTGGCGCGCGGCGCCGCGATGAAAAAAGGCGAGCGGCCCATCGCGGAGCCGCTCGCGCGAGTGCGGTGCATGGGCCGGGCGTTACCGCTTGGAGAACTGGAACCTCTTGCGGGCGCCCTTCTGACCGTATTTCTTCCGCTCGACCATCCGCGGGTCGCGCGTCAGGAACTTGCCCTCGCGAAGCGCCTGTTCGAGCGACGGGTCGGCCTTCTTCAGGGCCCGGGCGATGCCGAGTTTGACGGCGTCGGCCTGGCCCGTGGTGCCGCCGCCCTTGACGTTGACGCCCACGTTGTACGAGGTCAGCGTATCGGTGGCGATGAGCGGGCTGAGGACGCTGGCGCGATCCTTCTCCTCGGTGAAGTAGGCGTTGACCTCGCGTTTGTTGATGAGGATTTTGCCGTTGCCCGGCATCAGGCGGACGCGGGCGGTGGCCGACTTGCGTCGGCCGGTTCCCCAGATGGGGTTGGCTTTACTGAATTCGGTTGCGGCCTGCGTCACGAATCGGCCTCCTCGCTGCGGCGGTGCCTTATGCGCGGTGGGTGCAGAGACCCACCGCGCAAAACCTATGTCGGGCCGCTTAGAGTTCCAGCGGCTGCGGCTGCTGGGCCTGGTGCGGATGGTCGGGCCCGGCGTAGACCTTGAGTTTGGAGAACATGCGGCGTCCGAGGCGGCTCTTGGGCAGCATGCGTCGGACGGCCAGTTCGACGGGGCGCGTCGGATGCCGCTTGATCATCTCCTCGTACGTCAGCACTTTGCGGCCGTTCGCGTAATACGTGTACCAGTCGTACTGCTTGTTGCGTGCCTTGGTGCCGGTGACGCGGACCTTCTCGGC
>DATKXP010000344.1:0-2616 GCA_035529015.1 Phycisphaerae bacterium | reverse complement strand
TCGACTGCTGATACTCCCGCTCCTGATCGCGGCGACCACGGCCGCCGTCCTGGCCGACTCGAAGACCACCACCGGCCTCATCGCCGCAGGCACCCCGTGGCAGACGCCGTACTGGATCGTCGAGAGCGGCGCCGACGGCCCCACCGTCCTCATCACCGGCGGCGTCCACGGCAACGAACCCGCCGGCGCGCTGGCCGCCGACCAGATCCGCTGCTGGCCACTCGCCAAGGGACGCCTGATCTTCGTCCCCCGCTGCAACGTCCCGGGCCTGGAGGCCGACACCCGCACGATGCCCGGCGAGCCGGAAGCGTTGGCCGACCTGAACCGCAACTTTCCCTTGAGCGGCAAAGAGCCGACGGCGCGCGGCCCGGCCGCCAAGGCCCTGTGGGCGTTCGTCCAGGAGCACAAGCCCGACTACACGCTCGACCTGCACGAAGGCTCCGGCTTCCGCTCCGCAGGCTCCGAGAGCGTCGGGTCCAGCATCATCCGCGTCCCGCATCCCGAGACCGCCGCGCTCCAGGACCTGATGCTGGCGGCCGTCAACGCCACCATCACCGACCCCGAGCGGAAGTTCGCCCGCCTCCGCGGCGGGGCCAACGGGTCGCTCGCCCGGGCCTGCGGCGAGCGGCTGGGGGCACGCGCGTTCATCCTGGAGACCACGTTCAAGGATCAGCCCGTCGCCCTGCGGGTCCGCCAGCACCGCATCATGGTCCACACGCTCCTCAAGCACCTCGGCATCACCGCCGCGGACAAGAACTGTATGCTGCCGCGCGCGCGGCCGACGCCGGCGACCGTGTACGCTGCCATCTACGACGGCCCCGGAACCGGCACGACCAAGACCCCGCCGCGCTTCGCGGCAATCCTGACGCCGCAGGCGCTCGTCTCTCTCCGCCGCGTGTGTCCCGACGACATCCGCGACGGCGCCCTCGGCCAGTTCGACACCATCATCTTCGGGGGCGGGAGCGGGAGCGGACAGGCCAAGGGACTCGGGGAGGACGGCTGCAAGGCCGTCAAGCAGTTCGTCGAACGCGGCGGCGGGTACATCGGCGTCTGCGCCGGGGCGTACCTGGCCACGAGCGGCTACACGTGGTCGCTGGCCCTCGTGAACGCCGACAGCATCGACCGCAAACACTGGCGGCGTGGAAACGGGCAGGTCGAGATCGACCTGACGCCCGAGGGCCGGACGCTCTTCGGCCGGCCCGATGCGGCGCGCCTCGAAATCCGCTTCGCCCAGGGCCCCATTCTCGGTCCGGGAGAGCGGGCGGACATGCCCCCGTACACCGTCCTGGCGTGGTTCCGGACCGGCATCGGCAAAAACGGCGCCGACCCCAAGACCATGATCGACACCCCCGCCATCGTCAGCGGCGAGTGCGGCAAAGGACGGGCCGTCGTCATCAGCCCCCATCCCGAACAGACCGACGGCCTGCACGATCTTCTGCTCCGCGCCGTCCGCTGGACGGCCCGGCGCGAACCCACGCCGCAGGCGGCGGCAAGAACGCTTTGCGGCGCCCCCGTCGCCTGCCGACGGCTTGAGTTGGCTGGCAATCTCTGGTAAGCATCAATCCATCGAGGGCCGGCAGTTGCCGGGCCCGGTGGGCTGGCCCAGCCGTCTCCGAAGCGATCGACTGCGCAACGGGCCGAACCGTCCGATTCGGGCAAGCGAGGACCGTCCGAGCCATGACTGCCGAGGCAAACGGCAGAGAGGCTGACGCGCCCGGGGACAAGCGCCCCAAGAGGCGGCGGGCGAAGAGGATCATCCTCTACGGTCTCCTTCTTCTCGCGCCTGTTGTCGCCTTCTTCCTATACCGGTCCTATCAAGAAGCCATGGACCACGCAGCCACGGCCAGTTGCGCCAACCACTTCATCCAGTTGTATCACGCGATGCGGACACTGGCGCAGAAGGACCCCGACCAGATTCTCCCCGCGACCGGCGATACGCGCGAAGCGCTGCGTCTGATTCTGAAGGACCAACTCGGAGAGAACTGGCCCGAGGGGTGGCTGCAGTGGTACGCCTCGGCGTGCCCTGAGTCTTTTGGCCGCGATGGCAGTATCGGTTACGTTTACGTGGGCGACGGACTGCGATTGGGAGACGTCGAAGCGAAGCGCATCCTCATTCTTTTCTGCCCCGGCGAGAACCACCGGGGCTACTCCGAGCATTGCCACGCCTGGGTGAACTCCGAAGGACACATCTGCGTCCTCACGAACGCGGAGATGATGGAAGAACTGAAACAGGCCATTGCCCGAGGCGAATCGGGAGACGTGCCGTATTCGGCCCGGGCCATGAAGGTCTTGCGCGAGGAACTCGCCAAGCGGCTCAAGCCGCCCGAGTAAAACGCCGGCTTCCTTCACGCCCCAGACTTGCGGTGCCGCCGGTTTCGAGGTATGGTCGAACGCCTCGAGACACGCACAGCCCTGGGGAGAACCCGATGGATTACACCTGCGCCGACATCGCCAAGATGATCGACCACTCGCTCCTGAATCCCACGCTCACCGCCGAGGACCTGGAGGCGGGGCTGCGCCTGGCGCTCGACTACGACGTGGCCAGCGTCTGCATCATGCCGTATTACCTGAAACGGTGCGCCGAAGTCCTGGCCGGCAGCACCGTCCGGGCGAGCA
>DATKXP010000343.1:0-3929 GCA_035529015.1 Phycisphaerae bacterium | reverse complement strand
CAGACGTTCCCCTCATCGTACAGGTGCACGTTCGGCCGGTTGTAGAGGAGTTTGTCGAAGGCCCGGCCCTTCATGTGACCGTGCACGTTCGGGCCGCTCTGGAAGGTGTCGGCCACCAGGTTCATGCGGTACGGCTTGCCGGGGCGGGTGGGGTTGTTCTCCATGCCGTGGAAGATGAACGGCAGGAGGAAGTTGTAGACCACGTTGTTGCGGTGGTCCACGAGTTCGCAGCCAATCAGGGGCGCCCGTTTCTGATGGTGGGCGAACAGGTTGTGGTGGATCGTGATGTCGCGCGACGGCGCGTACGCCACGATCATGCCGTAGTTGTGCTGCCCCTTGACGTGGCCCGCCGGGTCCGATTCCTCAATGGCGCACCACTGGACGGTCACGTTGCTGGAGCCGCACAGGTCCACGTTCTCGTCGGAACCCCACGAGCACGAGACGTGATCGATGATGAGCCGGTCGGTGCGGGTAATCTGGAGGCAGTCGCCCGAAACAGACTTCCCCTTCACGGGGCGCGGCCGCACGCGAAGGAACCGGATGATGACGTTCGAGACGGGCGGCTCGATGCGGTACCGCGTCACGAGCATCCCCTCGATGGTGATGCCGGCGCCGGGCGCCGTCTGGCCGGCGATCGTCAGGTCCGGCTCGGTGATGGTCGCGTTCCCGCGGATGACGCCGCTGGTGTCGAAGACGACGATGCGCGGCCCCTTGGCCTGGACGGCGGCCTGGAGGCTGCCCGGACCGCTCGCGTTCAGGTTTGTGACCTTGATGACCCGTCCGCCGCGCCCGCCGGTGGCGACGGCGCCGAAGCCTTCGGCCCCGGGAAACGCCGGAAGCGTCGGCGCTGCTGCGGCAAGAAGGAGGGACGCGGACGCCGGCAGAACACACAGCACAGCGAGGAACGCGCGCCTGGCCACCATGAATCGACCTCCACGGTTCAGCGTCCCCACGAGCGCGGCCCGCGCGCCGAGGCTCACTGCTTGAACGCCTCGATCATCTGCTGGACGGGCTCGGGCCGCCAGTTCTTCGGTTTCGGCTTGTCGATGGCCGCCTGGAGTTCGTCAAGCGTCGGCGTCTTCGAGGGCACGCCGCCCGGCGGCACGTCGGCCCCGGCGATCCACACGATGGCGTTGAGGACGAGGCGGCGGAAATCGTCGTGGGCCCAGTTCCAGTGCCAGTGGACGCCCGTGAAGCCGAAGCCCCGCCCGCCGCCCGGCCGCTCGTACGCCCACGCCACGTGTTCCGGCATGCCCATACGGGCCCGCACGTGCGGATTGCCGCCGTACGCGCTGTCGGGGCGGCGGCGCGTGTCGTCGAGCGGAACGGCCGTCAGGACGGGCGCGACGCCCTGCATGTCCGGTTGGAACCGCATGTGGTAGTACCACTCGTCGTTGATGGTGAACGGCCTGACGCCGCGCGTGATCGGGTGCTCCGGCATCCGTTTGAACTCGGCCGTCCACGTGGGGTTGACCGACCAGTCCGTCTCGAAATACCCTCCGATCCAACTCTTGAGCAGGTCGCCCGGCCTTCCTTTGGGGACGACGACGGCGTAGTGGAGACACGCGAGGCCGACGCCCTTCTTCATGAGGGCGTCCACCTGGTCGAGGTGTTTCATGACGACGTGTCCGCCCCCGCCGTCGCAGTCGATGACGATGGCGTCGGCCCCGTCGAAGGCGGCCGCCTCTTTCGGCCAGCCATCGCGGTGGACGGCCGTCTCGAAACCGGGGACGTTCTCGCGAAGGAGTCTCGCCAGGAGCAGACACCCGGCATGGTGCTCGTGCGAGCCGTAGCCGTGGCTCGGGGGTCCGGCGACGAAGACGACCTTCTTCGCCGCCGCCTTCTGAGCAGGCTCGGCCGCCGCGCAGGCGCAGGCGAAGCCGACGAGAAGCGCGAGCGTCAGCAATCGAACCGCAGGCGTCGAGGCCATCGGTGATTACTCCTCGATGGGGATCTTCAGGTCCGCGAGCGTCTTGCGCATCCACGCAAGCGACCGCTCGATCATGGGGCCACCCTGCCCTTCGCACTCCATCGAGAGGACGCCCGTGTAGCCGTGGTCGCGGAGGACTTCGAGGCAGCGGCGGATGTTGTCGGCATTGACGCCGTCGCCCAGGGCGCACTGGCTGACGGCGATGCCCGTATCCTTCCCGCGGACGGCCGCCGCCAGCGACTCCGACACGTCCTTGATGTGCACGTGGTTCACGCGGCCGATGAACCGCTTGAGGAACTCGACCGGGTCGCGGCCGGCGATAAACGTGTTGCCCGTGTCCATGTTCATCCGCAGGAAGGGGCTATCGCAGAACGCGAGCATCTCCGCCATCCGGTCGGGATTGGTGGTGAAGTAGCCGTGCGGCTCGATGTTGACGGTAACCTGGTGGGCCTCGGCCACCTCGATAATCTGCTCGTAACAGCCGCGCATGATCTGCATGGCCTGGGCGTCCTCCAGGTCGGGCGGCGCGTGCAGGCCGTCGGTCGTATCGACGCAGGGGCACCCGATGAGTTTGGCCCAGCGGATGGCGTTCATGACGTACGGCACGCCGCGCACGGGGCCGTCCTTGCCTGAGAGCGGGTAGGCGGCGTCCACCTGCGAGAACGCGACGCCGTAGCCATCCATCTTCTTCCGCAGTAGGGCCGGGTCCTCGTACATGGCGACGTGCGGCTGGTACCCCAGGCCGTGGATCCAACTGACGCCGTCGATCAGGCCGCACTCGATCCAGTGGACGCCGCTCTTCCTGGCCCACTCGAGGCACTTCTCGAAACTGAAGTACGCCGTGTTGAACGCGTCGGTGTGAAATCCGAGTTTCATGGCCACCTCCTTCTTGGAGAACGGTGCGTTGCCCCGCTCGAGGCAAGCCTGCCCGCCAAGCGCCTGACCGACTGCTGCCCCCAGGCCTACCGCCTTGACAAAGCCGCGGCGTTTCATGGTGCCCTCCTCGTTTGCATCGACGGCGATACGAACGGCTCAACGGCGCGCGTCGGCCGAGGCCGCCGGCTAAATGGCCGGGTGGCATGGCCACGCTTCGCGTCGTATCGCTATGCTACCCGCCCTCCGCCACGGGTGCCAGCCCGGCCGCCCAGGCCGACGCGCGGCGGAAGAGTTCGCCGACCTGCGGCGGGCTGAACGCCTTGACATCGTGGCCCAGCACCGAGTGGAACACCCGTCCCTTGCCATACGTCAAGACGAACGCCATCGGATAGACCTTCTTGTCCACCTTCGACTGCGCGGTGGCCAGGACGTCGATGGGCGTCGAGCCCGCCAGGCACGTGTAGAGTTCGTCGACGATCTCAAACGGTTTCATGCCGCGCGTGATGGGGTGATCGGTGTCGGCGATCTCGACGCGGAACGGCCCGCGCGGGTCGTGTCCGCGGAGTTTCGGGTCCCAGGCGCGGCCGGCGATCGTGGCGAACTCGGGCCAGTCCTGGAACGCGCCGCATCCGAAGTGCACGACCACCAGCCCCTTGCCGCCGGCGACGAATTTGCGGAAGTTCTCGCGGGCCGGCGGACCCGGGGCCGGCGTCTTCCAGTTCATCCAATGGTGAACGATGGCGGCGTAGTCGTGGATCCTGGGCGAGGCCAGGAAGTTCGGGTCCTCCACCACGTCCACCGCCAGTCGCGGGTCCTTCTCGATGGCCTCCTTGAGCACGGGAGTCGTCTGCTTCCACTTGTGGCCGGGGTAGTCGATGCCCGTGACGATAAGGATGCGCGTGGCAGCGTCGCCGGCCTTCGCCGACGGTTTGACTTGCGGCATCGGCGGGCTGGAGTTGGGCTGCGGCTTGCTCGCGTCGGAGCCGGCGGGCGGCGGGCTCTGGGCTTCGCTCTCCCATAGCCACAGTTCGCTGACGACGGCATTGGGGTCGGCCTCATTGCGGAAGGCGATGCGGACGGTGCCGCCGGCGGAAACGGCGCGCGGCAGCGGGAGCGTTTTCTC
>DATKXP010000342.1:0-4904 GCA_035529015.1 Phycisphaerae bacterium | reverse complement strand
GCGGTCCACCAGGTCGTACCAGCCGAAGAAGTAGGGCGGGCCGGCGCTCGTCCAGTTCTCGACGAACTTCGTCGCGCCGCGGTGGGCCTGGAAGAACAGGCTCATCGTCGTGGCGTCCGGCAGCCGCTCGAAGATCGTCGGGGCCGTGTAGTCGCCGTCGAGCGTGTTCTTCTGGTTGACCTCCTCGTAGTCTCGCCAGAACACGCGATTGCGGTCGAACCAGTTGATGCCCGTGATGCCGTGGCGGCCGACGAACTGGCCTGTCACGAACGACGTCTCGTTCGCCAGGGTGACGCTCGGCACGTTCGCGATGCACCGCTCGCAGTACAGGCCGCGCTCGACGAAGTACTTCCGGATCATCGGCAGGCGGCCGTCGGCCAGCATCCGGTCGAACACGTCGCGGTTCACGCCGTCCACGAAGAAGACGATGGCCGATGGTCCCTCGTCCGGCGCCGGCGGCGGAAAGTCGAGGCCGAAGGTCGCTCGCCGCTCGTCGTGCCAGGCCCCGCATCCGGCCACCAGGGGCGCCGCCGCAACGATCAGGAAAACGGCCGGGAGGGTGAGGCGGGCGCGCCGGATGGTCACTACCGATCTTCCTTCCGTGCAGGCGGCCAGGGGCGGCCGGTCAGGTCGTCGAGGATGCCGGGCAGGTCGCGGCACCGCAGGGGCTGCCACTCGGTGCGGATCGGGCACGTCGTGGACATGATGAAGGCGGTGCTGCTCTTGCGGCCGAGGTCGCCGTGCGTGCTGGCGCCGTCGGGGAACCGCCAGGCCCGCGACGCCAGGCCCGCGTTGTACCCTTCCTTCAGGCTGGCGATGACGTCGGGCACGTGCTCGGTCTGTCCGTGGAACGCTCGCCACAGGCGGTCGAGCGCGTCGGGGTAGGCGTGCGCTGCGGTCAGGCTGAGCCAGGCGCGGTCGTCGGCAAAGCCGTCGGCGTCGACCACGCCCCCTCGGCCCTTGGCTTTCGCGATGATGTCCGCGAGACGGAGCGGGTCGCCGGAGTCGGCGCGGTATCGGTACCGGTCGCCCCGGCGTTCGATGACGGCCTTGCCGCCGGCGTTGGCGACCGCCACCGTGTCCCGCTCGGGGTACGTCACGAGGTCCACGCCCTCCTGTTCAAGGAGGGTGGCGGCCAGGGCCGCTCGGTCGTGCGTGGCGAACGAGGCGTAGGTGACCAGGCCGTACTCGATGGGCACGACGTCGCGCGGCCCGTCGAGACGGTCGCGGATGATCCAGCCCTTGTCGCGCAGGAATTCACGGAAATCGATCCACTTGCCGCGCACCAGGGTGTGGCCGTGGTCCGAAAGGAGGGTCACCTTCACGAGTCCCCGCGTCTTCCAGACCAACTCCTCGGCGAGGTGGTCGATGGCCCGGAGGACTTCGTGCTGGCCGTCGATGAGGTCGCGGGTTCCGAGTCCGGCGGTCGAGACGAAGTAAGCGACGAACCGGGGTCGGTCGCGCCGGTCGAAGCGTTTGCGGAACTCGGCCAGTTCTTCCTTGAAAAAATGCCCGGGGAACAGGTAGGCGAGGGGGTCCACGAGGGTGCCGGCCCGGTAATCGGTGCAGCGGACCCAGTCCTCGTCCGTCATGGCCAGGTAGTCGGCGTCGCCGCCTTCGAGCCGGTTGGCCGTGTGGTTGAAGTGGACGGCCTCGTAGGCGCGGCAGCGGACCGCCTGGAAGGCGTCGTTCAGGGCGATGTCGGTCATGGCCGGGAACGTCGAGATGACCGGCGCCGGCCGGTGGAACAGCCGCAGGCCACCGCCATCCTGGAATGCCTTGACGGTGTCGTACCCGATGCCGTCGAGGATGATGACGACGTGGCGGCAGTCGGCCACGGTGATCGGGTCGAGGTCCACGAACGAGTCGGCCTCGCCGTTGCCGGTCGTGTCGTAGCCAATGCGGACGGTGCGGCCGTCGCTTTTCTGCATGGTGATATAGTCGGTGCGTGAGTCGCCGTTGGTGTCGTACGCGCTGATCGACCCCGTCCCGGCGGGTGTGGAGGTCATGGGTTCGGCCGGGAACCGGACGGGCGCGGCGCAGCCGGCGGCCAGACCGATGAGAAGGGCGCAAGCCCAGACCCGGGATGGTAGAGAGACGGCACAGCGTTTGGGCATACGTGATCCCCCGGATCGTGGCCGACGGGGGCATCCCGTCGGCCGCCCTCCATAGGGCGGGCATTCTATCAGTTTGCGGGGGCAGGTGCGTACTGTTTTTCGGTTTGGCCCCGGGTCGGGCTCACGGCTTTGTGCCGAGCCTGCTGGACGAGATGGATCAGGTGGTTGGCGTAGGCGCGGGGGCAGTAACTCTGAAACTCAACGGCCATGTGGTGGTGCCGCAGGGCCAGGTCCTCGGCTTCGTCGAACCGCTCTTGGCGGATGAGCGTCCGCAGGACGGCGGCCACGGCGCCGGGCGGCAAGGCGTCGAACACCTCTTTCGCACGCTTCTTCAGTGCGCCTTCCGCCACGGGATAGCGAACCGTGCCGAAGCCCTTCAGCAGACCTGCGACCTTCTCCGGGCTCCACGGCGGCGGGAGGCTCTGCTCTTGAGCCCGTGTGCGGAAGTCCGCAACGGCCTGTCGCGCCCACGGGTCGAAGGGGCAGAGCCAGTCGAGCATCTCATAGAAACAGGCATCGTCCCGGCTCGGTTTGCGCCGCTGGTACAGGTCGTAGAGGACCCGGAACGCCTGCCTGTCGGGCGCTTGCTTGACCCACCACTGGACGGAGCCCCACCATCGGCGTGTCCCGGCCAGGAGGTCGGCCTGGCCGGCGAGGATCTGCGATTCCAGGACGACCCAGACATCTTTCTCGCGGGACTGATCGCGCACGGCCTGGGGATCGACGGGCTTCCGGTCGAGCAGGTCGCGGTAGCCTTCCAGGAGGAAGAGGACCTTCGCCTTCTTGAGAGACTCGCCATGTTCCTCGATGACGCTCTCAAGCGCGCGGCCCTCTCCGTCGTGGGCGGCCGCAATGCCTTTCAAGGCCAGCATCTGGCAGCGCCTTGGCTCGTCGGACGGGTAGCCACTCGCGGCGATGGTGAAGACTCGTCGCGCCTCGCCATATCTGCCGCTTTGGAGCAGCGACGTGGCCAGTGTGCGGGCTTGGCTCACAGCCTTCTCGGCCCCCTCCTCGCCGAGAATCGTCTCGTAACTGGGCCTCAGGATGGCGATGCAGAGGTCGTCACGTCCCAGGTTCTGCAGGCACTGCGCCAGTGATAGAATTGAAGCGCGTCTGTCGATGCTCACCAGATAGCGGTCTGAGATGGCTGCCGTCAGCACACTGGAAGCGAAGTCGCAATCGGCCATCATGTCGCTACCCTGCCTGTACGCCCGCGCCAGATACCAGAGCAACCAGTGGTCGTTGGGGTACCGGGCCGCGAGGCGGGTTGCGCGGCCGAGAATCTCACGAGAGACGGAACCGCGTTGGTGCGCCTCCTCCAGTTTCCGGCGGAGGAGGCCGGGCCAATCGGCCCCACCCAATTCCTGGAGTCGCGCCAGGTACTGCTTCTGTTTTATGGCGGCCGCCTTGGGATCGGGGTGCTCTTCGGGATCGAAATCGACGGCGGCTGCTTCGACGAGGTAGGCGTCGAGTGCCCGTTCCATCTGGGCTGCGTAGTGTCCGCGGTCGGCGTCACGCCACTGCTTCTGGTTGGCGTACCAGTAGCGCACCTCGGCGAAGCCGGGGTCGCGGTCGAGAATGTTGCGGTAGGCCCTGAATTCCTCCTCCGACTTCTCTCCGACGAACGCCGCCATGCCCAGGTGGATGATCGACCGGTGATGCTCGCAGCGCTTCTTCCGCAGGTGCTCCAGGAGGGCCGGCGAAACCTTGCCGCCGAAATACGTGATGGCGTCTGCGGCCATGTCGCCCAGGAGGTGGAAGTACTCGCGGGGCTTCGTGTAGGCCTTCTGCAACGTCACGGTGCCGGTTCGGTCGTAGATCTTCAGGTGGCCCGCGTACCCTCCGATACTCTTTATCAGCGTGCCGCCGACGGCGTGCGTTGCCTCCCAGTCCTCAATGGCGAACTTGATCTTGCCGGGATTGTACGAGAGGGCCAGTTCCCTCATGTACGTGCGGGACCGCTTGAAGGTGAAGTAGGCGTGCCGCGCGCAATAGCACCCCGGCGCCCAGTCGATCGAATTCGAGAGCAGGAAACTGAACGCCAACGCCTCCGCCTCGTGGCCATCCCTCGTGCGGTCGAGGTAAAGGAACGGCAGCGTCAGGTGGTTGAAGCCGGCGGTTTCGAAGGGCTCGTGCTTGAAGGCCGGGAACATCTCCTTCAGTTCGGCCATGGAGTAGTCCGCGATGGGGACCGGTTCGACCTGGGCGAGCGGGAGGATGGCCTTCGCCTGCTCCGGCGGCTCCGGCTCGGGCTTGACCTCAAACTTGCTTACGGGCACTTCGGCTTTGGCAACCGATACAGCCGCGATTCCCAGCAGTCCTGCGGCGGTCGCGGCGAGAACCAGGCGGATGACCTCTGCTCTCATGCTTCTTCCCCCCCTTGGTCGGACACGCCACCAAACGCCATGCGTAACTGCATAACAGTACCGGACAAAGGGCGCTCGTCAAGTCATCTTTCGTCTCGTGGGAATCGTGTGCCGATGTGCAGCGCGGCTACGGCGCGTTCGCGTCTTTGCCGCCCGCCGGCGTGACCTTCTCGCCGCGGCATTGGCGGATGCGTTTGGCGACCCAGGCGGCTTCGGCCGTCATGCCGTTGGCCTCGTAGTACTTGAGCAGCCCCTCGTAGCGGGCGATCATGTCGAAGCCGATGTTCCACCGAAGTTTCCGCAGGCACACCGGGCACAGGTGGATCGGCCGCGTGTCGGATTCCGCCAGGCTGTTCGTCCCGTTCATCATGCAGTCGTACTGCTGGCAGTGGTGGAGGCCGAACATGTGGCCCGTCTCGTG
>DATKXP010000341.1:0-7318 GCA_035529015.1 Phycisphaerae bacterium | reverse complement strand
GGGCCTGTGCCGCGACCGGAAGGTGGACCCCGCCGCGCAGCGCGTCTGCCTTCTCGTCGGCGGCACGTACGTGCACGCCGTCACGCCGGTCGAGAAGTTCGCGGTGAAGGCGCCGGAGCCGCCCGACGATTCGGGCGAGGCCGTCGTGACGTTCGCCTCCGCCGATGACCCGCACTACCGGGCGATGCTCGACATCATCCGCGACGGCCGCCGCAAGGCCCTGGCGGCGCCGCGCGTGGACATGCCGGGGGCCGACATCGTGCCGGGCAGTTTCCGGCAGTTTGTGGCGACCCCGCTGCCCGAACCTCTGCCGCCGCTGACCGCCACCGTGGACGCCGAGAGCGTGGTCCACCTCGCGTGGGAACGGTCGGCCCGGACGATCGGCCTGGCGGCCGAAGTGCATCGCAGCACGCGGGGCGATTTCGTCCCCAGCCAGGAAACGCTCGTCACAAAGACGACTCTTTTCCAGCACGCCGATCCGGCTGCGCCCCAGGGCAAGCAGCATTATGCCCTCGTGCTTCTCTCGGAGGCCGACCGCAGTGCGCCGATCCGGGCAGCCGTATCGGTTCCGGCCCCCCAGCCGCCACAGCCGCCGACGGGCCTTGCGGCTGCGCCCGCGTCCGGCCGCGTGGATCTCACGTGGGACGGCGACGGCGGGCCCGATCTGAAGTACCACGTCTATCGCGCCCGCGAGGGCGCCGACGACTTCGAGCGGCTCACGGCCGACCCGACACCGGAACTCCGGTACAGCGACAACCGGCCGCAGGACGCTGTCCGGTACGCCTACACCGTGCGGTCGGTCAGCCGGCGCGGGGCCGAGAGTGCTGCGCCCGACGCCGTCGCGGCGGCCGCCCTGCCTGTCATCAGGGAGCCGGTCTTCACGGCCGCCTTCGCGAGGGACCTCGGCGCGGCCCTCTACGGCGGCGGCGCCGCGCGGGGAAAGGCACACGGCAAGGCTCGCGTGGCCGACGGGGCGCTCGACCTTCGCCAGGGCGGGCACGTGACGTTCCCGCACCGGCCCGACTTTGACCTGGCCCGTCCGATCTCGGTCGAGTGCTGGGTGCACTTCACCGCCGAAGGTCAGATGCCGGTCGTCGTCGGTTGCGGTCACTGGAAGCAGGCCGGCTGGTTCATCCAGAGGTTCGGGGGCGGATGGCGGTGGCACGTGGGCGGCATCGACTGCGACGGCGGCAAGCCTGCGCCCGGACGGTGGACCCACCTCGTAGGCACCTTCGACGGCCGGACGGCGCGGCTGTTGCAGGACGGGCAACTGGTGGCGGAGAAGGGCGGCCACGCGATACAGACGCCGTGGAAGGGCCCGCTCCACGTCGGCCAATACAGCGGCGGCCCGGGCCCGCAGTATCAGGTCGCCGGATGGATGTCGGGCCTGCGGATCTACGGCCGCGCCCTTCCCGCCGAAGATGCCAAAGCCGCGTCCGAAACCACGCGCCCCCTGCCGACGCCCTAGCACTACAACGCCACTTCCCGCGCGGCGGGTCTCCGGGCCCGCCGCGCAACGGCGAAAACGGGCTTTGACGTGCGGTGGGTTGGGAGACCCACCGGCGCGACATGGTGAGACCGCGCGGCGGCCTTCCCAGGCCGCCGCGAGAGCCGTGCACACGCCGTGGGATTGCCCGCCGCGCGGAGGCAGAACCTTCGGAAGGGATAGCGCGCCATGCGACGAGAACACCTGCTCCTCATCATGGCCACCCTCATGGTGTGGAATGCCGCCGCGCCCGCAGACGATGGCACAGCCTCCTCAGGCAAGACGCAGATCGTCGTGGACCTCGGGCCGTACGACGAGGCGGCGGCCGCCGGCCACAGCGAGGAGAGGGTCAACTGGCTGGACGGCGACACCCGCGACGACACCGTCTGCACCCAGGCCTTTGCCGCGCTCCAGTTGCAGCATTACCTGCGCTTGGCGACCGGCCGCAGCGGCGACTTCGCCATCACCGACGACGAGGCGGCGGGGCAGGGCGATTGGCTGCTCGTGGGCGGCCCGGACTCCAATGCCGCCTGCAAGCACCTTCCGGATGCAGTGACGGCGGCGCTGAGCGCCGACCTGGGTTCGCTCGGCCCGCAAGGCTACCGCATCCGGACGCTCCAGGTCGCCGGCCGCCGCGTGACGTGCCTGGCGGGAGGCAGCCGCATCGGCACCCTCTATGCGGCCTGCGACCTGCTCCATCGGCTGGGCGTCCGCTGGTTCGCCCCCGAACCGATCCACGAAGAGGTGCCGCGCGTCCAGTCTCTGGGAGAACACGACGTGACCGCGCGCCCGTCGTTCCTGACGCGCGGGTTCCACGCCTGGGAGGATCGTGGGGACGAGGCGTTTCTCCTCTGGATGGCCCGCAACCGCCTCAACTACTGGTGCGTCGAACAGTCGGACCATCCGCTCATGCGGAAACTTGGCATCCTCACCTCCTGCGGCGCCCACGATGCCCAGAAACGGTTCCTCGACCCCGACGGTCCGTATCCCTACGACCACCCGCGCTTCACGGGCGATGAGACCAGGCCGGCCGACCCGTACCCGGCCGGCGATCTCTACCGCGGCGACGCCGACAAGGACGGCACGCTCACGACCTTCGAGGCCCATCCCGAATGGTTCCCCGTCGTCAAAGGCAAGCGGGTGCCCGGCATCCGTGGCGAGTTCGGCACCAACTTCTGCACGTCGAACCCGCACGCCACGGCCGAATTCATGACGAACTACGTCCGGGCCCTCATCGATGGCCCGTACCGCGACGCCGACGTGGTGCGGTTCTGGACCCTCGACGGCGGCAAGTGGTGCGAGTGCGATGCGTGCAAGGCCCTCGGAACGCCCACCGATCGCAACCTCCTGCTCGTTCGCCACCTTGACGCCGCAATCAAGAAGGCCCGCGCCGCCGGCCGGATCCACCGGCCCCTCATCGTCCGCTTCCTGGTCTACGCCGACGTGCTCGCGCCGCCAAGCCGGCCGCTGCCTGCCGATTTCGATTACGACACCTGCTCGGCCACGTACTTCCCCATCACCCGATCGTACGTCTACCCGTTCGAGGACGCGCGGAGCCCGCGAAACGCCCACTACTATCGCCAACTTCAGGGGTGGGTCGCCGAACCGGACCGCCACTACCGCGGACGCCTGTGCATCGGCGAGTACTACAACGTCTCGGGCTACAAGTGCCTGCCCCTGTGCTTCATGCACACCATGGCCGTTGACATCCCCGCGTACCATCGGATGGGGGCCCGGCACTTCCATTACATGCACTGCACCACGGCCGACATGGGCAACAAGGCGCTGACCAACTACCAGATGGCCCGCCAACTCTGGGACGTGACGACCGACTGCGAGACCCTCTGGACCGACTACTTCGCCCGCCGCTACGGTCCCGCCGCCGCCACCATGCGGCAGTTCTACGAATCGCTCGAGACGATGCTCGCGAACGTCACGAAACTCAAGTACGACCTGGCCCGGCGGCTCGACCGCGGCGAGAAGGACCTGTTCCCCACGCCCGAACTCCGGTACGAGCGGGCCGAGGGCGTCACCTCGAACGGCCCGACGCTGCGCGAGATGCTCGGCCACGCCGCCGTCTGCCGCCGCCTCATCACCCGGGCCATGACACCGCAGCCGCAGTTGGCCTCTTGTGTCCGCCTGGCGGCCTTCCCAAGCCGCCAGGAACTATCGCGACGACCGCTCGCGGCGGCCTGGGAAGGCCGCCGCGCGGGGGATAGCGCAGCGGCTCCCCTTGGCCGAGGCCAGGTCCCGGGGCTGCCCGAGCGCATCGGCGCCCGCGTCGCCGAGGACGAGCGCCTCTTCACCTACGGCGAGCAGACGCTTCAGTATTACGACGCCTGCGTCCAGACCTGGCGGGCGGTTCGCGCCAAGCGCATCGACGCCGCCCGCACACACCTGGCCGAGGCGGTTCGCCTGGCCGACCTGCTCCGCCGCGACACGACCAGCACCAAACACTCCTCATCGCACGCCAATGCCGCCAACGCTTTCGACGCCACCCGCGCCACGCGGGCCATCGCGCACCTGGAGCGTGCCCTCGGCCAGGACGGTTCCGCCAAGTAGGCCACGGCTTTCGCACACAGCGCCCCGGCGCGGTGGGTCCGGAGACGCAACGGCGAAAATGGGTTTTGACGCGCCGTGGGTGTGTAGGGGCGTAGCATGCTACGCCCTTGCCGGCGCGGTGGGTCCGGAGACCCACCGCGCGAAATAGCAAAATGGCGTTGTTAGGATTAAGCGAGCGGCCGACTTGGATGTTGGCAAGGGGAGGCAGACATGATTCGACCGATCCCGGCGGCGGCGCTTTCCCTCACGCTGATCTTGGCGTATGCGTGCGCTGCCGCGGCTGCCGGCACGCCGGCAGCGCGGCCGATCCTTGAGTCGGACTACCCGCAGTTTGCGATGCCCGCCGACTCCGGGTTCATGAACGTCAAGACCGATTGCGGCGCCGTGGGCGACGGCGTCACCGACGACACCGACGCCCTGGAGAAGGCCGTCGGCAGCCCCGAGAAGCGCATCAAGGGCCATCGCGCCGTCTACATCCCGAACGGCACGTACCTGGTGACCCGGCCGCTCGTGGTGGGCGACAAGAAGAAGTTCATCCAGGGCGAGAGCCGCCAGGGAACCGTCATCCAACTCAAGGACAACTGCGCGGGCTTCGACGACCCCAAGCGGCCCGTCTTCTTGCTCGACATGAAGGGCAAGCAGCACTTCGCCCAGAACTTCTACGTTCACCTGCACAACGTGACGTTCGACGTCGGCGCAGGCAACCCGGGTGCGGCGGGCGTCATGTACCACACGAACAACGGCGGCATGCTCTCGAACGTGGCCGTGCGGTCCGGCGATCCCAGGAAGGCCGGCGCCGTCGGCGTGTCGGCCGACCACAACCCCGGCAACGGCATGATCCAGGACGTGGTCGTGGACGGCCTGGACGTCGGCGTCCGGATCACCGGCGACATGCACGGTATGTACCTGGAGAACATCATCGTGACGGACCAGCGCGTGGCCGGCTTCGTCAATGCCGGCAACACGGTGGCGATCCATCGACTCGTCAGCCGCAACGCCGTCCCGGCGGTGGAGAACGGCGGCTTCCTGGCGCTGATCGATGCTGACCTGGCCCGCGGCGCGCCCGGCGCGGCGGCTATCCGGAACACGGGCGCGCTCTTCGCGCGAAACGTCAAGACGGCCGGGTACGCCACGGCCATCGCGAGCCGGACCAAGGCCGGTTCGAAGGACGCCAGGGGACCGACCGTGGCCGAGTTCACCTCCGCCGAACCGATTACGCTGTTCCCGGGCGCCAGGACGTCGCTCGGATTGCCCATCGAGGACGTGCCGAAGGTGCCGCCGGGTCCGGCCGGCGAGTGGGCGAACGTCAAGGCGTTCGGCGCCGTCGGCGACTACAAGACCGACGATACGGCCGCCGTCCAGAAGGCCTTCGACTCCGGCAAGGAGACGGTGTACTTCCCGTACGGCCTGTACGTGGTCAAGAACACGGTGCACGTCCGCGGCAGTCTCAGACGCGTGGTGGGGGCCTGCTACATCGTGCCGCGAGGTTTCAAGGACGGCGACCGGCTCGACACCAACGTCAAGCCGAATCGGATCATCCCGTATTCGGGCCCACCGTGCCGTCCGGTCTTCCGTCTGGAGGAAGGCACGGCGCCGGTCGTCGTCTTCGAGAACTTCATGGCCATGTACGGCGACGCCTCCTGGGGTTTCGACCACGCCTCCACGCGGACGTGGGTGCTCAACAGTTGCTACATCGGCGCCTACAGGAACACGGTGCCGGGCGGAAAGGCGTTCCTGACCGACTTCTCGGGCGAGATTCACATCAAGGGCCCGCAGAAGGTCTGGGCGCGGAACACCAACACCGAGACGTACTGCCACACGCACAACACGAACGCCGGCGGCGACCTCTGGGTCCTCGGCATCAAGACCGAGAAGGACCGCACGATCTTCGAGACGACCGCGGGCGGCCGCACCGAGGTCTTCGGCGGGTTCTTCTACAAGAACCGCGAACGCGTCGGGCAGGCGCCGATGCTCGTCAGCACCGATTCCAGCGTCTCCTACAACTGGAAGGCCATCGGCGTGCCCTACAACGTGCAGGTCCAAGAGACCCGCCGCGGGACGACCCGGGACCTGTCGGTGAAGCAGACCGGCGGCGCGTGCGTCCTGTTCGTCGGGAGCAAGTAGGACGCGCCCGGTCGGTGCCGCCCGCGCTGCGCCGCTCATTCCTTGATTTCTTTCCCGCCGGCCGTACCATCGGATCGTGACGGACCCGTAAAAAGCACGTGAGGAGGCTCCAAGCATGCTGAAACGCGCCATTGCTCTGCTGTTGGCTTCGATCTGCCTGCTGACGGTGGTCATGCCCGCCGTCTGCGCTCAGTCTGAGAAGCAGACCCTCATGGTCCCCATGAGCGACGGGGTGAAGCTGGCCACCGACATCCACCTGCCGCCCGGCGAGGGGCCGTGGCCCACCATCCTGATGCGGACGCCCTACGACCGGACGCGCGGGGGCCCGGCCGCCGTGGCCGCCATGCTCGGTTACGCCGGCGTCATCCAGGACATGCGAGGGCGGTTCGGCTCGGAGGGCGAGAACCTCCCGTTCATCGGGTGCGGGTGGGTGGATCACGCCGACGGGGCCGACACCATCGCGTGGATCCGCAAGCAGCCGTGGTCGAACGGCAAGATCGGCACGTTCGGCGCGTCGGCGGGCGGCATCACGCAGAACCTGATGGCCGCCGCGGCTCCCGAAGGGCTCGTCGCCCAGTACATCGTGGTCGCCGCCGCCAACCTGTACACCGACGCCGCCTACACCGGCGGCGCCCTGCGGAAGGAACAGGCCGAGAACTGGACGAGCGGCCACAAGTTTGCTCCGGAGGCCATGCAGATGTGGCGCGAGCATCCGGCGTTCGACGAGTGGTGGCACCGCTTCGACTCGACCCGCAAACACGCCGTCATGAACGCACCGGCCGTCCACGTGGGCGGGTGGTTCGACACCTTCAGCCAGGGTACCATCGACGCCTTCGTCGGACGCCAGTACCACGGGGCGGCCGGCGCCAAGGGCCGGCAGAAACTGATCATGGGCCCGTGGAACCACGGCGGCATCGGCCGGGCCAGGCAGGGCGACCTGAAGTTCCCCGGCGCCATCCCGCCGCTCGCCTACGACATGGTCCAGTGGTTCGCCTGCCACCTCAAGGGCGCCAGCGACGTCATCATGAGCAACCCGGCCGTCGCCTACTACGTCATGGGCGACGTCGAGGCCGAGGGCGCCCCCGGCAACGAGTGGCGCTATGCCGACGCCTGGCCCGTCCCTGCGACCGAGACGCCGTACTACTT
>DATKXP010000340.1:0-6116 GCA_035529015.1 Phycisphaerae bacterium | reverse complement strand
TCGCTGCGCTCCGACAAGACCCCCAAAACACCGGGGCAGGCGGCCATGGCACACGTGACGATGCGCGTGGGTACGGAGCACCACCCTACCGCTCAGAATGGTCAGCGGTGTGCTTGACAGGGCCTGGGAACGGTGTAGAATCCAAGCAGCGGGGCTACCGAGTGCCGCAGGAGTCACGTCGCAACCTCATGTCTACGGGCGCCCCGAGAAGCGGGGAGCGGCCGACGTCGTCCGGTAGCCGCAAGGGTCGAGGCACACGGGCCATGAGCGTCTTCGCGCCCAGAGTCAACTCGCACGGGAACCTTGCGAAGCGGCGTGGTGCGCGGTGGTTCCGCGTAACCGGGGTGCTTCTTGCGCGATCGGCGCGGCGGGTACGGAGACCCGCCGCGCTCGCACGTTACAGAACGCTCGCACGTTACAGAACGTTCGTCGGACCGCTTCGGCTGGCGGCATGGCTGGCGCTGGCGGCCATAGCGACGGCGGGGTGCAGCGAGCCGTCGGAGGAACTCGCTTCGCCCGACCAGGCCGTCGCGATCGAGGCGCTCCGGGCGTGCCGCGACGATACCCGCGACGAGGTGGCCGCGAAGGTGGCCCGCGTCGTCGCCCGTCCCGACACGAGGGTGGCGAGCGAGGCGGTGCGGAGCCTGGGCCGGATGCGAAGCCGGGGTGCGGTTCGGGCGCTGGCGCACATCGCCGGCGGCGCGAGCGAGCAGCGCGGCGCGATTCGCCGCGAGGCCGTCGTCCAACTCGGACGCCGCCGGGAGGACCCCGAGGCCGCCGAGGCCATCCGGGAGGCCGTCCGGACCGATCCCGACCCGCACGTCCGCGCGGCGGCGGCCACGGGGCTGGGGTGGCGCCGGTCGCCGGCGGAGGTGCCGCTCCTCGTGGAGGTGGCCGAGACCGACGCGGACCCCATGGTGCAGGCGTGCGCGGTGAGCGCGGTGGAACGGGTGGTGGGTCTTCGGTTCCGCTACGATCCGCACGACCCGCCCGACGCGCGGCGCCGGGCCCTGGCGCGGGTCCGCGAGATGGCGATGCGGACGATCGGCGGGCCGTCCAAGGGGCCCCCTGTCGAAGAGGGGAGCGACGGAGCGAGGGAGCCATGAACGCGATCCTGCCAACCTGCGGGCACGGTCCAAGGCAAGGGCGTCCCGGGTTCACGCTGGTGGAGATGCTGGTGGTCATCACGATCCTGGCGCTGCTGGTGACGCTGCTGGCGCCTGCGGCGGTGGACGTGTGGAAGGTGGCCGAGATGACGGCCTGCAAGGTGAACCTGGCTCGTCTGTTCCAGGCGCAGGCGGCGTGGCGTGCCGACCACGACGGCCGCCTCTTAAGCGGCGGCGCCTGGATGGGCAGGCTCCTGCCGTACGTCGAATACGATGTCCGCGTCTTCTCGTGCCAGGCGACCGCCGAGTACGGTCCGCGCGAGGAGTGGGAAGGGACGGACGCCGACGGCGAGGCCGGCCAAGGCCTGGACGAGAACTGGTCCGAGAAGGAGCCGGACGCGGTGGACGCGCTGCTGGAGTGGGACGTGTACCATCAGACGTCGCGGAAGTCGGGCACGCGTGGCGATTTTGCGTGGAGCATCCCGCTCGACAGCCACCACTGGGTCCGCCGGACCCAGATGGGCAACAGCGTCCTGTACGAGTCCGACGACGAAGACCCCACCATGCCGCGGGCCAACCCCAACACGAAGATGGCGTACGACGACATCAAGACGCAGATCGATTTCGACCCCGACACGGGGGAACCGATCCGGGTGCACGTGCTGATGGCGCCCGACACGGCGAAGAACTGGTCGAGCGTGAACCGGTTCATCTACGACTTCAAGATCTGCGACGAGGTCATCGTCAGCGACTGGATCCATCACATCGGCGAGGTGATTGAACTGGCGCCCGAGGATGAGGACGAGGAGGGACCGGGGGGCGGCAACTGGTTCGCGGGCGACTGGTATCGCGGAACGGCCGGCGGGTCGGTCCGGCTGATCCTGGGCGACTACGCCCTGAGCACCGGCACGTACGAGGCGCCGGACGGCAGGCGGGTGAGCCAGGCCGACGGCAAACTCTTCTTCCTGCTCGATTACAGTTTCCGGGATCCCCTGGCCGACTACAACAACCCCGGCCTCGACCCCGACGACGAGTGGGACAAGCACTTCATCGAAGACCCGGCGGCGTGGCGGGAGGCGTTCCCCGACGCCGGCAACTGGCGACGGTACCAGGCCCTGCGGCACTTCGGGATGGCGAACGTCCTGTTCATGGACGGTCACATCGAGACGCTGGGCCCGGAAGATTTGGAGTACGTGAGTCCCTCCTGGTGGTACCGGGGGCGGTGAGGGTGTCGGCGTAACGCCCGCAGATCGGGGCGTGCCCCGGCAGGCAGAGAGGAACGGAGCGATCAGGACTCCGGCAGCCGCAGAATCCGGAAATCGTCGAACCGGATCCAGTGCTCGGCATCGGGCGGCCCGTTGTAGCACTGGATGCTGATCTGCTCCTTGTCCGCGGGAGGCAGCGCACCGGTGGCGGCGGTCTGGAACTCGCCCTTCGCGTCGGGCCGGAACGCGGCGGTGTACCGGTCCTTCGTCACCGTCAGCCGCAGTTGCACCGTCTTCGTGCTCGTCGCCACCTTGCCCGGGATGATGTAGGTCTCCCCCTTGATCAACTCATGAACCAGTTTGAAGGCGGGCTTGCCGCCCTTGTACCAGGTCAGCCCCGCCTGCTCGAACTGCTTCGTCGGAGGGGTGGTGAAGGTGATCGTGACTTCGATGGCGAACGTCCCTTTGCTGCGGTCGGGCGCCTCGCGGAGCAGCGCATTCCTGACCGTCCCGGCCAGACCGGGTTCGACCCGGATCTCCAGTGCGCCGTCGGCAATGCGCCAAGTCTCCGGGTTCTCCCGCAGCCAGGTCCAGCCATCGCCCAACGTCTTGTCGAAGCGCTCTTCAAACACGACGCTCTCTTCGGCAGCCGAGAGGGACACGCCGAGCACAAGCAACGCAACAGCGGCCAGGTACAGGTGTTTCATGGTCAGCCTCCTCAAATCATGACGCGCGGCCCGACGGCCCGGATTATACCGGCGCGAACCGCTCCCGTCGAGAAACTCCGCCCAGGGGCACGGCCCCTGCAGCCTCACCCCGGCGGCAGAGAGGTCGGTTCGTCGGTCACGGGGATGGCAGGCGGCGGTTGGACGAGACGGATCGCCCGCCACTTGCCGCGAAGGAACCGGGTCCACATCACCACGCCCAGGACCATGACGTAGACCGTGACGGCGCCCCAGGGTCCGAAACTGCCCCACTCGGGTTTCAAGAAAGCCACCAGCGACGCTCCGCCCAGGCCCAGGCCGTAGGCAAGCACGAGTTGCACGGTGGCCGGCCACAGCGTGTCGCCTGCCCCGCGCAGACTGCCGATGAAGATGACGTTCATGGCGTCGAAGGCCTGGCAGAGGAGGATGACGAGCATCGCCCCCTCGGCGATCGATTGGACCAGGGGGTCGCCGGCCTCGTTGAAGATGGCGACCAGAGGGCCGCGGCCCAGCCAGAGCGTCAGCCCCATGCTCACCATGTAGACCTCGACCAGGATGAATCCGGCGTGTGCCCTCCGCCACGCCAACCGCTGCCGCCCTGCCCCGCAATGGCGGCCCACGATGGCCGTCACGGCAGCACTGACGCCGATGGCCGGCATGAAACACAGGTGCCAGTACCGGTTCAGGATGGCGGCCGCCGCCAGCGACGCCGTCCCGAAACCGCCGAGGATGCGGCCCATGAAGATGGTCCACATGAGAATGTCGCCGCTGAAGACGGCCCCGGCAGGCGTGCCGATCCGCAGCAGGTCCTTGACGGCCGACCAGCGGAAGCAACACTGCTGCCGGACCTTGAACTCGCGCCCCGCCACACCCGCCACGAAGACGGCCGCGAAGATGACGGCCTCCACTACAAAGCCGATGACCGTCCCGATGCCGGCGCCCGTCAGGCCCAGCGCCGGGAAGCCGAACTTGCCGAAGATCAGGCAGTAGTTCGCCACGACGTTGACGGCGTTCGCGGCGACCCCCGCCACCAGGTTGATGGACGGCCGATGGACGCCCACGAACCACGCTCCCAGCGCCCGGGCCGACAGGGCGAAGAACGAGCCGCCCAACAGGATCTGGAAGTACGTCGTCTCGAGCGCCGCCACGTGCGCCTCGTGGCCGAACAGGGCCATCAGGTACGGAGCAGGAAGAATCAGCAGCGCCAGCAGCCCCGCCGCCGCCCACGCCACCCACAGGCCGTGCCAGCCGTAGACCGACGACCGGGCGGGCCGCCCCGCCCCCAGGTTCTGCGACGCGAACGTGCTGACGCACGACAGAAGCCCCATGAAGAAGCAGACCGGCACGAACGCCGACATGCCACCGATGAACTGGGCAGACAGCGCCTCCTTGCTCACCTTCGACACCATCCAACCGTCCACGAACCCCATGACCGTCACGCTCACCGTGTTCAGGACCGTCGGCACGGCCAGGCGCACGACCTCCCCGACGCCCAACCAGGGGGCGGGGTCGCGGGCAAGGTCCGCAAGACGCGGTGTCTCATCGTTGGTCATCGGCCGGCTCTCGTTGAGCGCAACAGCGGCCCGCCAGTATAGCGGGGCGCGGGGCCGCCGCAAGACACCGACACGCCGCCTTGACGGGGCGTGCGGCGGGGCTTACGATGGCCGTGCCATGTTTACGGGACTCGTGGAAACGATGGGCGAGGTCGTCTCGGCCGAGCGGACGGCAACCGGCCTGCGCCTGCGCGTGGACCTCAAGGGCGCGGCCGAGGGCGTGAAGCCCGGCGATTCCATCAACGTGAGCGGCGCGTGCCAGACCGTCGCGGCGATCGAGGCTTCAGTCGCCGCCTTCGACACGGTCGCCGAGACGCTCGCCAAAACGACCCTCGGCGCGTGGGGACCGGGCACCGCCGTCAACATCGAGCGGAGTCTGCGGCCGGGCGACCGGTTGGGCGGCCACTTCGTGGCGGGGCACGTGGACGGCACGGCCCGTGTCGTCGAAAACGGCGAGCGCGGCGGCGGGTGGGTGCTGCGCGTTGAGACGCCCGCGGAACTCCTGCCCGAGATCGCACCCAAGGGAAGCATCGCCATCGACGGCGTCAGCCTGACGGTGGTCGAGGCGGGTCCGGCGGTCAGCGTCGCCCTGATTCCGACGACGCTGGCCGGGACGACCCTCGGGCGGCTGAAGGCCGGCGACCGCGTGAACCTCGAGACCGACCTCCTGGCGAAGTACGTCCGCCGCGCCCTTGCCGCCGGCGCGGGCGCCGACGCCGCCAATCGCCGCCTGATGGAGACGCTCGAGCGGTCAGGCTTTCTCGAGTAGGGCCCTGCCATGTCGAACGCCCCCCTACCCCGCATCGCCGTCACGCTGGGCGACCCGGCGGGGATCGGCCCGGAGGTGGCGCTGAAGGCGCTGGCGGACGAGGCGGTCCGCGGCCTCGCGCCCGTCGCCGTCTTCGGCCCGCCAAAGGAGCGTTGGGCGGAACTGGCCGGCGGCGAACCGGCGTTCCTCACGCACGCGCTACCCCAGGGCGCGTGGGACGGCCAACTCGAAGGCGTCGAACTCGTTCAGGTTGAGGCCGACCTCGCCGGCCTCTCCCCCGGCGGTCCGAGCAGGACGAGCGGCGAGGCGAGTATCCGCTACGTTCTGGCGGCCGTCGAGGCGGCCAAACGCGGGTGGATCGACGCCATCGTCACGGGGCCCATCTCCAAAGAGGCCGTCGCGATGGCGGGCTACGCGTGGCCGGGGCACACGGAACTGCTGGCCGACGAGTTCGGCGCGGGCGAGGTGGCCATGATGTTCGCGGGCGGGCCGTTTCGCGTGGTCCTCGTGACGATTCACGTCGCGCTGGCCGAGGCGATCCGGTCGCTGACGGTCGGGCGGATTCTGACCGCCTGCCGCCTGGGCTCGGAGGCCGTCCGCCGCTGGTTCGGCGTCGCGGTGCCGCGCCTGGGGGTGTGCGGATTGAACCCGCACGCGGGCGAGGCAGGGCGGTTCGGACACGAGGAACGCGAAATCATCGGCCCGGCCATCGAGGAGGCCAACGCGGCCGGCCTGTGCGCGTTCGGTCCCCTGCCGGCCGACACGGCGTTCCGCCAGGC
>DATKXP010000339.1:0-2312 GCA_035529015.1 Phycisphaerae bacterium | reverse complement strand
CGTCCGCGTCGAGCAGCGGCGTCACGCCTTCGGGTTCGGCAACATCCTCAACCCGCGCGCCTTCGAACTCGAAGGCGCCGACGGCGACACCTACCGCCGCCTCTTTGCCGAGCACTTCAACAAGACGACCTTCGAGTCCGGCTTCCGCTGGCACAACTGGTACCTGCCCGCCCGGGAGGGCAGCCTGGATGAACACACGCGGCTGCTCGACCGCATGATCCGGTTCTGCGAGTCCCACGACGTCGGCATTCGCGGCCATTACCTTTCCTGGGCGCCGCTGACCCAGCCCCAGTACAAGCCGACCGATTACAGCAAGCATCCGGACAAACTCTGGCCGGAACTGTCGGCCCACATCGACGAGATGCTCGCCTTCACCGGCGGCCGCCTCGCCGAGTGGGACGCCATCAACCACATCATCGGATGGGGCGACACCCTGGCCACCGTCGCCGGCTCGAACAAGATCTACGCCGACATCATCCGCCACGCACGCTCCAGGACCAAGACGCCCCTGTGGGTGAACGAGGGGAGCATCCTGCCCGGCGGCAGCCGCCTCGAGGCCTACGAAGGAATCATCCGATACCTCGTCGAGAACGACGCCAGGCCCGACGGCATCGGCTTCATGGCCCACTTCCGCGAAGGGTCGCTGCGGCCGATCGACGAACTCTGGCAGGTGTATGAGCGGTTCGCGAAGTTCGGCGTCCCGCTGCAACTGACCGAATTCGACATCGACACCCGCCAGGACCAACTCCAGGCCGACTACCTCCGCGACGTGATGACCGTCACCTTCAGCCACCCGTCCTTCAACGCCATCGTCATGTGGGGCTTCTGGGAAGGCCGGCACTGGCGGCCGAACGCCGCCCTCTGGCGCCGCGACTGGTCCATCAAGCCCGCCGGCACCATGTGGAAGGACCTGGTCTTCAAGACGTGGCGGACCGACCAGGCCGGCAAGACCGATGCCGCCGGCCGGTTCACCACCCGCGGCTTCCTCGGCGCCTACCGCGTCACCGTCGGCGAAGGCAAGACGCAGCGGGTCAAAGACGTTACACTCGACCGCAACGGCGCGACGGTCGCCGTCGAATTACCCCCGGCAGGCTGACGCCGGCTGAACCTACACGAATGCCGGTTGTGCGCGGCACGGGAGACCCCGTCTCAGAAAGGACAACGTCCATGCGAAGCAAACGCGTGCTCGTGTTCGTGAGCGTGGCAATCGCGATCACGTTCCTGACAGGACCCGGTTGGGGAGAACGAGCCATGGCCGAGCAGAAGCCGCCCGACTACACCTCGCGTGTTCCGAAGCACACCTTCGCCGACACGCTCCAGGAGCAGGAAGCCCAACTCAAGACCAACCCCCTCATGCAGCGGCTCATCGCGTCGCGCAAAACCATGGCCGACGATCCGCACCGGCCCATCTACCATTACGTCAACCCGGAGGGCCGCCTCAACGACCCCAACGGCCTCTGCTTCTGGAAAGGCCGGTGGCACCTCTTCTACCAGGCCTATCCGCCCGAAGACCCGCGACAGCACTGGGGACACGCCGTCAGCGACGATCTCATCCACTGGCGAGACCTGCCCTACGCCATCTACCCCAACCCCGAGAAGTGCTGCTTCTCGGGCGCCACGCTGGTCGAAGATGATCGCGTCATCGCCATGTATCACGGCACGATGGTCGGCAACATGGTCGCCGTATCCAGCGACCCCCTCCTGTTGAACTGGAAGAAGGTGACCGGCAAGGCCGTCATCCCCGCCCGGAACCCGGACGGGTCACCCCTGCCTTACCGCGTGTTCGACCCGTGCATCTGGAAGAAAGACGGCCTGTACTACTCGCTGTCGGGCGGCACGGTGCCCGGACCCGGCGGCAAACGGCTCCGCGCCGACTTCCTGCTCCGCTCGAAGGACCTCGCCAAGTGGGAGTACCTGCACCCGTTCGTCGAGGACGACCGCTTCACCCTGGTCGGCGACGACGGGGCCTGCCCGTATTTCTGGCCCATCGGCAACCGGCACATCCTCCTGTTCTATAGCCACATGAGCGGCGGGCAGTACTTGCTCGGAGACTACGACAAGGCACGCGACAAACTCGTCGCCACCGCGGGCGGCACCTTCAACTTCGGACCATCGACCCCGGCCGGCGTCCACGCGCCGTCCGCAACGCCCGACGGCAAAGGCGGTGTCATCGTTCTGTTCAACATGAACCCCGCCAAGCCCACCCAAGGCTGGAACCAGATCATGACGCTCCCGCGGCGCCTCACGCTGGCCGCAAAGGACGACCTGGGCATCGAACCCGCCGGCGACGTCGAATCGCTGCGCGGCGACCA
>DATKXP010000338.1:0-4443 GCA_035529015.1 Phycisphaerae bacterium | reverse complement strand
GAGACGCCGCGCCTTGCTTCGCCGCGCCGCCCTGCTTCGGCCGGGCTGCTCCGCAGCGGCCATGCGCGAGCAGGAACCCCACCAGCGCCGCCGCCACGACCGCGACAAGCCTCGTGCGTTCACCCATGCCGCATCTCACTGGGGCCCAGGGGTTGAACCCGTTCCGCCACCCCATCTTATCGCCAAACCCGGCCTTCGGCCAGCGCCAACCCGCGCGCCTTTGCCACGCCATCACGGCGCCTGCGCCGGACCGTCGGGTTCACCCGTCCGTTTTTCATTGCCGCCGCACGCCTGCGGGCCTATAGTCGGCCGCCGGAGCAAGGACCTGCAACCTGTCGCCTAACGGGCGTTTCCGCGCGGCGGCCTTCCCAGGCCGCCGCGGGACCCGCGTAGACTGCAAGCGTGGCGGCCTGGGAAGGCCACCACGCGGAGATGGCGAAACCGCCTCTGAGCAACCTCTCTGGAACGGGGGCACGTCATGGCCAAACTCGCGACCGACCGCTGGACGCGAAAACATCTGCTGGGCCTCGAGGACACCACGGCCGACGAAATCCTGGCCATCCTCGACACGGCCAACGAGTTCTTCCCGTGCTGCACCGGCCGCGAGCCGGCGCCGCGCCTGCTCGAAGGACGGACCATCCTCAACCTCTTCTGCGAAGATTCCACACGGACGCGGACCTCGTTCACCCTGGCCGGCGAACGCCTCGGCGCACGCGTCTGCCAGTTCCACGCCGCCACCAGCAGCCTCAAGAAGAACGAGTCGCTGGCCGACACGGTCCGCAACGTCGATGCGATGGGCCTCGACGCCATCGTCATCCGCCACCAGCAGCGCGGGGCGCCCCAGAGGGTGGCCGAGTGCGTCGAATGCTCGGTCCTGAACGCCGGCGACGACGCCCGCGAACACCCCACACAGGCCCTCCTCGACATGCTCGCCATCCGGCGCAAGACCGGGAAGTATGAGGGTCTGACGCTCGCCCTGGTCGGCGACGTGCGGCACAGCCGCGTGGCGCGGTCGAACCTGTTCGGCTGGTCGAAGTTCGACAACCGCGTCATCTTCGTCGGGCCGCCCGCCTTCACCGAGGACCTCGACGTCGACGCCGAGGTCACCGACGACTTCGACGCCGTCCTGCCCGCGTGCGACGTCATCATGATGCTCCGCGTCCAGTTCGAGCGGCACCAGCACCTGGCCTTCGATATCGACGACTACATCCGCGGGTACCAGTTGACGCCCGCGCGGCTGGCCAAGGCGAGGCCGGGAGCGCTGGTCCTGCATCCCGGGCCCATTAACCGCGGCATCGAACTCGTCAACGAGGTCGCCGACGGGCCGCAGAGCCTCATCCTGTATCAGGCGACGTGCGGTGTGGCCGTCCGGATGGCGGCCCTCAGCCTCTGCATCGCCGCCCTCGACGCCGAACGCCAGTCTGGTTAGCCGCCGCGCTTGTTGAAGACCCGCCATAGCGGGCAATGCCCGCGGCGGCGGGCGCGGCGCGTGCCGTTTGTAGCAGGCGACACCCAATGACCCGCATACGCCTCGCCGGCGGCCGCATCATCGACCCCGCTTCCGGGCGCGATGCGCCCGGCGACCTGCTCATTGACGACGACCGCATCGTCGCCGTCGGCGACGTGGGCGAGACCGGCGAGGCCGAAACGGTGCTCGACTGTACGGGCCTGCTGGTTGTCCCCGGGCTGATCGACGTGCACGTCCACCTGCGCGAGGCACCGTTTTCAGACAGTCCGGACGCCTTCGCCGAGACGGTCGCCGGCGGCGCGGCGGCGGCGGTGGCCGGCGGGTTCACCACCGTCTGCGCCATGCCGAACACCACGCCGCCCATCGACTCGGCCGACGCCGTCGCCTGGTACGTCGAACGGGCGACCCAGGCGAACCTGGCCCGCGTCCTGCCGGTCGGATGCATGACGCGCGGACGCGACGGCCGCGCCCCCGCCGACCTGGCCGCCATGCGCAACGCCGGCGCGTGCGCCTTCAGCGACGACGGCGCCGACGTGGCCGACGACGCGGTCTTCGAGCAGGTCTTGCGAGAGGCCGCCCGCATCGGGATGCCCGTCCTCTGCCACTGCGAAAACGCTGCGGTGGCCGACGGCGGCGTCCTTCACGATTCGCCCATCGCCACGGCGCTCGGGCTGCCCGGCCTGTCGCGCGACGCCGAAGACGTGGCCGTCGCACGGGCCTGCGACGCCGCACTCCGGACCGGCTGCCGCGTCCACGTCCAGCACGTCTCGACCGAGGGGGCCGTCGAGGCCGTCCGACGGGCCAAGGCCGACGCCGCGCCCGTCACGGCCGAGGCCACCCCGCACCACCTCACGCTTACGGTGGACGCCCTCGCCGGCCGCGACACCGTCTTCAAGGTCAACCCGCCGCTTCGGAGCGGCCACGACGTCGACGCCGTGCTGGCCGCCGTCCGCGACGGCACCATCGATTGCCTGGCGTCCGACCACGCGCCGCACACGCGTGAAGCGAAGGCCCGTCGCCTGGCGGAAGCGCCGTTCGGAATGATCGGCCTGGAATCGGCCCTGGGCGTGTACGCCACCACGCTCCTCGAGACGCCGCTCATGACGTGGCCGGAACTGATTGCGCGCATGACAACGGCTCCGGCGAGCGTCCTGGGGATCGACGCCGGCACGCTGGCCGTCGGCGCTCGGGCCGACGTGACGGTCATCGACCCGGCGGCGCGGTGGACGATTGACCCCGAGCGGTTCGCGTCGAAGGCGCGAAACTGCCCGTTCGCCGGCCGCGAGGTCAAAGGGCGGGTCGTGCGGACACTCGTCGGCGGGCGGGTCGTCTACGAGGCGAAGCCGTAAAGCCGAGCGAGCGACACGGCAGAAGGCGTGGGCACCGCGCAGCGGCGGGCGTGCAGACACTGCCCCCCGCGTCAAGAGTGATGCACCGTCGCGCGAACCCCCGCGGAGGCTAAAACAAGTCCAGCGCCAGTTCCTTCTCGAACTTCAAGGCCACGCCTGTGCCGGACTCGCCCGCCGAGGGACGGTCGCAGCGGATGACCTGGGCGCGGGCGGCAAACTGCTCCAGGAAGAACGTGTTCGCCGTGTCGCGGGGGACCGTCAACTGGACGTACACTTCGCGTCCAAGTTCCAGACCCCGGTCCACGACGAAATACACGCCCCCATCGCAGACGTTGGCCGTCCGGGCCCGCACATCATGCCCACCGGGCGCCTCGATGCGCAGCCGGCAGGGAACCTCAAAGCGGCGGTGCTTGCGGCGTTCGGATGAGGTCGCCACACGAACGCTCCTTGTGCGGGTAGCCGCACGAGATGCAGCCGACCGCAAATGCCCTCCCGCGGTCAGCCTTCCAGTACAAACAGTGTACCTCCACAATCGGGGATTTTCAAGGCATTATTCCGCCTCGCCGCCGTTTCACGTTGATCGACCGTTCGGGCTGATCCGAGTCCGATGACCGCCGAATCGCCCCCGCCCTCCTATTACGCTCGCGGCGGCGCGGGTATTCGCGCTGCTGGCCCCAATGGCGGTGAGACAAGCATCAGGCGACTCTCCGGAAGCGTTGCTTTCGCCGGGCGGGTCGGGGCGGGGCGGGGCGACGCCTTGGTGAAGCCGGGCGGGCCGCTGGTGGCGGAAATCAAGAACTGGCGGCGGTTTCTCGCGGCCGACGAGGACGAGGAGGAAGTGGAGAGCCTGCGCCGCCACCTCCGGACGGGCCGGCCGCTGGGAAATGCGGCGTTCATCGCCAGGCTCGAGTCCCGATTGCACCGCACCCTGCGCAAGCGACCGCCGGGCCCGAAACCCAAACGGCCACGGAGATAAGTCTCGTGTCCCCAGAGTACCGCGGATAGAATCATCGCGAAGGCCTGCGATTGTCGCGGGCGGAGATACATCTGTGAAATGTCAGGATAGGGACGACCTGCGATATGAGACCACGGTTGAGATTTCTGAGCGACGAACTGATCGAGCGGATCCTCGACGAGGCGTACAAGCTGCTGGAAACCAGGGGCGTCACGCTGCATCACGAGGCGCTGCTGGCGCGGCTTGCCGAGGCCGGCTGTGGCGTCGACGCCGACAGCAAGTGTGTCCGGATGCCTCGCGAGGTGGTCGAGGGGGCCGTCCGCACGGTGCCGAGCGGGATCGAACTGTGGAACATCGCCGGCGAGCGTCGCTGCGACCTGTCGGGCGACAACGTGCACTTCACGCCCGGCTCCACGGCCATCAAGATGCTGGACGGGGAAACGCACCAGATGCGTCCCGTTTCGACCGACGACATGCTCCGCTGCGGGAAGCTCGTCGAGCAACTCGATGCGATCGACTACTCCGCCACGGCCGTGGTGCCGGACGACGTGCCGAAGGCCATCGGCGACAGCATTCGTCTGTACGCACTCCTGAAAACCACCAGCAAGGCGATTGTCACCGGCGCGTTCACGATCGAGGGCTTCGACGTGATGGCCGAGATGCACCTGGCC
>DATKXP010000337.1:0-5597 GCA_035529015.1 Phycisphaerae bacterium | reverse complement strand
GGTCTTGGCCATCGCAAACACCTCCCGCCCGAATAGTACCACCTCCGCCCGAAAGAGCAAGGCCCAATCGCAGGTCGGTGCGGATGCCTGCCGAGGCCCGGCACGCGGCCCGTGTTTTTGGCTGCGCTCGATGCGTTACGGGCGGTTACAATCGGGGGCGCCGCCATACAGAAGGACCCGCGATGAACCACCTTCCCACCCAGAGCGAGATCAAGGCGATGCTGGCCGAGGCGGGGGTGCGGCCGCACCGGCGGTGGGGTCAGCACTTTCTCATCGACGGCAACCTGATGCGGATGCTCGTCGAGGCGGCGGACCTCGCGCCCCACGACACCGTCCTCGAGGTCGGCGCCGCCGTCGGAAACCTGACGGGCCTGCTGCTCATCGGAGCCGGGCACGTGGTCGCGGTGGAGGTGGACCCACGTCTGGCCGCCATCGCGCGCGACCGTCTGGCCGACGCCGAGAACCTCGACCTGCTGGTCACCGACGTCCTGGCCGACAAGCACCGCGTGGCGCCGGCCGTCCTGGAGACCGTCGTGCGGCGCCGGGCCGAACTGGGCGGCCCCGTGAAACTGGTGTCGAACCTGCCGTACCAGGCGGCCACGCCGCTGGTGGCCGAACTGGTCCGGGCCGACCCGCCGCCCGAGCGGCTCGTCTTCACGGTCCAGAAGGAGGTGGCCGACCGTCTGGTCGCGGCGCCCGACACGTCGGACTACGGCCCCGCGAGCGTGCTGGTCCAGGCGCTGGCGGAGGTGGCGGTGGTGCGGCGTCTCGGCCCGAGCGTGTTCTGGCCCCGCCCGCGGGTGTGGTCGGCGATGGTGTGCATCCGGCCGAGTGCGGCGAAGCGCCGGCAGGTGACGGACCTGGCGGTCCTGCGCCGAACGATCGACGGCCTGTTCGGCCATCGGCGCAAGCGCGCCGCCCGAAGCCTCGCCCTGGTCGACCCATCCGGCGCGTCGCCCCGGCAGTGGGCCGAGCGGCTCGCGGACGCGGGGCTCGATGCGCAGGTACGCGGGGAGGCGTACTCGGTGGCCGAGATTGTGCGGCTGGCGAACGCGCTGGCGCGGCAGGGAACGGACTGAGGCGGTTCAGCCGGGTTGCGGCATGAGGTCGGGCCGGTGCTCGCGGAACCAGGAGAGCGTCCCGCGGAGCGACTCCTCGGTGCACGCCTTCGGTTCGTAGCCCAGGATGCGCCGGGCCTTGCCGATGTTGTACGTAAGCGGCGTGGCCATGAACTTGAGGCGGAACTTGTTGACGAGCGGCGGCTCGGTGGCGCGGCGCAGCGAGTAGATGCCCTCGACGACGGGGCACACCAGCCGGACCATCCACGTCGGCACGTGCCCCGCCGGTTTGGCGTACCCGGTCTCCTCGCAAATGATCTCGATGAACCGCTCGCGCGTGATCGGTTCACCGTCGGTCACCAGGAAGACCTCGCCGACGACATCCGGCCGGGTACCGGCCAGGAACAGCACCTCGACGACGTTCGCCACGCTCACCAGGCTGAACGGCGTCCGCCCGGACCCGATGAACCGGAACTGGCCGTTCTGGAGACTCGCGAGGACGCGCGGCAGCAGTTGGCGGTCGCGCGGCCCGTAGACGTACGGCGGCCGGATGATCGTGGCCTGAAGGCCGCGCTCCTGAACGAACCGGTGAATGAGTTTCTCGGCCTGGATCTTCGTCAGGTTGTAATGGTCGCCGGTATGGATCAGGGGCGCGGTCTCGTCGAAATCGCGTTGCGGGTTCATGCCGAAGACGACCATGGAACTCAGATAGACGAACCGCTTGAGCCGTCCGCACGCGATCGCCGCCTCCGCCAGGTGCCGGGTACCTTCCACGTTGATCCGGACCATCTCATCGAGCGGGGCCCAGTCCGAGATGACGGCCGCGCAGTGGAAAACGTAATCGACGTCGTCGAGGTGCGGCGTGAACGCACCGGCGGGGTCGCCGACGTCGCCTTCAACGAGGTCCACGCCCCACGACGCCAGCAGTGCCGTATCGCTCGTCGGCCGGACCAGGGCCCGGACGCGCCATCCCTCGTCGAGCAGACGCCGGGCAAGGTGGCTGCCGACCATCCCGGTGGCGCCGGTCACAAACGCCAGCGGTGTCTGCGGATCCGCCATGACGTTCCTCTGAGGAAATGCTACCCGTATTGTAGGCCGTCACGACGGCCGGTCAACGAGAAACGCACGTGCAATGGCGAGGCGGGTGTCGTGTCGAGCCGTCGGCCGCAGGCGCTTAGCCGTCGGCGGCACGCCGACGGGACCGGCCGCGGCGTACTCCGAAGCCGACGGTCGTCGCCGCCGGCCACGGCACGAGCCGTACCCGTGCCAGGGTGCCGGCGACGGCTAAACGTGGCGCGTCCGCATGCGCTGCCCCGAAGATTTGCCCAAAATCCCTTGCGTCGGCGCCCCCCGCGCTTCAAGATGCCTCTGCCATACGGTTGTCTTGGCCGCGGTAGATGTGCCATGGTGCTGTCACAGAGTCATCCCTTCTCAGTGGAATCGGCGCATGGGGGCCCGGCGAGGCGTCACGCTTACAGAACTTCTCGTCACCATCGCCAGCCTGGTCTGCCTGACGGCCGCCCTGGTACCGGCCGTCGTGGGCACCAAGGATGTCGCCGACCGGACGGTGTGCGCCGTCCACCTGGCGTCGCTGGGCCAGGCCATGGCCCTGTACGCGATGGACCACGACGGTCGCCTGCCGGACTGCGGCGCCGCGTCGCCGCTGGGCGGCGAGGTGCCGAAGGACGGGTGGCATTTCCCCAGCCGGTTCGACGCCCCCGGAACGTGCGCCTGGCCCGAGGTGCGCTCCGTCGGAAACCAGGCGAACCTCTGGCTGCTGGTCCGCGAAGGCTACACGGTGCGGTCGGTTCTCGTGTGCCCGGCCACCGCCGACCGGCCGAGCCTGAACTCGCCCGCCGCCCCGGCCGTCATGGGGTTCCTGGCGATGGACCCCTCCACCGGTCGGGCCGAAGCGGCCGAGGATGGCTTTCTGAGATGCATGCGGGGGGGCCGATGCTCCTACTCGTACCAGAACCAGTTCGCCCATCCCGACAGCGATGCCGGCGGCGTCGTGTTCGCCCCGCCGACGACCGTCCGCGCGGTCCACCCGGCCAGGCTGGCCATCCTGGCCGACCGCAACCCGTACACGCGGACCGATCTCGTGCTCCAGCCGGTCGTCTCTCCCGACGACTATCCCGAGGCGAACAGTCTGAACCATCACGGGACCGGCCAGAACGTCCTGTACCTGGGCGGCGAGGTGGAGTGGCACGACACGCCGTTCTGCGGCGCCATGCGGGCCGGGTTCCGGTGCGATAACATCTACTGGCCCGACGCCGGCCGCCCGGACGACCCCTGCAACGTGCCCCGCGCCACGGCCGACTCCTTCCTGGTGCCCTGATGCCCAAGCGGCCCGACACCGACCGGCTGAGCCTCGTGCGCGGCGGCGGTCCCCACGCGCCACGGACACGCGGGTCTGTGCGCGGTGGGTCCGGAGACCCACCGCGCCACACCTCCCGTAGACCGCGCGGGTTCACGCTCGTGGAACTGCTCGTGGTCATCAGCATCGTGGCCGTGCTGGCAGCGTTGCTGACACCCGTGTGCCTCGACGCGGTGGGCATGGCCTACATGCTCCAGTGCCAGGGCAATCTGCGCACCATCGCCGCCGCCTACAGCCGATACATGACGGACTCCGGCGGCGTCTGGCCGCCCATCCTGACCAACGACGCGCCCGTGGAACTGTTCAAGCGCATCGAGGCCGAGACCGGCCTGGCCATGGCACCGCGGCGGCCCGCCGAGCAATGGGGCCAGCCCGGACCGCACTGGAGCATCGTCCTCTGGCCGTACATCGGGTCGCTCGAGGTCTACACCTGCCCCGCCGATCCGAAGGCGGGCTTGCGCGGCGACGACGTGCTGCCGCGCGGCAGCGAACGCGCCGTGGCGCTGCTCGATGCGCCGCCCGAGAGTTACGCCCTGAACGTGATCCTTTTCCGGACGGCCGACGACCTGCGGCGGCAGGCGACGTGCGAGTGGGGCACGCGCGGCGACTCCGACTTCAACGGCCTCCAGTCGTACACGACCGAGGCACAGCAACGGCAGCAGTTTCCGCAGTGGCCCCGCGCCATCCTGTTCTTCTGCGGCGCGGCGGGCCAGACGGTCGGCAGCCAGTTCAACGTGCCGTTCCGCACCAGCGGCCTGGTCGAACGGTGGGAGTGGCACCCGCGGCGGGCGTCGGCCCCGTTCGCCGACGAACCGGGACGAGGGGCGAACTACCTCTACGCCGACGGCCGCGTCGAGTACAAGGACGAACTGCCCAGCAAACGCGAGTGGGGGTACGACATCGGACTTCCACCGCGACAAAGCGGCGCGTCTCCAGGCTGACACGCTTGAGGCAGGGCATGGGGGGAGCGCCGCTCTTGGCCGAGCCTTTCCTTCCCGCACACGCGAGGGCAGCGCCAGCCTGCTCTCGACCTCAATCAAACGGCGTGAGAAGGTCCGGCGAGAAGTTGCTCCGGAAGACAACGCTGACGGTCACGTCTCTGTCTTCGCCCCTGCTGCTGCCTCGCCGGATGTCGCCCATGAGTTTGATGATACGGCGGTTTGGCCCCCCCTTGTAGGGCCGAGGCACGCTCAGTTCAACCCAACACGCCTGTCCATCGCGGAACGGCAGTCTCCGCTCGCCGGCGACGCGGATCCCCCCTGTCGAAACGTCGCATGCCCTGCCCTGCACAAGGACCTTCCCCGAGTTGTCGAGCAGCCTGACCGAGCAGTCCAGGGCAGACCGTTTGTGCCGCCGCAGTTCCTCCACGCGATGCACTGTTGCCCCTCTCTCGTGTATCAAGCCGCGATGCCGGCAGGGCAGCGACCTGCCCACGGTGGTCGTGACACCGTAGTCCCCCATAACATAGGGCGAGCCCTGAACCGCATCCCGGCGCCCTTGAGTTCCACTGCAATCATACGTGTGGGACGTGCAAAGTCAAACGGGGCCGGCGCCGCAGTGCCGGCGGCAACGCGGCGGGCGCTTAAGTGCTTGCCAGGAAACAGGTTACAAGGCCGGCCGGGTACGCCCTTTCCTGTTTTCTGCCCCGATCACCTGCCGAGCGCGGGCATGAATCGCTCGAAAAACTCAACCGACTCTATCGCTCTGTGTCATGCCGCACCCCGGCGGCGCGTCCCTTGCCGGCCGACGCGCCGCAGGCAACCTCCCTGCCGCAATCCTGCGCCGGCGACGGATCCACAGGACCGTTCTTGACCGGGCGGCCGCCCTCGCCTACGATGCCGCCGCACCCAAGGCGCAACGGATCGGACGATGGCACGCAAGGAACAGGGCCGCGTTCCCAAACGCATCCTTCGCGGACGGATGCCGCGCGACGCGTTCGATCTGGGCGGACGCACCTACCGGCTCGAGAAGACACTCAAACAGGATTTCTTCGCCGCCACCGGCCGGTACGTCTCGGACGGCGGCCGGCGCGTCTGCCTGAAACACTATCACACCGAACCGTTCCTGGGGTGGCCGCTGGAGTGGGCCGGGCGGCTGATGGCCGACCGCGAGGTCCGCCATTACCGGCTGCTCCAGGATACGGGCGGCGTGCCGCGCCTGCT
>DATKXP010000336.1:0-2504 GCA_035529015.1 Phycisphaerae bacterium | reverse complement strand
CCGCAGGCGACGACGCGCCGCGCCAGGAGACGCTCTCGCTCAAGGCCAACCTGTCGGCGGAGGAAGCGCGGCTGCTGGAAGTGCTCGACACGGAACCGGCGCCGCTCGACGTCTTGGCCTCGCGGGCCGGCCTCGATGCCGCCAAGGCCAGCGGGGCCCTGACCTTACTGGAACTCAAAGGTCTGGTGCGGGCGCTGCCGGGCGGCCGCTTCGTCAGCCGCCGGGCCGGCGGCTGAGCCCGTCAACGGCATTGACTTCCGTCTGGCTTTATGGTCTAAAGAGGCCCGTCAGCGAGTCATTCGATTGGCGTTAACCTGTAGGTTGGAGGTGAATGCGTGGCCAAACAGCGACGCCGCCGCAAGGTCGGCAGCAAGAAAAGGCACATGCGCTGGAAACGACGGCATAAGAAGCAGTAAGGCGGTAGCGAACAACCGTCAGGCACGTCAGCGGGCGATCCTTCGTGGAGGGGAGAGCCATCGGCCAAACCATCGCAGACCGCCGCCAGGTCGTTGGGGGCATGGTGCGCGGCGTCGGGTCGGACCCGCTGAAGGACCCCCGCCAGTTCCCGACGCCGGCCGACCCGGAGTCCGTCCCGCCTGCCGCCAAGGAACTCCAGTGGGCCATCGACATCTACAAGATGGAGCACGGCCTGAAACGCATCTCGGTCGCCGAGATGCTCGGCGTGCTGGAGACACTGGGATATCACCGGGACTGATGCCCGGTGCCTTGCCGTGCCCGCGGGGGAAGACACCATGCCACACCTGGGCGTGAACATCGATCACGTCGCCACGATCCGCCAGGCCCGGGGCGGTGTCGAGCCCGACCCCGTCTGGGCGGCCGCCGAGGCCGAACTCGGCGGGGCCGCCTGCATCACCATCCACCTGCGCGAAGACCGACGCCACATCCAGGACCGCGACCTCGACATCCTGCGCCGGACCGTCCAGGTCAAACTGAACCTCGAGATGGCCGTCACCGATGCGATGCTGGAGGTCGCCTGCCGCGCGTTGCCCCAGCAGGCTACCCTCGTTCCCGAAGGCCGCCAGGAACTGACCACCGAAGGCGGGCTGGCCGTGGCCGCCCACGAGGCGAAGGTCACCGACGCCGTCAAGCGGTTGCAGGACGCGGGCATCGTCGTCAGCCACTTCATTGACCCGTCGGCCGAGGAGATCGAGGCGGCGGCCCGCACGGGCGCCGAGGCGGTTGAGTTCCACACCGGCGAGTACGCGAACGCCCCGGAAGGCGTCGAGCGCGACCGGCAACTGGCGCGCATCGTGGAGGGCGCCAAACAGGCCCGGACACTCGGCCTGACCGTCCACGCCGGACACGGCCTGAACTACACCAACGTCCGCCCCGTGGCGTCCATCGCCGGGATGGAGGAACTCAACATCGGCCACAGCATCATCAGCCGCGCTGTCTTCGTCGGCCTCCGGGAAGCGGTCCGCGAGATGGTGCGGCTGATCGAATCGCCTCTCGCGTGAAACCGGGGCGACACGCCACGACACTGCTCCACGGCCCAACTGCCCGTCTGCCGCGCGGCCGGCATCGGGGCCGGCCTGTATGAGAAGGAGGTCGTCATGACGGGGTTCCGGTTCTTCATGGTTGTGGTGATTTTCGTGATGGTCAGCATTGCCTGGGCCATCCTGGGTGGCACCGTCTACCTGCGCACCGAAAACCAGCGCGAGGACTTGAGCCCCGAAGTGGACGCCCGATGGGGCCCCGCCGGACTGGTCCAGCCGGCGCCGCGGCCCGACCCCGACGAGAGTGAGATCACCGCGGACTTCCACCACGAGAACCGCTACATGGGCCTCATCTGGTTCAGCACCTACACGGTCGAGTTCAAAGGCACGTACCAGGTCAACCGGCCGGCGAACCGCCCCGCGCCGGGCACGTTCACCTTCGAACTCCCCAGCAAAGCCCACGTCTTCGAGAACCTGGCCGTGACGTCCGACGGCGAGCCCCTCGACATCACCGAGATCAAGGCCGGCAACCGGCTGGACATCCCCCTGCCGGCCGGGCAGGAGCACACGGTCGTCGTCACGTACCGGACCCAGGGGCGCGACCGGTGGGAGTACGACTTCGCGCACGGCAGCGACGAGACCGCCATGGTCAAGAAACTCTCGTTGACGGCCACGACGGACTTCCTCGACATCGACTACCCGAAAGGCTCGGCCAGCCCGACGCCGGACAAGGCCAGGAAGATCAACGGCGGCATGCAGGCCGTCTGGAAGTTCGAGAACCGCAGCACCCGCCAGCGGATCGGCATCGAGATGCCCGCCAGGACCAACGCCGGCCCCATCGCCGCACGCATGGCGCTTTACGCCCCGGTCAGCCTGCTCTTCTTCTTCACCGTGATGTTCACCATCGTGGTCCTGAAGAAGGTGCCGCTGCACCCGATGCATTACCTGTTCATCTCGGCGGGGTTTTTCGCGTTCCACATCCTGCTGGCGTACCTGGTGGACAAGATCGACATCCACTACGCCTTCTGGATCTGCGCGGCCGTCAGC
>DATKXP010000335.1:0-2108 GCA_035529015.1 Phycisphaerae bacterium | reverse complement strand
GCCCGGATGAAACCGTCGCCGGTCAGATCGACCGTGCCTTTCAGGAACCCGGTCAGCGGGTTCAGCCCGATGAACACGAAGACGCCGTCACACGCGAACCGCCGCATGGCTCCGGTCTTCAGGTCTTCGAGGCAGACCGCCTCCACACCCTTGTCGCCAAGAATCTCGGTCACCGCGTGGTTGAAGTACGTCGTCACGCGGTCGCCGAGGGAGGCGAGTTCATCGATCAGGATTCGCTCGGCCTTGAACGCCTCTCCCCGGACGACGTACGTGAGGCGTTCGGCAAACTTGAGGATGTGAAGTCCCTCATCCAGGGCGGTGTTTCCCCCGCCAACGATGACGACGTGCTTGTCGCGGTAGAACGGCGCGTCGCAGGTGGCGCAGTAACTGACGCCGTAGCCGGTCAGCCGCTTTTCGCCGGGCGCATCGAGTTTGCGGTACTCACTGCCGACCGCCAGGATCGCCGCCCGGCCGTGGTATCGCCGCTCCCCGAGGTGCACCTCAAGGTGGCGCCTGCCGCCCGCGGTGACGGGCGCGATGCGGGTGACGTCGGCGCCCGTGACGATCTCGGCGCCGAACCGTTTGGCCTGCCGGGTCAGGCGGTCGGCCAGTTCCATGCCGTTGATGGGGTCGGGGAATCCCGGGTAGTTCTCGACGCGTGCGGTCGAGAGGATCTGCCCGCCGGGCATCAGTTTCTCGAGGACCAGCGTGCTCATCCGTTCGCGCGTCGTGTAGATGGCAGCCGACAGGCCGGCCACGCCCGCGCCGACGATGATGACGTCGTAGACCTTGTCTGCCGAGTCATTCGCACCCGGCTTCGGATCCGGTTCCGGCATGTCAGGGCCTCCTTGCCGCCGGCCGGCCCGTCAATCGCCCAGCATGGCCTTCAGGTCGTCTTCCGGCGTCGTGATGGGCATGATGTTAAAGTTGTCCACCAGCGTCTGCAAGACGTTGGGCGGCACGAATGCGGGCAGGGACGGGCCGATGCGGATGTTCTCAATACCCAGGTGCAACAGGCTGAGCAGGATTGCGACGGCCTTCTGCTCGTACCACGAGAGGACGATCGAGAGCGGCAGGTCGTTCACGCCGCACTCGAACGCATCGGCCAGGGCCACGGCGATCTGGATGGCCGAGTGGGCGTCGTTACACTGGCCGATGTCCAGCAGACGCGGGATGCCGCCAATATCGCCGAAGTCCAGTTTGTTGAACCGGAACTTGCCGCACGCCAGTGTCAGGATCGCACAATCGCGTGGCACCTGCCGGGCCAGTTCGGTGTAGTAGTTGCGGCCCGGCTTGGCGCCGTCGCAGCCGCCGATGAGGAAGAAGCGGCGGATCTTGCCGGCTTTGACCGCCTCGACGATGCTTTCGGCAACACTCATGACGGCGTTGCGGGCGAAGCCGATCGTGATGGTCTTCTCCTCGGCATCCTCCGCGAAACCATCCGCAGCCAGGGCGGCCTCGATGACGGGCGTGAAGTCCTTGCTGCCGTTGGGTCCCGCCGGGATGTGCGCGACCCCGGGCCACGCAGCCAGTCCCGTGGTGAAGATGCGGCCGATGTATCCGTCGCGGGGCTTCTGGATACAGTTGGTGGTCATCAGGATAGGGCCGGGGAACGCGTCGAACTCCTCCCGCTGCTCCTGCCACGCGCCCCCGTAATGACCGACGAGGTGCTTGTGCTTCTTCAATCCGGGATAGGCCAGGCACGGGAGCATCTCGCCGTGCGTGTACACGTTGAGGCCAGAGCCCTCGGTTTGCTCGAGGAGCATCTTCAGGTCCTTGAGGTCATGGCCCGAGACGAGGATGCACTTGCCCGCCACGGGCGTGACGCGGACCTGCGTTGGCTCCGGATGGCCGTACGCGCCGGTGTTGGCCTTGTCGAGCAGTGCCATCACCTTCAGGTTCAGTTCGCCGACCTTCAGGGCCATGGCGGTCAGTTCGCTGACATCGTCGGGGTTCTCGGCGAGGGCGTCGAGGATCTCGTTGAAGGCGGCAAAGACCTCGTCGTCGGCGACGCCGAGGATCCGGGCGTGGTCGGCGTAGGCCGCGGCGCCTTTCAGGCCGTAGGTGATGAGTTCCTGGAGACCGACGATGTCGTCGCCGAGTTCTGC
>DATKXP010000334.1:0-3726 GCA_035529015.1 Phycisphaerae bacterium | reverse complement strand
ATAGACCAGCGCCGGCATCCGGTCGTACTTGAAAAAGACCGCGTACCGCCAGAACACGCCCAGCCGCGCCTTGGGGAAGGTTAGCGCATAGTATCCCAGGACGCCGGTGATGCCCGCACTGGCCCCGACCAGCGCGATGTCGCTGCGGGGATCCAACCCGGCGTGCAGCGCCATCCCCGCCAAGTGCGACCCAAGCAGCAGCAGAATGAAGAGCCCGCGGCCAAGATCGTCTTCCACGTTGTCGCCGAAGATGAGGAAGAAGTAGAGGTTCGCGACCAGGTGGAAGACGCCGGCGTGAATGAAGAACGCGGTGAAGATGGTCAGTGCGCCGTATCCCGTCGAAAGGCTTGGGGCGAAACCGAAGTCTCGGACGGCTTCGTCCAAGTCGCCGGCGGTGACGACAAAAACCATCGCGACCGCCGCAGCAAGGAACCACGTCAGCCAAGGCCTCGATTCCCTCGCCGGCGACTCCTCCTCAACCGGCATCCCGGCCAGCGCGGGGCCCCACTGCCACCACTCCGGCGGACCTTCTCCAGCCAGTAGCCCCCCGTCCAGCGAATGCAGCCGCTGCTCCATCTCGATCTGCACGAGGGCCAGTTTCTCACGCATCTCGGGCGACAGTTCCCTTTCGGGCGGCCGCGCCGCCAGCACCTTCTTCAGTTCGCTGCCGTCAAACCAGACCGCTCGGCAGAACGTGCAGACGTCAAGGCTAAGGTCCTGGTCGCCGCTGCCCATCGTCACCCGCACCGTGCGACGGTGGCAGTGGGGGCAGCGGAGGTGGCTCTTGGCGTCGGGGGCGCAACACTGTTGCCAAACCTGCTTCATGAAGCCGGGGGCGACGCCAGCCCTGCGCAGAACGGTGAAGGCGACGTTCCGGCCGCCGCACTTCGGGCACGCATAAACGACCCCGTTCGGCGTCTTCCGCTTGATGAGCCTGACGTTACATCGCGGGCATCCCGCCACGTGCGTATCCCCCCGTTCGTCGGATTGCGGCCGCCATTGCCGGCGCCCGAGTGTACCGCGCGGCCACTGTCGGACAACCGGATTCTCCGGGGTCGCTCGCCTCGCCGGGCGCCGGCTTGACGGTCCGACACGCGGCCCTATAATCGCCTGCGCCGGTCTCTCGCCGGCGGCGCGGCCCTGTTATCCATACGCCGCGAGGGACGCACCTGTTCGCGCATAAGGGAGGTGCCATGACCCATCCGAAGATCACCGTCGTCGGCGCGGGGAACGTCGGCGCGTCGTGCGCCCTGTGGGCGGCGGCGCAGGACCTGGGCGATATCGTCCTCGTGGACATCGTGGACGGCCTGGCCGCCGGCAAGGCGCTCGACCTTCAGCAGACGGCCCCCGTCATGGGCTTCGCCCACCGCATCACGGGCACGACCGACTACGACGCCACCGCAGGAAGCGACCTGGCCATCGTGACGGCGGGCCTCGCGCGCAAACCCGGCATGAGCCGCGACGACCTGCTCATCAAGAACGCTCGTGTCGTCTCCGGCATCGTCCGGGAACTCGTGGCCGCCAGCCCCGACGTGATCCTCCTGATCGTATCGAACCCCGTCGATGCGATGACGAGCCTGGCGCACCGCGTCTCGAACCTGCCGACCGGGCGCGTCGTCGGCATGGCGGGCGTGCTCGACTCGGCCCGCATGCGGACCTTCATCGCCGAGGCGGCCGGCGCCAGCCCCAAAGACGTCCAGGCGTACGTCCTCGGCGGACACGGCGACACGATGGTGCCGCTGGTCCGGCACTCCAGCATCGGCGGCGTGCCGCTTGCGGCGCGGCTCTCCGACGAGCAGATCGCCGCGATCGTCGAACGGACGCGCGGCGGCGGGGCCGAGATCGTCTCGCTCTTAAAGACCGGCTCGGCATTCTACGCCCCGGCGGCGGCAGCCGTCACCATGGCCCAATCGATCCTGCGCGACGAGCGGCGGGTCCTGCCCTGCGCTGCCTATTGCGACGCCGAGTACGGCGTGGGCGGATACTTTGTCGGCGTGCCCGCGCGGCTGGGAGCGGGCGGCGTGATGGACGTCCTGGAGTTCGACCTGAACGACGCCGAGCGCGCCGCCTTCGACGCCAGCGTCGCCCACGTCAAAGGCCTGGTCGAGAAACTCGCCGAACTGGGGTACTGATCTCCGGCCTGCGGACTGCACGGCCGCCCCAACGGGGCTGCCGTGCCACCCACCATGTCACCTTGCTTCGACCGGCACCAGCGTGTCCTTGGTTTTTGCATAAACGCGCCGCCGCACGGCGTGTCTAAGAATGAAGGGCTTCGGCACCGGGACGGACGGTGAAGCAAACGCTTGAGCAGGTTTACCGGGACCACCGCCAGGGCCTCTACACGCTGGCCCTGGCGATTACGCGGCGGCCCGAGCACGCCGAGGACGCCGTCCAGGACGCCTTTGCGCGGCTGTGGACGTCCGATGTCCGTCTCACGGGCGACCCGGTGCCGTACGTCTTCGCGGCGGTTCGCAACGCCGCCGTGGACCAGATGCGGCGTAAAAACGCGGCGGCCAGACAACTGGAACGGGTGTCGATCTACAACGGCTTGCCGGCCGACCCGGCATTGCAGGCGGTCAGCACCGAGGAACACCAACTCGTCCGCGAGGCCATCGATGCCCTGCCCGGCGCCGAGCGCGAGGCCCTCGTCATGAAAATCTACGCCGGCCTGACGTTCGACCAGATCGCCCGGGCCCTCGGCGATCCGCTCCAGACGGTGGCGTCGCGGTACCGCCGGGCCCTCGGGCGGCTGGGCCGGCAGTTGAAGGGGAATAGGGAGTCGTCGGATGAGTAACGAGATCGAAGACCTGCTCGGCCGCATGCCGCTTCGCAAGCCCCCCGCGTCGTTGGACGCGAAGGTGTTCGGGGCGCGGCGTCGCGGGCGGCGGATCCTGTGGTGGGCGGCCGCCGGCAGCGCGGTCGGCGCCGCGGCGGCCGTCCTGCTCGTCGCCTTCGCTCTTTTCCGCGACGACGGCGACGTGGTGGCCCGCGACACGGACCCGCCTGTGCCGGTTCCCGAGACGTCGGCGATGGCGCAGGCGGACCCGGCGCCCGTGCGCCTGGAGCAGAACTGGTCCACCGTCGCGTACGAGGGCGTCGTGACGCCGGACGACCGGACCCCGCTCCGCCAGTTCCGCCGCCGCATGTTCGAGCACGTCGAGTGGATCGACGAAGCGCGCGGCACGCGGATGGAGATGACGGTCCCGCGCGACGAAGTCATTCTGATCAAGGCAACCCCCCATTAGGGAAAGCAGGAGACGATTCGATGGGCACGATCAGGAACCTGGCCGCCGTGACGATGGCGTTTCTGGTGGCATCGGCGGCGATGGCGAGCGAGCCGGCACCAAAACGAGCGGCAGACCCAACGCCGCCCCGCGCCGCCCCGGCCCTTGACGTGAGGAACCTGGGCGTGTCGGGCCTGACGGTGACGGCCGGCCCGGCCCGCAAGGTGAAGGTCGCGTACCTGGGCGTGGTGACCACGCCGGTCAGCAGCACGCTGGGCCGGCACCTGAGACTGCCCGAGGGCACCGGCCTGGTGATCGATTTCGTGGCCGAGGGAACCGCCGCCAAGAAGGCCGGCTTCAGGCAGCACGATATCCTCACACGCCTCGACGACCAGATCCTCGTCAACACGCCTCAACTGGCGGTGCTCGTGAGGCTGAAGGAACCCGGCGGGAAGGTTGCCCTGACGCTCATCCGCGAGGGCAAAGAGCGGCAGGTGACGGC
>DATKXP010000333.1:0-5152 GCA_035529015.1 Phycisphaerae bacterium | reverse complement strand
CCCGGGCCGCCAGTGCCGCCTTGGATTCGCGTTTGCCAGCCACAATGACTTCCTTCCATGCAGCCTGGCCGAGCGGTATTATAGCATGGCCCGGACGCGGACGCACGCAACAGGTCTTGTCGAGTGCCCGCGCAGCGGAGGGTGGCAACGATTTCCGGCACGCTTGCAACGTGGCGGCAGGTCCCCGCTCGCTGACGCTCGCGGCTAGTAGATGCTGCAGGCACGTGCGGCGCGCCTCTGACTAGCCGCGCACGTTAGTAAGCGGCCGACCCCGCCAGAAATCGTTGCCGCACCCGCGCAGCAGAGGCTACTCCCATGCGCCGTTGCGGCCCGACCGGGAACGTGGTAGAATAGAGGCCGATGAAGACGGTGTCCTACACCTATTAGGTTGTGCACGATTCGGGGCGAAGACGGTGCGCGCGGCCGCCTTCGCCCTCGCCCTTTGGGGCAAGAGGGCCTCACGGAGACGACGATGGCTGAGGACAAGACCAAGGGTAACCAGACGCTGGCAGCGAGGCTGGGGCAACTCGACAAACGCGTCGAGGAGATCGACGCCCTGGTGGCGACGCCGGAGGTGGCGATCGACGCCGCCAGGATGACCGCCCTGATGCGCGAACGGGGGCGGCTGATGGGCATCGTCGATCCGTACCGCACGTGGCGTGCGGCCCGGCAGGCCCGACGCGAGGCCGAGGAACTGCTCCAGGCGGAACGCGACGACGAGGACCTCGCGTCCCTCGCCCGGACCGAGATCGAGGTCCAGGGCGAGATCGAGCAGCGGCTGCTCGCCGAGATCCAGGGCCGGCTCATCGCCCGCGACGAGGGCACCGACGCCACGCGGATCATCCTGGAGATCCGGGCGGGCACCGGCGGCGACGAGGCCGCCCTGTTCGCCCGCGACCTGTACCAGATGTACTGCCGCTATGCCGATGCCCACAAGTGGAAGACGGAGAACCTGAGCGCGAACCCGACCAACCTGGGCGGCTTCAAGGAGGTGGTCTTCGCGCTGGCGGGCGACGACGTGTTCCGCTGCCTCCAGTTCGAGTCGGGCGGGCACCGCGTGCAGCGCGTTCCCGAGACCGAGGCCCAGGGCCGCACTCACACCTCCGCCGCCACCGTGGCCGTCATGCCCGAACCCGAAGCGCTCGACATCCGGATCCGCGACGATGACCTGGAGATCGACACGATGCGGGCCTCCGGGCCCGGCGGGCAGAAGGTGAACAAGACCTCCTCCGCCGTCCGGATGAAGCACATCCCCACCGGCATCACCGTCCACATGCAGGACGAGAAGAGCCAGCACCGCAACCGCGACAAGGCCCTGCGGATTCTGACCGCCCGCGTCTACGACCTGTACGAGTCCGAGAAACGGGCCGAACGCGCCGCCGACCGCAAGGTGAAGGTCGGCTCAGGCGACCGCAGCCAGCGGATCCGCACCTACAACTTCCCCCAGAACCGCCTGACCGACCACCGCATCGGTTACACGGCCTACAACCTCGACCAGGTCATGCAGGGGAACCTGGATACGCTTGTGGACGCGCTGCTCGAATACGATCGCAAGACCCGCCTGGCGTCGCTCGGCGCCATGGACGAGTGAGGACGCGCGTCTTGAGGTTGGGGATGCGGGGCTGAACCGTGGCCCGTCGCGGGAGTCTGAAGTAACCGGTGCGAGCGACGGGCAGGACGGCGCACGCTCGCATGCGAGGGCCCGCGCGATGACGCTGAATCCGCCGGCGAGCGAAGTCCGTCTACCGACAGAGGGAAGGAAACTCCGGATGGTTCGCGCAGGTTACTGCCTCCGCCTTGTGCTTCTCCTCGGGATGACCCTGCAAGGCAGCGTCCGGGCCGGTGAAACCGACAGGGCCGCCGAGGCCTTCGAGTCCGTCTACGGTGCGGAACTCAAGCGTGTCAAGGCCACAGCGGACGCCGGTGACGACCTGGAACTGGCGGCCCGCCTTCTGGCAGCCGCGAAAAAGGCGGCGGACCAGCCGGCGTTCCTGATGATCCTGTGCGAGAGGGCCTGCGATCTGGCGAGCCGCGACCCGGACGGCGCCTCCACCGCCGTCGAGGCGATGGAGTTCCTTGCCGCGCAGGTCCCCGACAAGGCCGCCGCGTGCACCGAGCGGGTTGTCGGCATCCGGCAAAAGCAGTTCGACCGAAGCCGCGGCGCAGATCGGTCCGCGGCGGGCGAGGCCCTCGTTGACGCGCTGCTGGCGCTGATCGACGTGAAGGTGGAAGCAGGCGCCGAGGCGGATGCGGCTGCACTCTACCGTAAAGCGCTGGCCACGGCCCGGGCGATCGAGAGCGTACGGCAGGACGAGATCGAAGCGCAGCAGACAGAACTGGCGGAGGCCGTGAAGACCGCCCGGGAGATCGCCGACGTCAAAGCCGTGCTGCAAGCGAACCCTCAGAACCATGCGGCACGCGAGGCCCTCGTCCGGCTGTACGTCGTGAACCTGGACAGCCCCGCCGACGCCGCGACGCATCTGGAGGGGGTCAGGGACGAGACGCTCCGCAAGTACGTCCCGGCCGCGGCCAAGCCCGTCGAGGACGCGCCGGAACTGGCTTGCCTCGAATTGGGAAAGTGGTACCGGACGCTCGCCGAGAACGCTCCGACCCGCGCGAAGGCGGCCATGCTTGTCCGGGCCGAGGCGTATTACGAGCGCTTCCTCGAACTTCACACGGCCGACGACCTCAATCGTACGGCGGCAACACTGGCCCTGGAGCAAATCCGGGCGGCAGTTGGGACATCGGGCAGCACCACGCAGACACCGGGCAAGTGGATCGACCTCCTCAAACTGGTGAATCCCGCGAAGGATACGGTGGCAGGGAAATGGACGGCAAAGGCCGCCGGCCTGCAAGTCCTCCCTTGGGCGTATGCCCGTCTGATGCTGCCGATTGTCCCCGATGGCAGTTATGAACTGGCGATCAGATTCCTGCACGTGGCGGGCGACGAGACCGTCGTCGTGCACTTGCCGGCGGGGACCTCGCCGGTTACAGCCGTACTGGCTGCCAAGGGCGGCTACTACGGCCTCGAGACGATCAATGGCAAGGGCGTCCGTAAGAACGCCACGACGCAACGTCTCGGCGGTCTCGCAAAGGCGCGGGAACACGTGTTCGCCGTCAAAGTGGTGCGCGAGGGCGATGACGTCGCGATCAGTGCGGCCTTGGACGGCAGAGCCATTATCAACTGGAAGGGCCCACAGTCGGCCCTTTCCATACACACATGCTGGGCCATGCCGAACCGCAAGGCCCTGGGGCTCTGCACGTACGGATCGCACGTGATCTTCCGGAGCGTTCGGCTGCGGATGCTCTCGGGCAAGGCGAAACGACTGCAGTCGTAGGGGAGTGGACGGGGTGGATTGCGGCAGATGCCATTGTCCCCGGCGCAAGAGGGCCCGCACGTACTTGGCGGCGCCGCCCGCCCGCTCGGGAGACCGGGCGCGAGGGGGAGTTACGTCTCCGGCTTGAAGGGCGTCGGCTTAAGGTCTGGTTGGGAGTCGGGCTTGGGCGTCGCGTTCTTCTTCTTGCCGCCGCCTTTCTTGGATGGCTTGGCGGTGCCGGCGGCTTTGATCTCCTCGGCCAGTTGGGCGGCCAGTTTCGCATCGAGTTGTTCGAGGATCTTGGTGACCTCCTGGAGTTTCTCTTGCTCGCCGGCCCGGTTCATTAACAGGCCGATGACGAAGTAGGCGCTGGCCAGATCGCGCTGCATGCGGACGGCGGTGTTGGCGGCCTCCGAGGCTTCCTGGAACCGCCCCAGGCGATAGGCTGCCAGCGCCAGACGCGCGTGCGCGAGGGCGTTGCCGGGGTTCAGGGCCACGGCGTGCCTGAAGGCGTCTGCGGCCGGGTCGTGCAACTTCTGGGCCAGGTAGGCCTCGCCGAGGCCCATCCAGGCCTTGGCGTCTTTGTCATCCAGGTGCACCGACTCCTTGAGCGCCGCCAGGGCGTCGTCTTTGCGGTCGAGTTTCAGCAGCGCGGTGCCGAGGGCGCACTGCGCCACCGGGTCGGCCGGACTCAGGGCCACGGCCTTCTGCAGGGCCTGGGCGGCCTGTTTCCAGTCCTTCTTCCTGCCCCAGGCAAGGCCGACGCCGACGTGGGCTTCGGTCTCCTTCGGATTCAGGCGTGCGGCGGCTTCGAAGGCCTTTATGGCCTTGTCGAAGAAATTCATCCGCATGTTGATCTGCCCCTCGAGGAGCCGGACCTGGCTGTTCTGGGGATACGATTCGGCCAGCGATTCGACGACGCCGGCGGCGTCGAGGAACTCGCCCTTGCCGATGTACTCGTACGCCCGGGCGAGGTCGGCGGCGGCCTTGTCGTCAAGGGGCTTCCCCTCGGCGGCGGCGCGTTCGGCCTTGGCGACCATGGCCTTCGCCAGGACCTCGTGCACCTCGTCGCTGGAGACCGCAAAGTTCAGGTTCTCGATGATTCTGCCCTGGCGCTGCTCCACGTGCACGAACGTGTTCACGCCCAGCACGCGGCAGCGCGCATCCAGAAGCGGCCCCCCGCTGGAGCCGGAACTGATCGGCGCGGTCGTCTGAACGACCGACCGCTTCTCCTGTTCCCGCAGGCCGCTGACCAGCCCCTCGCTCAGGGTATTGGTGTACCCCGCAGGCGTGCCGATGGCGAAGGCCCGGGTCCCCACGTCCGGCTTCTCCCCCTGCGGAGACAGTTCCAGGTAGGGCACGCCCTCGGCATGGACCTTCAGGACCGCCAGGTCCTTCTCTTTGTCCTGGGCAAGGACCGCCGTCACGGGCAGCGCCTTGCTGTCGCCGAAGCGGACAAGCCCTCGCTGGCCCACGTGCATCACGTGGTGGTTGGTCACAATCATGCCGTCGGGCGACACCAGGAACCCCGAGCCCTGCCCCCGTTTCTTGTACTCGGCGTTCATCACGTCGATGCGGACGACCGCCGGCGAGGCCTTAGCAAACAGGGCGTCGGGAGCGAGGTCGGTCTCGGACGTCTGCGGGCCGGGCGGACGCTCGGCTGGGGTTGCCGGCGTCTCGACGGGAGTCGTCGGCGTCTCAACAGGAGTCGTTGGCGTCTCGACGGGGACCTGCGCGACGCTCGTCCCCTGCTCGGGCGGCGCCGGCTCGACGTCGGTCGCGACATTGTACACCATGACCCCCACAAGGGCCGCCACCACCACACCTCCCACGCC
>DATKXP010000332.1:0-3952 GCA_035529015.1 Phycisphaerae bacterium | reverse complement strand
TGGACGTAGGCGATGTACCGTCCGCAGTGCGACCAGCGTCCGCAGGGGTCCTGTCCGAGTTTGTCCTTGGGCAGGGTGATGATCTTGCCCTCGGTGCCTTCGGGCAGGTCGGGGCGAAAGCGCCGGATGGCGAGGCTCCCGCCGCCGTTCCAGCAGATCCACTTTCCATCGGGCGAGAAGTGGGGGTGACATTCGCCGCCGCCCGCGGGGTGGTTCGCCAGTTTGCGGATGGGTCCGCCTTCGGCCGGCAGGAAATCGACCGAGTACTTCGACCCGCGGAAGTTACGGATCTCGAAGATGAACCACTTGCCGTCGATGGTCATGTCGGCCAAACTGACACGCTGCTCGACGGCGATGGGCTCGCTCGTCTCGCCGGTCGTCATGTCGGTGTAGACGATGCCTCGCTTGCCGCATGCGACGGTCCGCTTGCTGTCGGGGGCCCAGACGTAGGCGCCGCTGACCTCGCGGGTCTTCAGCGTCTTCGTGTCCACGAGATAGTCGCCGTAGTTGCAGGTGAAGCGCGAGCCGTCGGGCGCGGTACGGGGGATGTGCTCCTCGTTGTCGGGCGTGTTCGTCAGAGGCTTGAGGCCGGAGCCGTCGGCATGGATGATGTAGAGGTCGCGCGGCGGGTACGTGTGCTTCTCAAAGTCGCTCCCCTTCTCGGGGTGGATGGCGATGACCAGGCGGTAGCCCGTCTGCCGGAGTTCTTCCTTGAGGTCCTTGATGCGCGGCGGGGCGAAGGGGTCGCAGCGGGGCGGCATCTGCCACGTGGCGCGGAGCGAGGGCCCGGCTTCGGCGCGGCAGACGCCTGCTGCGGCGAGCACGGCCAGCAGGACGGCATACGGGCGGATGTTCATGGCGCTCTCCTCGGGCTCTCAAGCGAACCGGCCTCACGGCAGGGTGGCATGGTCACGCGCCGTTGCGTGACCATGTTGCGGATTCGAGGACATGGCCACGCAAGCGTGGCCATGCCACCCTGTCGCCACCGCGGCGTCACGGCAGGCGGTAGGCGTAGACGGCGGTGTTCCAGTTCAGCGGCACCTCTTCGACGTCGAGCGGCTTGTCGTGCGGGTCGGGCACCACCTGCCCGAACGACCATCGCTTGCCGCGCTCGGGCGTCCACCAGGTGACGTGCGGCCAGATGATGGTGCCCTGGCCGCCCCTTCGGCTCGGCGCGATGTAGTGCTGCACGCTCTGGGCCAGGTGGACGTTCGGGCCGGCGACCTCGCGCTCCAGACCCGCCACCTGGGGCGTCGAGCCGATCTTGGGGATGAGGCGCTCGAAGCGTTTCGGACGGCTGGCGCGCAGCACAGCCATGCAACTGGCGATGACGCCGGAGGGCGGGCCGCTGAACTGCTCCGGCGTCGCCAGTTTCGCGAGGTCTTCCGGCGACTCGTCCAGCAGGAGTGAGCGGAGTTGGACCAGGCTCGGCATGATGTGCGAGTCGTTCGTCGCGCGGCGTTTCGGGTCCCAGCGCTCGGTCAGGAGGTCCATCTCCTTGCGCACGTCGTCGGCGAGGCGGTCGCGGTAGAAACGGGCCACGTCCTCGTTGTGGAACCGGACCCACCGGTTGGTGTACTGGCGTTCGGGCGTCTTGGCGGGGTAGGCGGGGCCGTCGATCTGCCAGCCGGCGGTGTCGCCCCACAGGTTCGTCAGGTACACCTCCTCGGGCATGAACTCCATGGTGTGCCACGGCTGATGCAGGCGGACGTACCCGGCCCCGCGCTGCTTGACCCAGTGATGGACGAGTTCACGGGCGAACATGTAGCAACCGTAGGCGTAGGAGTCCATGTCGCCGACCTTCCAGGCCATCCGTGCGAAGGCGAGGCAGGGGGCGGCCTCATCGCCGAGTTCGGCGATGGACCCGCGGCCGAAGGTGGTCCAGGTCGTCTCGGCCGGCGTGCAGAAGAGTTTCCGGACGAGGTCCCACCGCTTTTTCGGGAGGTCCCAGTCGCCCGTGAAGTGGGCGTAGCACCAGAGGGTCTCCAGGAGGTTGGTCGAGAACTTGCCGGCGTCGCCCAGGACGCCCCACGAGCCGATGCCCGGCCCTTCGAGGAGAAGATAGGTCCGGCCGGAGTCCTTCGGGAACTCGCGTTCCGTGAACCGGTCGCCCACGAGGGCGTCTTCGTGGAAGTATTTCTTGAGGCTTGCCAGGGCCCGTTCGCGCGTCTCCTTGTCGTAGTACGGCAGTCCCTTGGCGTACCACTGGTCGCCTTGGACGGCCCAGCAGAAGTTGGCCATGCCGCCGTGGTCGTAGTCGTACCGGTCGGCGGAGGGGAACTTGCGCCGGGCGGTCTCGCGCAGGCGCTCCAGCGCCGCCGCCACCGTCGGGTGTGCTTCGATGTTCGGCGGGTCCGACGCCTCGGTCTCGTGGACGTACCCCAGCACGTAGAACGCGGCCTCGTACTCATCGACCCGCTCGATGCCCATGTACGGGCCGTACGGCGTGAACATCCCCGGGTTGGCCACCGGCCGCGAGTACGCGACCGGGAACTTGCCGTCCATCGACGCGAGCGCGAGCACCGGGCTGATGGGGGCGAGTTTCAGTTGCGGCGTGTCCCAGTCGTCGTCGATCGAGACCCACTGGAAGCGGTGCCGGATCCGCACGGCGTCCATCGCACGGTCCACGCTGAAACTGTCCTCGCAGTAGATGGGGAACTCGCGCGACACGTTCGCCCAGTACCGGATGCGCTGGACCACGTCGTCGGGCAGCCGCTGCGTCCACTCCCACGGCTTGACGTTTCCAGAGGGCAGGCCGTGGGCGGCGAGATACTCCTTGCCCTCCTGCGGCGGCCGGTAGGCGCCGTAGAGCGGCATGAGGACGGCCAGGCCGGCGCGACCGTCGAAACCGAACGCCAGGCCGTCGGAGTCGAACCGGATCGACCGCGGACGCTTCTGGAGGTACACGACCCAGGGGCTGTCCCAGTCGTTCCACCCGTCGGCGCCGGCGAACCAGACGAGGATCCAGCACTCGCTCATGGCGGCGCCGTCCATCCGGCCGCCCGCCGCCACGACGCGGGGCGTGCCGGCGGTGGCGTAGGCGGCGTAGGTCGGTCCGCCGAGGCCGTGGTCCTTCAGGTGCGTGAAGAACGCCAGGTAGTTCGTGGTCGAACTGTAGAGGGTGGCGGGGCTGAGTTCGGTCTGGATACAGAAGAACGGGGCCTTCCGCCAGTCGCCCGAGGCCGAGCCCATGGGCCGCACACGCCGGATCATTGATGACGAGGCCGCTGTCGGCGGGCCGTAGAGCGACCGGTCGATGCGGGGCGGGACGTAGCGCGGCCGGTCCTGGGAGTACGACACGGACGCCCAGGCCGCGACCGCCACGGCCGCTGCGAGCGGCAGCACGAGGGAGGCCCGGACGCGTGATAGCCTCGGCATTGCCCTTCTCCCGAAACCGGCGCCGGACCGGCGTCGCGGTCACGTGGTCGGTTGAAAAAACCGGCGCCGGTGCCTATGGTGGCCCCGGCCGACACCCTTTAGTGTTACGAACCGACGCGGGCGAGGGCAAGGCTTTTCGGCCGTGGAGGGTGGCTCTCTGTTACGGGTGGCACGGCAGCCCGAAGGGCGGCCGTGTGCGTCCGGCGTTGGACACGGCCGCCCTTCGGGCTGCCGTGCCACCCTGCGAGGTAGCCCTTTACCGTAACCGATGTTCTGAGGGCCGGCACCTATGAGCGAATGGCCCCGCGAGCAAGTGGAGGCCTGTGTCCGCCGGCATCTGCCGGGGGCCGACGGCCCCGTCACGTTCGAGCCCATCCGGACGGGCAAGTTCAACACGTCGTTCTTCGTGCGCGCGGGCGGCGAGGACCTGGTGCTTCGGATCGCGCCGCCGGCCGACTCGGTCTTCTGCTTCTACGAGCGCGACATGATGAGGCAGGAACCGGGCATCCACGCGCTGCTCCGGGAGAAGACGGCGGTGCCGGTGGCGCGGATCCTGGCGTTCGATGAGTCGCAC
>DATKXP010000331.1:0-6110 GCA_035529015.1 Phycisphaerae bacterium | reverse complement strand
GCAAACCGGATGCGCTGCCGGGCGATGCGCGGGCCCTGGCACGTGTAGCGAGAGGGGCGGTTGACGCCGCGAAGCAACGAACGTCGGAGCCTCACGTCGCCTCTTCGTGATCCACGGGGGAGGCTTCGCCGTGGCATCCGGCTGCGTCCTCGCAGCAGTCCTCGGCTGAACTCGGCGGTCTGATCTGCATGGGCAACCGCAGGCAGCCGCAGTGTGAAAGGGCATGACGTGTGTACGCCACGTGTTGTCGGCTCGCGGCACAGGACGGCTGCCGTGGGCGTGTTGGTTGCGCTGGGTATCGTGTGCCTGGCGGCAGGCGCTGCGTGGTCGGACGTGGCATCGGATGCCCGGACGATCCTTGATGCCGCGGGGATCAAGGGAGGGCTGATCGTCCACCTTGGGTGTGGTGACGGAGAACTGACCGCCGCCCTGCGCGCGGGCGATGCGTACCTCGTTCACGGCCTGGCCCGAAGGGCCGAGGATGTGGCGAAGGCGCGCGAACACATCCGTGGCCGCGGCCTGTACGGCCCGGTGTCGGTCGATCGCCTCACGGGCGAGCGGCTGCCCTACCCGGACAACCTCGTGAACCTCTTGGTGACCGAGGACCTGGGGCCCGGCGCGCCGGGGATGGATGAAGTGATGCGTGTTCTGGCGCCGCGCGGCGTGGCGCTGGTTGGCGGCAAGAAGACCGTCAAGCCCTGGCCGGAGGCGATCGACGAGTGGACCCATTTTCTGCACGGGCCGGACAACAACGCGGTTGCCAGGGACACGGTGGTGGGACCGCCTCGGCGGATGCAGTGGCTGGCCGGGCCGCAATGGACGCGGCATCATCACTCGGACAAGGGAACGCACCCCGCCATCCGGGCGATGGTCTCCGCCAACGGGCGACTCTTCTACATGGTGGATGAGGCGACCGCTGCCCACACCGCCGTGCCGAGCAGGTGGTTCCTGGTGGCCCGCGATGCGTTCAGCGGCGTGATGCTGTGGAAAAGGGCTGTGCCGGCGGGTCAGTACCCGCCCCGCTTGGAGCAGTTGTGGAGAGACATCGTCGCGGACGGCGACCGCGTATTCGCCGTGCTGGGGGCACAGCAGCCGCTCAGCGCACTGGATGCGGCCACGGGCGACGTCATCCGAAGTTACCCGCAGACCCAGGGCCTTCAGGAAGTGATCCAATCCGGCGGCCGTCTGTTCGTGGTGACCGGCCCGCGGTGCATCGTGGCCGTTGGTGCGGATTCGGGCCGGCTGCTGTGGCGGTGGGCGCCGCCGGAGGGGGTGGATATTGTTCCGCTTACGCTTGCCGCATCGGGCGGCAAGGTGTTCGTGAAGACCGACCGCAGTGTCTGCTGCCTCTCGGCGGATACGGGCACGCAGGCGTGGCGTTTCGTCCCTCAAATTACCGGGAAGAGGCTGCGGCTCGCCTGGCCGCGCGCCAAGTTGATCGCAACCGACGGCGTCGTGCTGTGCTCGTACGGCGGGACGAACCCCCAGGTCCTCAACCGCGACACGTGGGAGTACCTTGGGTCACACCCGCGAGTCAATGAATATGGCGGGAGGCTGGCTGCATTGTCCGCCGCCGACGGCCGCGTCTTGTGGAAAACCGCGTACAAGCCCGGGCTGGAGTCTTACCCCGGCGACATCTTCGTGATCGACGGCCTGGTCCGGTTGGGCCCCGATTTTGCCGAGGTCCGCGACCTGCACTCGGGCGAGATCAAACGCAAGGATTCCGTTCTCGATCGCTTGTGGACCACCGGGCACCACCACAGGTGCTATCCCCAGAAGGCGACCAGCCGGTACATCCTGACCGGGAAGCGGGGCGTCGAGATGATCGACCTGGCGGGGGAGGAGCATTCGCGCAACAACTGGGTCCGGGGCACGTGCCGCATCGGCGTCACGCCCTGCAACGGGCTGCTGTATGCCACGCCTCACTCCTGCGGATGTTACATGGAGGCAAGGTTGTACGGGTTCTGGGCATTGGCGCCTGAGCGGGGGCAGGCGACGGGGCGCGAAACGCGGGACGCCGCCAAGACGCCTCCTCTGGAGCGGGGCCCGGCGTACGGGGATACCAAACTTGCGCCGTCCGCCGTCGGCGCTCCGCCCGTGTCCGACTGGCCGACCTACCGCCACGATTTCCTGCGGAGCGGTTCGACGTCGGCACAGGTCCCGGCCGACCTTCGGCCGGTATGGGATGCGCGGGTCGGCGGCAGGGTCACCGCTCCGGTCATCGCCGGCGGACGTGTCCTGGTGGCAGACGTGGATTCGCACCGGATCGTATGTCTGGACGCGGGCAGCGGGAAGCAGCGGTGGAGTCTCACGACGGGCGGCCGGGTGGATTCGCCGCCCACGGTCTACAAGGGCCTGGTGCTCGCGGGGTGCGCGGACGGTTGGGTGTACTGCGTTCGCCTCTCGGACGGCGCGCAGGTGTGGCGGTTTCTTGCGGCGCCGCAGCAAACGCGCACCGTGGCGTTCGACCAGGTGGAATCGCTTTGGCCGGTTCACGGCAGTGTGCTCGTGAAGGACGGCGTGGCGTATGCGACAGCCGGCAGGTCCTCCTATCTCGATGGCGGCATCGTGCTTTACGCTCTCGACCCCGAGACGGGGGCGATGTTGCATCAGGCGCGTCTGAAGAGCGAGCACCCGGGCGCCACGGCCCCGCCTTCCGACGCGGAGCGGTTGGCCATGAGCCAGACGATTGCTCAGAACCGGACCGACTACAAGACGTTCGTGAGTCCCGACCGCAGCGACGCGTTCTCCATGGACGGAGCCCGGTCGGACGTGCTCGCCGCCGACGCCGACTCGGTCTACCTGCGGCACCTGCGTTTCGACGGCGGCCTTGCGAGGCAGGACAAACGGTTTCCGCATCTGTTCTCGGTTTCCAGTTTGCTGGACGGGGGGGAGAATCATCGCTCGCACTGGGTGTTCGGCACGGGGGACTTCAGCCGCACCCCGGTCGCCTATTCGTGGGTCGCGTACTCGCCGGACAAATGGCGAGGCAAGAGCCTGTCGGTGCCCTACGGCCTTATGCTTGCCTTCGATGACAAGACCGTGTGGGGCGTGCGCCGCAACCACCTCATGCGTTGGAAAAAAACGTACCCAGACAAGTACATCCTGTTTGCCCAACCGCGCACCGGTCGGTCCGACGCCGCGGCATCGCTGCCCGACTTCCGGGAGGCCGGCGTGCCATTCGACTGGACCGCGCCGCTGCCCCTGCGGCCGAGGGCGATGGTGCGGGCCGGCGAGCACCTGCTCATCGGGGGCATGCCCGACACGTTCGATCCGAAGCGTCCTTCTGAATCCGCCAGTGCGGCGTTTGAGGGGCAGGAGGGCGGGCTTCTGCATGTTATGTCGTCGAAGGACGGCAAGATCCTGGGCCGCGTGCAACTCGAGTCTCCGCCCGTGTGGGACGGCATGGCCGCCGCCGGCGGGCGGCTGTACCTCTCAACCGCCGATGGGGTGGTCCGGTGCCTGGCCGGCCGGTGACCGCGCTACTCGATCAGCGCGAAGGCCTTCTTCATGGCGTTGGTGGCCACCGTCATGGCCTCGTCGGTCGTCATCGTCCGGAGCGACTTGTCGAACGGTTCGGTCCCGACCGGGCCGTCGTAGCCGATCCGGACCAGGCCGCTCAGGAACGCCTTCACGTCGATGACGCCGGTGGTGCATGGCAACTTCCTGGGTGAGTCGGGCATCTGGTCGCGCGGAACGCCGGCAGGGGCGTCGCAGATGTCGGCGGTGACCACCTCGCGGTTCGTGAGCCTCAGAATGTCTTCCTCGGTGTCGCCCGCCTGGAACCAGTGCCAGGCGTCGAGCGTCAGGCCCACGTTGGGCAGGCCGACCTCGTCGGCCACTTCCTTCATTCCGGCCAGGGAGCGCGCGAACGGAAACTTCCTCTTCCGGGCCATCGTCTTCGTGCCCAGGTACTCGATGCCCAGACGCAGGCCGTGGTCGCCGAGAACCTTGCCGATCTCTTTGGCGCGCCGGACATGGAGCCGGAAGTTCGCGACGTAGGTGAGGGTGTCGCTGCCCGGCCCGGTCCAGGTCATGCATCGCGTGACGCCGGCGCGGCCGAGGACCTTGGCCGTTTCGAGAATCTTGCCGCGCTTCTCCTTGAACTTGGCGTCATCCGGGTCGAAGAACGGCGACACGACGCCGGCGCCCCACGCCAGGCCCGCGGCCTTCATCTCGGCCAGAAGACGCTCGAGTTCCTCCTGCGAGTACTTCGCGAGGTGCCACGGCATGGGCGTCACCGCGCCGTAGCCGTAGCGGACCGCCAGTTTGACGGCCTCGAACGGATCGGCCCGCACGCCGACCTGGCCCACGTTGAGGGTCATCGCGAATTTCGGCTTCGGCTGCCCGGCGCCGGAGCGGCGGCTCGAGGCGAGGTCGGCCCCCGCCAGCGTCGCGGCCGTGGCCGCGGCTCGCAGGAACGTGCGTCGGTTCATGATCCGCCCCTTTCTCGGTGCGTTCGGCCGAACGGGCGTTCCGCCGTCCTAATCGTATGCGACTTCGTAGTACATCGTCTTGTCGCGGGCCCCGTCGATGGCGATGGTGCCGCCCTCGATCGGGAGCGTTCTGTCGGTCCGCCGGCCGTCGTGGTCCAGGATGTGGACCGTGGCGCTGCCCGACTTGCCGGAGATCGTCAGGGCTGCCTTCACCGGCTCCATGAGGATCGGCGGTTTGCCGGCGTCGAGGACCTCGTTTTCGGCCTCGTTGAGCCTCTGGCCCGTGTTGCGGGCGCGGGCGATAGCGACAACCAGCAGCGACTTGGCCGTGCGGATGTTCTCATCTCGGCCCCGCGCGGTGACGTAGATGGCGGCAAAACGGCTCTGCGGCAGGATGGTGACGTCGCCGAGCGTGCAGGTTTTCCCTTGGGCAAAACCCACGACGGCCTTCGTGGCCGCCGTGTCGATGGTGACGTGGCCATCAAGCCTCGCCTTGCCCGCCGTCCATCGCAGTTGGCCCGTGGTCGAGGTCAACACGCCGCCTCGGTCGTACTTCGCGAGGTCGAAGGCTGGCGTGTCACGGTACGCGTCGGTGAACTCGACGACGCTCCGTGCGACGGCCAGCGTCGCCGCAGGCACCTTGTCGCTGTTGAACGTCTTGACGTCGTGCTCCTGGGCGACGCGGTCGTCGAAGTCGAGTTTGCCCTCGCGCAGGGAAGGGACGTGGACGTAGCGTGTGGCCCGCACGTCGGACTCCCGGACGTCGCCGCGCAGCACCTGCCGCGCCACGGCCGGGAACACGCCGAGTACCTGCGGCACCGTCACGTCCCACGGCTGGGCGAGCCGGCTGCTGAAGCCCCCCCCGTCGGAGTTCTGGAACATGTACGACGCGTCCCAGCCTTGCAGGCCCATGCCGTAGGCGCCGATGAGGGCGGGCCCCTCGACGCCCCACTCGTTCGGCTGCACGTGGATCCACTCGCTCAGCATGAACGGCCGATCGACCACCTGCTGCATGCCGGCGCTGAGCATTCCCGATCCGGGCACCGCCAGCATGCCGGCGTTGTTGAACGCGCCGGGCTTCAGGCCGCGCCGCGCGCCGCCGAAGTAGTTATGGCGGTCGATGAGGCCCACGCGGTAGTCGGTGTGCAGGTTGTAGTAGTGGCTCAGGGCGCGGCCGGCCTGCCAGTTTGAGCCGAGGATCTCGCCCTTGTAACCGGCGGCTCGCACCGCCTTGACGTACCGATCGTACGCCTCGCACTGGAGTTGGTAGAGGAATTCCATGGAGTCCACCAGGCGCTGCCGGCGGTACGACTGCGTCCCGGCCAACTGCTGAGGCTCCCAGAACCAGGGGTTGCCGAGCGGCAGGATGTTCCGTTTATCGAGGTGCTCGCCCACGGCCTGGGGCACCTCGCGGCCGAAACTGTCGAGGGCCTTCTTGCCCCAGGCCTTCAGCAGCCCGTCGTGGCTGCCGTACCTCTGCTTCAGCCAATCCGAGAACCGCTCACCCACGGTCCGCCGCAGCGTTGCGCTCTTCTGGAGCGGGCCCATCGAGGTGTAGAAGAGGATGCTCTGCTCGTTGATGATCTCGACGGCGACGATTGCCGGGTCCTCGGCGTAGGTCAGCCCCGTGTGGGGGTTGCGGTGCCCCAGCAGGTTGACGATCTGCCGTATGTG
>DATKXP010000330.1:0-2423 GCA_035529015.1 Phycisphaerae bacterium | reverse complement strand
GGCGGATGGGAACCTTGTCGGGCTTCCCGTTCCGCAGGGCCGTCGTGTACCGGCTGAAGCGTTCGGCGTACAGCGCTTCGGTGTCCTTGGCCATGGTGCGGCTCCTGAGAGAAACGCGACTCGCCCGCCCGGCGGGGTGCCACTGGCGGCTTGTCCGCCAGTGCGCCAAGCAGGTGCCATGCTTTCGCTTGCGAAAGCATGCCCCGTACCGGCAGACGGTCCCGATAGTCTAAGCCGCGCGGCGGCGCTCCTGCAAGAACTTCCTGTCCTTCCCCCGCGCCACCGGGCGACGGCGCTTCGAGGCGGCGCCACGTTTTCGGCGGCGCCTTGACCTTCCCGGCGGTCTGTGTCTACGATGGGTGGAGGCAAACGGGAGCCGGCAGTCAACGGCGCCCCGCGAAAGTGAATGAACCGAAGCCGAATCAGACGATCTTTTCAGAGCGAATGCACAGGAGGCAAACCATGGCTGAACGGCTCGAAATCTACAAGTGCGAACTCTGCGGCAACATCGTCGAAGTGCTGACCGGCGGGGTCGGGGAGTTGGTCTGCTGCGACCAGCCCATGACACGGCTCGACGAGCAGACCGCCGACGCAACCACCGAGAAACACGTGCCCGTCATCGAGACGACCGACGACGGCTACCGGGTCACGGTCGGCACCGTGCCGCACCCCATGGAAGCCGAGCACTACATCGAGTGGATCGAACTGCTGGCCGACGGCGTTGCCTATCGCCGGTTCCTCGAGCCCGGCGACGCGCCCGAGGCCACCTTCTGCGTCCGTGCGGCCCTGGTCTCGGCCCGCGAGCACTGCAACGTGCACGGCCTCTGGAAGGGCTGATCGCTCGCGCCCCGTTTGCCGGTCGAGGATTCCTCCGGCCTGCTTCCTCGCCGCCGCGAGCGTGGGCCCTGCCCCCAAGGGGCGGGAGAGTTCGCCTGTCCGCCCGGAGCCATTCAGGGAAGACGCATGACCGGCAAACTTACCGACGAGACGCACTTCAAGGGCTTGCCGATCAGCCCGGGCGTGGCGCTGGCCCGCGTTTGCCTGCTGCGCCAGGTGAATCACGGGGATGTCCCCGACTACCGCGTCGCCGGCGAGGGCGTCGAGCAGGAGCGGGCCCGCCTGAAGGAGGCCATTGCGGCCGTCGCCGAACACCTGGAGGGCCTCAAGGCGACCGTCGCCGAGCGCATCGGGCACGCCGAGGCCGAGATCTTCGCCGTCCAGCGGCTCATCCTCCAGGACCCGGCACTCGACGGGCAACTCATGGAGGCCATCGACGACGGGTACAACTGTGAGTCGGCCATCCTCCGGACCTTCGAGCAGCACGAGGCCCGCCTCCGCGAACTCGACAGCGACTACCACGCCGAGCGCGCCTCCGATCTCGGCGAGGTCAAACGCCGCCTCCTCGACCATCTGTGCGGCACCAAGCCGACGTTTCAGTGCGGCAGCATTCCCGAGTGCCAGCGCGGGCGGCAGCGGATCATCATCACCGAGGAACTGACCCCCTCCCTCACCCTCGAACTCGAGACCGACGAGATCCTCGGCATCGTGACGGAGCGCGGCGGGGCGACCTCGCACGCCGCCATCCTCGCCCGCGCGCTGGGCATCCCGGCCGTCAGCGGCATTCCTCACATCCACGATCTCGTGGCGTGCGGCACCGAGACCATCGTCAACGGCGACACCGGCGAGGTCACGGTCTGGCCGGGCGACGACGCCATCGCACGGGTCGGGCCCACCGTGCACGTCGAACCGCGCGCCGTGCCGGAACCCGTTGAAGCGCTGCGTGTCATGGCCAACATCGGCCTGGCCGGCGAGGTCAAGGCGGTCCGCCGGATGAAGGCCGAGGGCATCGGCCTGTACCGGACGGAGATGGAGTTCTTTGCCGCCGGCCGGCTCCTCGACGAGGACGAGCAGGCCGAACGGTACACCGACGTGTTGAAGGCCGTGGATTCGCAGCCCGTGTACTTCCGCCTGCTTGACCTGGGCGGCGACAAGCCGTCGCCCCTGTTCGAGTTCCCGGCCGAGAAGAACCCGTCGCTCGGCCTGCGGGGGGCGCGGTACCTGTTGAGTCACCCCGACCTGTTGCGCACCCAGGCACGGGCGCTGGCGCGGGCGTCGCGCCACGGGACCGTCCACGTCATGTACCCGATGATCGTGGGCGTGGATCAGTTCCGTCGCTTACGCAACCTGTTCGAGGAGGCCACGGCCGACACCGAGAGGGGCGAGATCCGCCACGGACCGATGTTCGAAGTGCCCTCGGCCGTCCTGGAAGCGAAGGAACTCCTGGCCGAGTCCGACTTCGCCAGCATCGGGTCCAACGACCTCGTCCAGTACCTGTTCGCCGTGGACCGCAACAACGAGCACGTGGCCGCCGACTACTCGCCCGACCGCCCCGTCTTCTGGCGCGTCGTCGAGGACCTGGTCCG
>DATKXP010000329.1:0-20921 GCA_035529015.1 Phycisphaerae bacterium | reverse complement strand
ACGAACTCAAGTACGTCTGGGCCCTGCGGCGCGTGCTCACGGAGATGAACATCGTCGAGTCGATTCAGTTGCTCCGCGGACGCCTCGAGAAGGTCAAGTCGAACGCCGAGTTCCTGCTGGCGATGAACCTGTCGTAGCGGCGGGTTCGGGGCTGAAAAAAAACCCCCGACCTCACAGGCCGGGGGCTGGATGGCCAAGCGGATTTCAGACCTCCACGCGCGTCACGTTCTCGGCCTTGGGCCCTTTTGGCCCATCCGTGAGTTCGAACTCGACGTCATCGCCTTCGGCAAGCGTCTTGAACCCGTCGCCCGCAATGCTGCTGTAGTGGACGAACACGTCCGAACCACTCTCCTGCTCAATGAAACCAAACCCCTTTTGCTCGTTGAACCACTTGACTTTGCCTCGAGGCATCGCACCGCACTCCTTCACCGTTCCCGGATGGTATCCCCCCGGATTCGCGCCGGGAAACTCCGTCAGGACCCGGGGGCCGGGCTCCCCCCCACGAGGCAACCCGGTACTTGCACGCGCCGGACACGCCTCGGGCGGCCGGCGTGCCGCGCAAGCATCCAGGCGGAACCGTACCCCCCCTGCCGAACCGTGTCAACAGCAAAAAACGTGCACCCGCGGATAGGGCGCGGCAACGATTTCTGGCGGTCGGATGTGGTGTCGAGACGTCGGCCGCAGGCGTTTAGCCGTCGGCGGAACGCCGACGAGACCGGCCGCGGCGTACTCCCGAGCCAACGGCCATCGGCGCCCGCGCCGATGCGACCCACCGCCGCCCTTGATTTGCCCGCCTCCCGCCGCTAGCATGGCCGCACGCGGAGAAACCCTATGCGGATCATCGCCGGGACCCATCGCGGCCGCAAACTCGTCACGCCCGAAGGCAAGACGACGCGACCCATGACCGACCGCGTCCGCGAAAATCTCTTCAACATCCTCGGCCCCGGCGCCGCCGACGGGGCCGCCGTTCTGGACCTCTTCTGCGGCTGCGGGGCCCTCGGCGTTGAAGCCTTGAGCCGAGGGGCCGCATCCTGTACCTTCGTGGACGCCGACCGCGATGCCGTCAGTGCGGTCGAAACCAACTGCGAGCAGTTGGGTTTAGCCGATAGAGTGCGGATCGAGCGGCGCGATGCCCTGCGGCCGGGCGGCTGGATTGGCCAACCCGGCCGGCCCTATACGCTCGTGTTCGTCGATCCGCCGTACAACATGACTGCCGACACCGACGGGCAGACGCACCTGGCCCACGTGGCCGCAACGCTCGGACGCCTCCGGGCCCTTGCGCCCGGCGCCGTCGCCATGCTTCGCGCCAAGCGCGGTGTGGTCATCGAGCGGCCGTGGCCGGAGTTCGACGCGATCGACACCCGCTCGTACGGCACGACGACGCTTCATCTGATGGCGTACCGCCCGACGGCGCGCGGCGAGGAAACCGAATGACCCGAATCCATACGACCGGGGCGTCCCGATACCGGTACCTCGACCCCGAAACGCTGATGCGTCTGGGCGACCTGAACCTGGTCGCCCGGTCGGCGGTCGAGGGGTTCATCTCGGGCCTCCACCGCAGCCCGCATCACGGATTCAGCGTCGAGTTCTCCGAACACCGCCCCTACTCGCCCGGCGATGAACTCCGGCACCTCGATTGGGTCACCTACGCCAAGACCGACCGCTACTACGTCAAGCAGTACGAGCAGGAAACCAACCTGCGGTGCTACATCCTCTTGGACTGCTCCGGGTCGATGAACTATTCGAGCGGACGGGGCCTGACGAAACTCGAATACGGCTCGTTCCTGGCCGCCACCATGGCCTACCTGATGACGCGGCAGCAGGACATGGTCGGGCTGGTCGCGTTTGACCACGAGATCCGCCTTCACATGCCCCCGGGGGGGTCCCCCGCGCACTTCAACGAGATGTGCCGCCGACTCGACGGGCTCCAGACCGGCCAGGTCACCAGCCTGGCCAAGCCGTTTCACGACCTGGCCGAGATGATCAAACGCCGCGGCCTCATCATCATCATCAGCGACCTCTACGACGACGAGGACGAGGTCATCCGGGCCCTCAGGCACTTCCGGCACAAGAAGCACGGCGTCATCCTGTTCCACATCTTCGACGCGGCCGAACTGGAGTTCCCCTTCGCCAAACTCACCCAGTTCATCGACCTCGAAACCGACGAACGGTACCAGGTGGACCCCAAGGCCGTGCGCGACGCCTACCTGACGGAACTCCGCGACTTCATCGACCGATACAAGAAGGCCTGCTCCAACTCCGACTCCGAGTACGTCCTGACGGACACGAGCGTCCCGTACGATTTCCTCCTGCGGTCGTACCTGGCGCGACGGCAACGGTTGCGATAGCACACGTTTAACCGTGACCCGCTTGTCCGCCAACCTGTCCGGCGTAGCCTTTGGCGAAGACGGAAGCCTTTGGCGAAGACGGAAGCCTTGGCGGCGGCGGAAAGGGGAGCGCGTTCATCCCATGGATTTCATCAGTTCATGGTGGGTAGCCTGGCTCGGTGCCGGCGCCGCCGCGGCGTCGGTCCCGCTCATCATCCACATGATTCACATGGCCAAGGCGCCGGAGTTGCCGTTCCCGACGCTGCGGTTCCTCAAGAGCGCCGCCGAGAAGACCGCCCGCCGCCGCAGACTCGAAAACATCTTCCTCATGATCCTCCGGATGCTCCTGTTTGCGCTGCTGGCGTTCGCCCTGTCGCGGCCCTTCCTGTCACAGGACTTCGACCTGTTCGGCGAGCGGCCCACCAGCGCCGCCGTCATCATCCTCGACAACTCCTACTCCATGAACGTCCGGCACGAGGGCAGCACCCGCTTCACCAAGGCCAAACAGGAGGCCCGGGCCATTCTCGAGAGCCCCTGGCGGCCCACCCAGGCGGCCATCCTCCTGACGAACCCCGCACCGAAACCCGACGCGGCCGAGACCACCGACGCCGCCTCGCCCGCGCCGTCCGCCGCCCGCGCCGAAGGCCTCATCGCCGACCGCGCCAAACTCTTCAGCCAGATCGACGCCGCACGCATCTCCAGCCGAAAGGCCGACCTCGTCGGAAAAGTCCGCGACGCCTACGCCCTCCTCGACAAGGCCAAGACCGCCGACAAACGCCTCTGGATCGTCACCGACCGCCAGGCCCTCTCGTGGCAGGGCCTGCCCGACCTGAAAGCGCCGCGCCAGCACCCCGACATCCCCGTCGCCGTCATCCGGCCCACCGAGCCGTCCATGACGAACGTCGCCATCACCGGCGCCGAGATCGTCTCGCGCAGCCGCACCGTCGGCGTGCCCGTTCGCTTCGACGTCATGGTCCGCAACACCGGCCAGACGCCCCGCGAGGAGCGGAACCTCCTCCTGTTCGCCGACGACTTCGGCCAGGCACGGCAGAAGCAGCCCGTCAAACTCACCGCCGCCGGGACACCCGGCTCCAGCCAGATGGTGTCGTTGACCCACGTCTTCGAGCAGAGCGGCCCGCACAAGGTCCTCGTGGCCCTCGAAGCCGACGACGCCCTCGACGTCGATGACTCGCGGCACGTGGCGCTGGTCGTCGCCGACCGCATCCCCGTTCTCGTCGTCAAACAGCGCGCCGGCGACGTGCCGTTCAACGACGCCAGTTTCTACCTGGTCCGCGCCCTCGATCCGGTCGGCTTGGGCTCCGAGTTTCCCTGGGCCATCCGGCCCGAGGAGGTTACGGCCGACCAGGTCGAGACCGCCAACCTCGATGCCTACGACGCCGTCTTTCTCAACAACGTCTCGGGCCTGGCGCCGGCGGCCGTCACCGAACTGGCCGACTACGTGGCGCGCGGCCGAACGCTCGTCATCTTCTGCGGTCCCGAAATCGACCCCCAGGTCTACAACCGCACGTTCATCGAGCAGGTGCCCCGGCATGGGGGCCTGTTGCCCGCGCGACTGAAGGAGCGCGTCGGCGACGCCGTCCTCAAGACCACCGTCGAGAAGGTCACCCAGGTCCAGGACCAGTCGCCGTATCTGGAGAACCTGGTCGAGTCGGCCGACCTCTACCAGGACATCCTCGTCTACGAGTACGTGCGGACCGAGGGCGCCCAGGCCGACTCGGTCCTGGCCCGCCTGTCGGGCGGCGACCCGTTTCTGCTCCACAAACCGTTCGGACGCGGGCAGGTCCTCCTGTTCACCACCGCCGCCACGACCGACTGGACCACCTTCCCCATCCGCAACCTCTTCCTGCCCCTGATGATGCGGATCGTGCACCTGGCGTCGCGCGGCCAGGACCAGCAGCACAACATCCTGGCAGGTCAGCCGTACGAGACGAACTTCTACCCCCAGGTCAAGGAGAAGGCCATCGTCGAGGTGACCGGCCCCCTCGGTCCCGCCGGCGAGACCGCCTCCGACCAGCCCGAGACCGACCTTGACCTGGAGCGCGGCCTCAACCGGCTCCGCTTCACCAAGACGTGGAACCTCGGCTATTACACGTATCGCCTGCCGCAGCAGCCTGTGCCGCCCGGCATCTTCTCCACCAATCCCGACGGGGCCGAGTCGGATCTGGCGGAGTTCGCCGACGAGAAACTCCGCCTCGACTTCGGCGCCAAAGAGACCCACGTGGCCGCGAGCCTGGCGGACCTCGTCTCGCGGTTCCAGGACACCGCACGCCGCGAACTCTGGCAGTACTTCCTGATGATCTGCCTCCTCCTCGCCTTCTGCGAACCCCTCATCGCCAACTGGATGCGACCCGACAGCCGCCGCCGCAGCGCCCACCCCACCCCCGGCCAACGCCAGGCGGCGTGAGGCAAGCCCGAAGCCTGCGTCCCGTCACACCACGCGCCGCGCCCGCCTTCGACAAGCGCGGCGGCTAACTCGGGCAAGCCCACGTTAGCCGCCGAGTTCACTCGGCACGTGTTGGGCTTTAGCGCTTGACCTCCCCTCTCCGCGCGGTAGGCTTCGTCACGAAGAGCCGAAACCAGAACCGCAACGCCATGCCCAGTCAGCGACAACTCGCCGAGTCGGTCATCGAGCGCTTGCGCCAGGCGGGACACGAGGCCGTGCTCGCCGGCGGATGCGTCCGCGACCTGATCCTCGGCCGAACCGCCAAAGACTACGACGTCGCGACCAGCGCGCCGCCGCAGGCCGTCCTCGACCTCTACCCCGACGCCTTGACCGTCGGCCAGGCCTTCGGCGTCGTCATCGTCAGAGACGGGGCGATGCAGGTCGAGGTCGCCACCTTCCGAAGCGACGCCCCTTACACCGACGGCCGCCACCCGGACGCCGTCACCTTCACCGACGCCCGACACGACGCCCTCCGGCGCGACTTCACCATCAACGCCATGTTCCTCGACCCGGCGAGCGGCGAGATCATCGATCACGTGGGCGGCCGGAAGGACCTGAAGAGGCGCACGATCCGGGCGGTGGGCGACCCGCGCGTCCGGTTCGCCGAGGACCACCTTCGGATGCTCCGGGCGGTGCGGTTTGCGGCCGAACTGGGGTTCGACATCGAGCGGGCTACCGCCGGTGCCATCCGCGACCTGGCCGCGAAGATCGCACGGGTCAGCGGCGAGCGCATCGCGGCGGAACTGGCGCGGCTGCTGACCGCCCCGCCCGCCGGACGCCGCAGGGGGCTCCAACTCGCCGACCAACTCGGACTCCTGCCCGTGATCCTTCCCGAGGTCCACGCCACCCACGGCACCGACCAGGGCCCCAACGTCCATCCCGAGGGCGATGTGTTCGTCCACACGGTGCTGTGCGTCGAGCAACTGCGGGAGCCGACCTTCGAACTCGCCCTGGCCGCCCTGCTCCACGACGTCGGCAAACCCCGTACCGCCATGCTCCGCGACGGCAAGTGGACCTTCTACGGTCACGCGACGGTCGGCGAGGACGCGGCCGGCGAGGTCTGCCGCCGTCTGAGGCTGAGCAATTACGAGCGGCGGCGCGTCACGTGGCTCGTCCGCCAGCACATGAATCTGCTGAACTGGGACCAGATGCGCGAGGCGCGTCTCAAGCGTCTCTTCGCCCACGACGGGTTCGACGAACTGGCCGAACTGTGGCGGGCCGACTGCCTGGCCTCCGGCGGAACCGCCGACGAGTACGAGGCCCTCATGGTCCGTTACCGGGCCATGGGCCGGCACCAGATCCGCCCCGCGCCGCTCGTCTCCGGACGCGACCTGATCGATATGGGACTTGAGCCCGGGCCCGTCTTTCGCGAGATTCTCGACCAGGTGTACGACGCGCAACTCGAGGGCCGCGTCGCCGCCAAAGCCGACGCCCTCGACCTGGCCCGTCAGGTCGCCCAAGCGCAATGCAACCCGGACCGGTGCTGAGCGGCGCAGGGGCCGTGTCTGGCGCGCGGGAGGATCGCCACCCGCCCGTGGGTGCAGCCGCCGCGCTTTTAACCGCGACCCGAAGGGGAGCGCGTGGGCCTCAGCGTCTCGCGCCGCTCACCGTCCGGGCGTTCGTTTAGCACGACTACGCCACGTTCCGCGCGGCGGCCTTCCCAGGCCGCCGCGAACGCAGTTTACGCCTGTTCCTGGCGGCCTGGGAAGGCCACCAGGCGGACAACAAGGCGAAGTGGCGTTGTAGGATTAGAGTGTTACGAATGCAGGTCTCAAGCAACCACGACGTCGCCTCGCCTCTCGACACGGACGGTCTCCCGATCACGCCGAGCCGCCTGAGGCGGGCGATGCGCCTGAACATCGCCGCCGGCGCCATGGGCATGGCGTGGTACGCCGTCTGTTCCGCCCAGCAGGTCATGCAGGTTTTCTTCCGGAACCACCTCGGCGCCACCGACACCGAATTGGGTCTGCTGGTCGCGCTCGGCCAGTTCATCGCGCCGCTCCACCTGGTGGCCATTCTGATCTACGGCTGGCTGAACTCCCGGAAACGGTTCTGGGTCATCTCGCATCTTCTGCACCGGGGTCTCGGCTACGTGCTGGCGGGGGTGGCCATTTACTCGGCCCGCGGCGGCGACACGGCCCTGGCGGTCCGGATCATCATGGTCTCGATGGGCATCAGTTTCGCCCTGACGACGGTCAGCGCCGCCGGATGGTGGTCGTGGATGGCCGACCTGGTGCCCGAATCGATTCGCGGCACGTTCTTCGGCCGGCGCAGCGCCGTCGTCCACTTCATCAACATGCTCTGGTTCTTCGGCATCCAGGTCTCGCTCGACTATCTGAAGACCGCCGACACGCTGTACGTGTACGCCGTCGTCTTCGGGGTGGGCGGCACGCTGGGCATCCTCGACATCCTCCTGCATGCGTTCATCCCCGAGCCCCGGCCGCGCTCCGACGAGCCCCGCATCGGCTGGCGCGAGTTCGTCGAGCCGCTCCGGGCCAGAGACTTCATGCGGTTCAGCGCGGCGATCGGCCTGTTCACCTTTTCGACCAGCATCTTCGGCCCGTTTGTGGCCCCCTACATCACCGCCGACGTCGCCAAGGGCGGCATCGGCGCGCCGAACACCTGGCTGGGCATCATGTTCGCCATCAGCCAGACCGTCTGGATCGCCACGGTTCCCGCGTGGGGCATCCTGATGGACCGCTTCGGACGCAAGCCCATCGTCATCCTGGGCGCCATGTTTCCCGCCGCATGGGTCGGATACCTCCTGCTGACGCCCAACAACTACGTGTACATCCTTCCCGTCGTGGCCCTGGTCGGGGGGCTGCTCAGTCCGGGCTACTGGAACGGCGTCGGCACGATGATGCTGACGCTGACGCCGCGCCGCAACCGCACGGCCTACATCGCCTGGCACAGCGTGGTGGTGGGGGTGATAGCGGCCGGCGGGTCGATCCTCGGCGGCCGCCTCAAGGACGCCGTCAGCGCCTTCCGGACGGACCTGTGGGGGATTCCGGTCGGCAGTATCCACGTCGTGGCGGCGGTGTCGTTCGCGCTGCTCGTGCCGTCCATTCTCCTGCTGAGCCGCATTCGCCGGGGGCGCGAGCGGCCGGTCGGTTTCGTCGTGTCGCTGCTGGCCACACCCGGCATCTTCCGAACGTTCCGAAACCTGAACGTCATTACCGGCCGCACCAGTTCCTCGCGGACGGCCCGTGCCCTGAGAACGATGGACGGCGCCAGCAGCCACGTCGCCACCGAGGACGTCCTCCAGCGGCTGGACGACCCGGACCAGGAAGTCCGCGAAGAAGCGGCCCGCGCCCTGGGGCGCATCGGCTCCTATGAGGCCGTGGACGCTCTTGTCGATCAGCTCCGCGACCCCGACTCAACGATCCGGCAGGAGGCGGCGCGGTCGCTCGGTCAGATCGGCCATCCGCGCGCCGTGCCGGCGCTGACCGAGGTGCTCACGAGCGGCAGCGAGGAACTCCAGGAGGCCGCCGCACAGGCACTGGGGGCCATCGGCGACAGCCCCTCCCGCCGACGCCTGAGGGGCCTGCTGGACGAGCCGCGGACCGAGCGCGTCTTCGCCAGCGGAGCCGAGGCCATCTCCAAGCACGGCATCCTCGAAGCCGCCATGGACATCCTGCCCCGAATGCACGAGACGACCAATCCGGTCCTCAGGCGGCAACTGGCCATCGCCATGGGCAACCTCCTGGGCGAGCCCGGCGAGTTCTACGCCTACCTGACGGGCGAGACGACCCAGCACGGTGCGGGGCTCGGCCGGCTGACCCGCTCCGCCAGACGGGCCGTCCGCTCGTTCCGGCCTCTTGCCGACAAGGCGGAGCGCGGGCTGCTCAAGGAGATCGAGCACGACCTTCAGCGCCTCCGCGGCCTGATGGAAGGCGGGTCGTACCGGCCGGCCATCGAGGGGCTCGCTCCACACATCCGCAGCCTCGTCGGCCTGGTCATCGGGAGGGAGTGTGAGGACGAGGTGGCGCTGGACTTCGCCTTCGGTCAGGACGTGCGGCTGGGGCTGGGGTACTGGTTCGTCCAGGAAACCCGACGCCGCATGGCAACCATCGACGACGAGGAACTGCTGCACATCGACGCCCTGCTCGCCCTCTACTTTCTGAGCGTCTACCGGCTGCCCCCCGGCCGGCGCCCGATCTAGTACGACTACGCTACGTTCCGCGCGGCGGCCTTCCCAGGCCGCCGCGAATGCAGTTCATGCCTGTTCCTGGTGGCCTGGGAAGGCCACCAGGCGGACAAAAAGGCGAAGTAGCGTTGTAGGACGAGGTTCGCCGGCAAACGGACGCCGCCCGGTCACCCCTTCTCCAGCCGATAGTGTTGCAGGAACTCCTCGGCCAGGATCGACATGATGACCACGTCAACCGGCTTCCCGTCCAGGGCGGCCGCCTGCCGCAGGATCCCCTCGAACCGGAAGCCCAGTTTCTCATTCAGCCGCACGTTCGGGATGTTCAGGCCCGCCGTCCGCAGATAGATCCGCTTCAGCCTCAACTCGTCGAAGGCGTACCCCAGGAGCAGGCTGGTGGCCTCCTTGGCATACCCCTTGCCGCGTGCATTGGGGTCGCCCAGGAGTTTCGCGATCTCGGCCTGGCCGACCGCCGTGTCGATGTGAAAGAGGCAGACCAGGCCGATGCCGCGCCCCTGCTCGTCGCACACGATGAAATCCCGCCGACCGTCCCGGAGCGACGCGAGCGATGCGTGGCCGCACAGTTCCTCGAGCAGGCCGCGGCTGAAGGTATGCCTGATCAGGTCGTCCCGGCTCCAGGCATCGAGGAGTTCCGCGTCGCCATCCTCAATGGGCCGCAGCCTGACGCGCGGGCCGTGGACCGTGTGGCGGTCATCCGCGGCGGGCTCGAGGCGGTAGGGCACCACGTGCAGGTCGTCGCCTGCGCCGGTGTTGCCGTCGCCCGCCGTCCCCCTGCCGCCCGACTGCCGGTTGATGCAGGCCAGGACCTCGCCGCCGAATTCGAGCAGTTGGGCGAAACTGCACCCGGAACCGGCCAACTGGGTGACGACCGAGTTGGCCAGCACGCGGCACATGACCTCGTGCCGCTTGTGTTTGCCCTTCGGTTGCGAATCCGTCATCAGCGGCCCCCAGACGTTGATGCGCGCCGGGTGCACAGATCCACGGCGCACAACGTTACGTCGAAGCGCTTAGTCATCGGCCATGCCGCGCACCGAACTCCAGCCACATCCACGCACGCCCGCGTGGACGATGGGAAGAACGCCGGCACGCGGCACCAGACGCCAACCGCCATGGCGCCACAGGTTTTTCGCCCGGATTTCCTGGGGTCCGTAGCAGCATTTCCGGGTATCGGGCGTCCGGCGGTCTCCGATGGTCTTGCTCTAACTCTTTTCAGGACAAGGGCTTATATCAGTTCTCATAGAGCGGCACGTTGAAAAGGCCCCAGGCGCTTTGACACCGACGCGTTCTCACCTAAACTTGGGAATGCCTAAAGCAAGTGCCCTCGGGGACCGATGAATACCCGCGGACACGGACCTGTGCGCGGAGCGGCGCCGCTTTCGCGCACGGCCACAAATAAGGGGAATCAGTCATGTTGCGAGGGGTAACGGCAATTGGTGTTTCTCTAGGGGCGTTGCTGCTCCTGTCCTTAACCGCATGGGCGGCAACTGACGACACGGTCGTCAGCATGACGGCAACGGTCGATTCCTTTGCCGAATGGGAAGACGCCGCCCCAGTCATCGCCGCGGGCGACTGGACCGGCAGCGTGGACGGCACCACGATTAACCAGGTCGGCGAGGATCTGACCGTCACGAAGGCCATGACGCTCTACGCCAACGCCACCGTGACGCTGTCCCAGGTTGCCGGCGCCAACAGCGGTATCCTGACCACAGGCGCCGCCGCCGACACGCTCACCACGTCCTATCAGATGCGGGGCGATGTGACCGTGCCGGACGCCGCCTACAAACTCGCAGGAGCAGGCGTCGGCGAGTTCTTCAACGCCGGCAACACCTACACCGTGACGCATGTCTCCGGCGACGGGTCGTATGCGCTCAGCCTGCTCGTCCAGGCCGAATCCGATGACGTTGCGGCCGACGACGCAGGCGATTATACGGCCGGTCTGACCATCACCGCCACGTGGTAACCGGCTCACGGGCGCGCCGACGCCGGCCGCCCGGAGCCACGCCACAACCGGTCCGTGCGCCAACGCGGGCGACGCGGGACGCAGGGCACACGCCCGGCGCCCCACGTCGCCCGTTGCGTATCGGGACACGGTCCAGCCGGCCAGTCCCCGCACGGATCGCCCCATCGCCTCCCGCCAAGGCCTTTCTGACCAGGCGCCCGGGATCCGCTCAGGGCGGGCGTTTCGGCCTTTGACGCCAAGTTGCCATGGCCGTGGACCCCCTTTTTCATAGCGCCAGGGGCGTTCGGGCCCGCAAGCGAAAACATTGCCGAAGAATGGTGACCTGTTTTGCCGACAAATAGGATGGTCATCGCATCACGCTCCCCGGATATGCGCCGACGGGGCGGAAGTTGTGGAACTCAGGGCACTGGCAGTCCTCGCGACTGCGGCCGCCGCTGTAGGCGCAGCATGTGGTTCGGCGTCAGCCATCACCGGCTGGGCGGAGACGGAGTATACCGCCACCGCGTCCCCCCACATCACCGGCCTCGGCCAGACCTGCACGGACGCCATCATCCTGGTGCTCGACCACGACGGTGACGCCGCGATCCAGGCCTCCACCGTCCAGCCCGGCGACGAATTCCTGACCCACCAGACCACCGGCGATACCCTCGCCACGAGTTACAAACTCACCGGGGCCGCACTGGGGGCATCGTCCGACGCCGACTGGGTGGCCGCCGCACAGTTTATTTTGCCGGCGCGGTCCTACAGCGTCCAGGGGGTCGGCCCCTCGGACATCACCTTCCACGTCCAAGGTGAAGCGGCGCCGACGCGAGCCAACGACGCAGGCACCTACACCGCGTCGATCGTCCTGACGGTCACGTGGTAAGGAGCGCGGGGCATGTCCATACGGCAACGAGCGCTCATGGCGGCGGCGGTGGCCGCGGCGGCGGTCGGCCTGGCAGCCCGAACGGCGCCGGCCGGCATCACCGTCTCGCCCCTGAAGCAGGACATCGCGCTCAAACCGGGCGGCACGGCCACGTTCCATGTCACGGTGGCCAACCGGGCACGCACGCGGGGCGCGCCCCCCCAGTCGGCCCGACTCCAAGTGACCGACTTCGAGATCACCGAGCGCGGGGCCGTGCTCCTGAAGCCGCCCGGAACCGTCGAGGACTCCGCCACCGCGTGGATCACCCCAACCCATGCCGCCGTCACGCTCAAACCCAACCAGTCCGAGCGCATCGACTTCGAGGTCAAAGCGCCGTACACCGCTACCGGAGAGTACTACGCCGCCGTCGTCGTCGTCCTGGACCGCAAGCAGACCCACGGCACGCTGGAGGTCGAGTACCGAATCGCGTCCGGCGTGTACGTGACCGTCCAGGGGCGGACATTCCCGAAGAAGGCCAAGGTGCTTCGCTGCGAGGTCGGCTGGCTCGGGCCGGACGGCGCCCTGCCGAAGTCCGACGCCGCACCCATGCCCGCCATCCTGGCCGTCCTCAAGAACACCGGCCGCTCACGCTTCGACGCCTCGGGACACCTCCGGATCAGCAACGCCGAGGGGCGGACCGTCTTCAAGGCCCCGATGACCACCCGCCGCCCCAGCGTCCTCGCCGGCGACACGCGATTGTTCGAGTGTCCCCTGACCAAAGTGCTTCCGTGCGGCCTGTACACCATGCGCGTGGAGTTCGATCACCAGTCCGGGTGGACCAAGGCGCAGGCACGCGTCCCGCTGATGATCACCGCCGAGCAGGAGGCCCTCCTGGCCAAGGCGGCCGCGGCCGCCGTCACGGCGACCGTCTCCGGCCCAACCGTCAAGGTCGAGCCGAAAGCGCTTGCGGCCAAACTCCCGGCCGGCACGTTTCGCGTGCTCAAAGTCGATGTCACCAACACGGGCGGCGACAGCCTCCAGTGCCGCGCCACCGTCGCCGACCCCTCCGGCGCGCGCAACCCCGCATCGTGGTTCCAGATCCGGACAGACACGTTCACGCTGGCCACCACCGCGTCCAAGACGTTGCATCTGTTCGTCCGCGTCCCGGACGAGGCGGCCGGGCACCACGAGACCACCCTGGTTCTCGAGATCGACACCCTCGATGCAGCGCCGTCGCGCATCGAGGTTCCCATTGACCTGACGGTGCAAGGCAGAACCGGATGAGCCCTCGACCCGACCATCCCGGCCGGGCGCCGTGCCGGTGGCCGGCGCTGCTCGCCGTCGTCGCGGCGATCGGCGTGGGCCTCGCGCCCGCCGTCGGCGCCGAGGACCCCGCCGCGGTCCCCGAACCCCTCGGCGCACCATCCAAACTTGTCAACAACCTGTGGGTCGAAGCCGAACTGCGCGAAGTCCTTCAGGACATCGCCGCACAGACCGGCACCACCATCATCGCCGACCAGACCGTCCAGGGCATCGTCTCGCTGGGCGCCAAGGACCTGCCTTTGGAGGAGTGTCTGCAAAGGCTGTGCGCGTCGGGCGGCTACCAGTTCGTCCGCGAGGGCGATTACTACATCGTCGGCCTCACCGAGCCGGGGACGCCCCTGTTCCAGCGGCTGGCCCAACTGCACCGCATCAAACTTCGCCACCTCTCGGCCAAGCAGGTCAAGACCCTCATGCCCATGTCGTTGGCGAAGTGCATCACCTACGACGAGGTCAACAACGTGATCGCCGTCAGCGGACCCGAGACCGTGCGCCGAAGCGTGCGCGACGCCATCGACCTGATCGACGTCCCCCAAGGCCAGGTCGCCGTCGAGGCCGTCGTCTTTGAACTCAGCGAGGCCGGCGCCAAACAACTCGGCCTCGACTGGCAGTACCAGAACCGCAGCATGCTCGTCGGCGCCGGGAACCTCGTCGGCAGCATCACCTACGACGAGGCATCCGACATCGGCATCTACGTGGACCTCATGCTCCGGGCCATCGTCCAGGACCAGAAGGGACAGGTCCTCGCCAACCCGCGCATCATCGCCATGAACGGCCAGCCCGCCGAGATCTTCGTCGGCCAGGAGAAGTACTTCTCGCTCCTGAGCGGCCATGCCGCTTATCCCTACTACCGCCTCGAATCCATCACCAGCGGCGTGAGCCTCAAGGTGACACCCCATATCGGCGCCGACGGACAGATCACCCTCGAGCTCGAACCCGAGGTCTCCGACGTCATCCACGACTGGACCCGCGACGGCAACGACAACGGCGGCGAAGACCACGTCCAGGCACTCCCGGTCGTCACCCGACGCCGCGCCAAGACCACCATCGCCATCCAGGACGGCCAAACCGTGGTCATCGGCGGCCTGTTGCAGGAGCACCGCCGCCAGATGAAGGAGAAGGTCCCCCTCCTGGGCGACCTCCCCCTGCTCGGGCCCGTCTTTCAGAAGGTCCAGGAATCTATCGTCCAAAAAGAGATCGTCCTCGTCATTACCACCCACCTCGTCCGCGACGAGGGCGACGCAGGCGCCACAGATCTCCCCACCGGTCTCCAACAACGCTACGTCAGCCCCCTCGACCTGATGGCCGAACCGGCCAACGGAGATACGCCATGACCCCGGCCCGATCGTTCATTCCTGCCGCCCTCGCGGCGCTGCTCCTTGCCGCCGGATGCACCGAGCCCGCGCGCGTCGGCCCAGCCTATCGCCGAGGCGTCGAGGCCCTGGCCGCCGGAAGCCCCATGTCCGCCATTCCCTTCCTCACCCAGGCCACCGCCGCGGCGCCCGACGACCCCCAGGCCCGCACCATGCTCGCGCTGGCCTACGCCATAGCCATGGAACCCAACGTGGCCGTCCGGACGGCCGACGGAGCCCCCGCCGGTCGCGACGCCCCGGCCGTCCCCGGCTGGCGCGACATAGCGCTTGGCATTGCGGCCGTCGTCCGGCATCAGCCCGACGACGCCGCCGAACACTTCCGCCGCGTCCTGACCGCCGACCGCGCGCCGGACGGCGCCAGACAGACCGCCGGCCAGTGGCTCACCCTGGCCCTGCTCCTGAAGGGCGACCCCGACGAAGCCATCGAGTCCATGCAGAATTGGCACAGCCTCGCCGAGCACAACGGCACAGGCACGACCGCCCTGTTGTGGGCCACCCTCATCCAGGCGCACCTTGGCAAGGCACCCAGCGCCCGCGAGGGTCTGATCAGCGTCGCCGGTTGCGTCGCCGGCCCGCGCCGCGTCACGCTTCCCCCGACCTCCCGGGTCCCTGACCTCGACGACCAGAATCTGACCGCCGCCGGCATCGCCGCCGTCCGACAGGACAAACTCGACGACGCCGAGAGGTTCTTCGCCGCCCTCGACGCACGCCGACCCAACGCCTGCGATGCACGGGTCTGGCTGGCCCTGCTTGCCGCCGCCCAAGGCAACTGGGACCAGACCCTGGAGCGCCTCAAGACCGCCATCGCCGACGGCCCGCCCCAATCCCGCGCCCTGGCGAACCAACTCCTCAGCGTCGCGTGTGCGCTCCAGAACCGGCCCCAGGCGATGATCCAGCACATGCTCGTCGGCCAACGCCTCCGCGCCAACGGCCGCGCCGCCCCCCAGATGCCTTCGCCCCGACCCTCCCCCAAACGCTCGTAACCGCCCTCGTGCCGCCACAGGTCATGGACCTGCTCCTGACATGTAGGCCGCGGCGTGCCGCGGCAACCATCTGTCACCCCGAGCGCAGCCGAGGGGTCTCGCCGTTGCCGTTCATTCGACGTTGGACATTGAGCGTTCCTTGTTCAGCGTTCGCCGTTGTCGTAGGCCGCGGCGTGCCGCGGCGATCCCGCTGCAACGGCAGCCGGGTGCCATGCTTTCGCGCCGTTGCCGGGTGCCATGCTTTCGCGCCGTTGCGAAAGCATGTTCTCCCCGGTCCGCAACGGCAGCCATCCCCCTTGCGGTTGCAGACATTTCGGGGTAGTCTACACAGGTCCCGCTTGGACAGTGGGCATGCTTCCGCACCCTGGCACGGGTACGGCCTGTGCCGTGGCCGGCGGACACGGCGCCGTTCACGTGGGCAGGCGGCATGGCACCAAACTGAATGAAGTATCGTGTTGCCGGAACTCGCCTGGAACTCCCTGGCCGCAGGCGTCCGGCAGGTGCTCGTCGTGGCGCACGGCAGGGCGGCGGCCGCGGCGCCGATCAGACAGATGGTCTGCCGCGTGGACAGTGCCCTTGAGCGCGAGGGGTCTGACCGGTCGGTCGCGATGGCGATCCGGCCGCGCGGCCAGCCGGCCCTCGGCGCCGGTCCTGGCATCCTGGTGCAAGGAGGATGAGTCATGAGAGCGCTGATCCTTGCCGCGGCCGTCTCGTGTGTCGTGTGCTCGACGCTCCTGGCCCAGGGGACGTTCCCGCTTGGGTACCGGGAAGTCGACCCGTTCACCTTGCCCGCGCTCGGGCTGGCGGCCCGGGCGGCGACGGCGAAGGCGGAGAAGCCCGGCGAGATCGTCGGCGTCCCGGCGGCAGCGTCGGCCGCCGTGGCCTACTACGACCTCGGCCTCGGCGGGAAGCCGCGCTGGGCGGCGGTCGTCGCGGGCAGCCCCTGGGAACTCTACGTCGACGCCGACGGCGACAACGACCTCTCGGACGAGAAGGCCGTACCCGGCAAGGCCGGCAAGCATGATGTCTCGTTCGGGGTCATTCGCGTGCTGACCGCCGGGGGGCAACCGGTGCAAGCGAGCCTCAGCGCGTACTTCCCCGAGCCGGGCAAGCCCCCGGGGGCGCTCACCCTCCGGTCGGCAGGCGGCTACACGGGCAAAGTCGAGTTGGCGGGGCAGACCTACCTCGTGGCGCTGGTCGACGCCAACTTCAACGGACGCTACGACGACGCGTTCACCGGGCCGTCCGTGGGCGGCGGCGACGACGTCATCGCGATCGACTGCAACCGCGACGGGCGGCTCAACCAACTCGGCATCGGAGGCGAGTCCTGTGAATGGACGCCGCTGTGCCGGGCCGTGCGGGTCGGCGACGCGTACTACCGGGTCACCGTGCCGCCCGAGGGGTCGAGCATCCGGTTCGAGAAGACCGAGCCGAAGTTCGGGACCCTCGAATTCCCCGTGCCGCACGTCGAGTTCGCGGCCTTCTCGGACCACGGGTACGTGCACTTGCGGACGGCCGACGGCAAGGCCAGGCTCCCCGCAGGGCGGTACGACCCCGTCACGGTGATCCTGAGCCGGACCGATGAGTCGGGCGCCGCGTGGACGATCCGGCGCAGCGGCTACAGCAACAAGCCGAACCTGGTCGAGGTCCGCCCGGACGAGACGTGTCGGCTCGAACTGGGGCCGCCCCTGGTCGCCGACACGAAGACCCGCCAGCACGATCGGACCGTCGCCATCTACCTGTCGCTGACGGGCCGGGCGGGCGCGGACTATGCCGGCGGCATCCTGAAGGACGCGAAGCAGGTCCCCGCACCCGGCTTCCAGGTCCTTGACGAGGCGGGCAAGGTGATCCACACCGGCCGCTTCGATTATGGCTGACCCGGCGGCCCCCCCCGGTACTCGTGGCGAGTACCCGAAAACTTCAAGGGCAAGTTCCGCGTCCGCGTCCAAGCCGAACTCGGCCCGTTCGAGGTCAAGAGCGAGGAGACCTGGCACGAGGTCAAGTGACAGAAGCGGCATCCGGAAGGCCTCCGGATGCCGCACGTTTAAGGAGAGCGGCTTATGCGAAGAGTGGGGCTGACGGTCGCCGTGCTTTGTCTGCTGTGCCCGCCGTTGCTGGCCCAGGGCAAGTTCCCTCTGAAGTACGAGGAAGCCGGCCCCGGCAACGACGCGGTGGTTCAGATGAACAGCCCGGCCAGGGGCATGAACCCCCGAAAGCCGGACGAGATCACAGGCTTGCCCGACGGACTGCCCGAGACCGCGGCCTACTGCCAGATGAGCTTCGGCGACAAGCGGATCTGGATGGCCGCGCTTGTGGGCGACGCGCCCAAGCTCTACGTCGACACCGACGGCGACAACGACCTGTCGGACGAGACGGCCATCGCCGGCCAGGTGGAGGGCAACCGGGTCAAGTACGCCATCGCCGACCTGCCCGTCTCGGGCGGCGCGACCGTGAAGGTCCGGTGCGAGGCCACTTTTCGGAATACCAAAGGCCCCGCCCAGGTCCTCTCCCTGCGGGCCGCCGGCTGCCCCGCGGGCAAGGCCACCCTCGGCGGCAAGACGTACGCCGTCGCCGTGATCGACGGCACGTTCAACGGCCACTACAACGACATTATCCAAGACAATCCAAACGATCTTAGCTCAGGCAGCGCCGACGGGCTGGCGATCGACCTGGATCAGGACGGTCAGTTCGCCCGGCCCAGCCCGACCGGCAAGGCGTGGGAATGGACGCTGCTGTGCAAGATGGTCGAGGTGGGCGGGACATATTACACCGTCCGGGTGGCGCCCGACGGCTCCGAGATCGAGTTCCAGAAGACCGAACCGAAGTTCGGGACGCTCGACATGGGCGGACCGGGCGTCGACATCATCGCCATGTCCGAAGCCGGTTTCCAGCGGGTCAACACCGCCGACGGCAAGGCCCGCCTCCCCGCCGGCAAGTATATGCCGGTCACGCTGACGTTGACGCAGACGGACGACGCGGGCGCGACGTGGATGCTGCGCCAGTCGGGCGGCGAGTTCCGGCAGTTCGAAATCCGGCCCGACGAAGCCCTGGCCGTCAAACTCGGCCCGCCGCTCCTGGCCAAGACCGACGTGCGGCAGAGCGGCAAGACCGTTCTGATCATCTACGCGCTGCTCGGCCAAGCCGGCGAGCAGTACTCGCCCGGCGCCATGAAGGACAAGACCATGCTGCCGCCTCCCGCCGTCGAGATCCTCGACGAGGCCAGGAAGGTCATCTACGCCGGCAAGTTCGAGTATGGGTGAGGCGGGTCTTGCACGTACTCGTGGCGAGTACCCGACGGCTTCAAAGGCACGTTCAGCGTCCGCGTCAAGCCCGAACTCGGCCCGTTCGAGTTCAAGAGCGACGAAACCTGGCACGCGGTCAAGTAGGCCCGTCGCGGGCCTCCGAGCCTGGCCAGCAGAGGTTCTTCAAGAAAGCCGGGCCGACGACGCCCCTGCAACGCATGCGCCCGGTGACGGGCGACGGGGCCTTCGGCTCAGGAGGGAGGGTGTGTTGATGGTCTGTCGAGCGTGGACCGCGTGGGTCCTGGTGTCGGTCCTGGCCGCCGCGGCGGCGTTGGGCCAGGAGGCCCAGCGGCTGGCGTACCGGAGCCCCACGGAGAGGGGCTTTAACGTCATGGGGGCGCGTAGCGCGCACCTGTCGGTGCAGGAGGACCCCCCGCCGGGCGTGGCGTTGCCCGCCCCGACGGGCCGGCAGCCGCGATTCGCCAGATGGTCGACGCCCATGGTTCCGGCCGGCCATCTCTGGCTGATGCTCTGTCGCTCCGGCAAGGACAACGTCTACGACCGGCTTTACGTGGACACCGACGCCGACGGCAGCCTCGCCGATGAAACCGTCGTCCAGGCCCAGGAGACCGACCCGGGACTGCTTCGCGCCGGTTTCCCCCTGGTCGAGGTGCGCTTCCCCGGCGAGGGCGGCCCGACGCGTTATCAACTCCGCCTCTACTCCCACAACTGGACCGACCATCTGGACGCCTACGTGTACGCTGCGGCGTGGTACGAGGGGCCCGTCGCCATCGGAGGCGAGACGCTCTGGTGTGCGCTCGTCGATAACAACAGCAACGGGCGGTTCAACGACGCGGCGATGGGCCCCGGCCTCGCCGACGTCATCTTCCTCGCCCCTAAGGCGGAAGACATCCAGTTGGGGCAGGATATCCAACCCGACAAGCGCTACCTGGGCCGGCACATCGAGGCCGGCGGCAAGGTGTACGCGATGGAGGTGCCGCCGGGCGGCGGCTGGGTCAGGTTCACCCCCGCACCGGCGATACCCATGGGCCGCATCCGCGTGCCGGACGGCGTGACCCGGTTCAGCGTCTGGGGCAACGAGGGCTTTTTCTTCTGCCGGCCGGTGGGCGGCGTGGCCGCGGTGCCGGCCGGCGCCTACCAGGTGCACGAGTGGGAAGTCGTCCGCCGGGACCCAAGCGGCGTCGCCTGGCAACTCCGGACGGACTCATGCGTGCCGGCCTACGCCACTTCTCCCGAGAATCGCTTCGCGGTCGAGGCCGGCAAGGAGACCGCGCTCGGGATCGGCGAGCCGGCCGTCAGCCGGTTCACCGTCAGGAGGGGGAGGCGCGACTACTACATCACGCACACCTTCAGGAGCGAACGAGGCGACCGCCTCCTCTTGCTCAAGCGCGACGAGCGGCCACCCCCGACGCAACTGACCATCTGCAGCGCCGACGGCTCGTACAGCGATACGTTGCGCGTTCCGTACGGCTGACGGGGCGTCAGCCAGTCGCTCTCGTGGCGAGAGCCCCCCGGCACCAAAGGCCCGTTCACCGTGACGGTCGAGTTGGACGCGCCGTTCAAGATGAAATCCCGGCCGCTCGTGATCGATCCGGCCGGCGGCGCCGGCAAGTAACCTGCGCCCGGAGAGTTCCCAGTTCCCGTGACACAGGCCTTGATTCGAGTCCCCCGTGCAGCATCCTCTCCTGACGGCGGCGCGCGAGTCGCCGTAACCCCTTGAAAACGCACGACTTATGCGATCCGTGGTGCGCGGTGGCTCGTCGGGTCCTGCCGATTTTGCTGGAACTCTAACTGAATTCGGGCCGTTCCCGAAACTTGTTAGAGTTCTAACAACTTTCCTCGCGTGTCGCGAGACGTAACTGCTTGTGAGACAAGACCTTACACAAATCGCCCGATTTTGCCCCGTCATATCCCATTCGGGCCATACCTCAAATCCCGTCCTGCGCGGCCCTTTGGCCGAAATCGGTGTTTGTGATAGCGCCAAGGCCGTTTTTCGCCTTCGGGTTTTGTTAGAGTTCTAACAATCTCGGGTGCCTCCAGCCTCCAGTCTCCGGCCTCCAGCCTCGTCCGCCCCCGCCTTTTGTATACTTTAGCACCTATTGACCCCGCTCCACGTAGGTTAAAAAAGGGGTAAAAAGGACGAAGAACGGACCAAGTTTGAGCAAAAAGCGATCAGAAACCGATCAAAACGGAGCGCTTTTTGCCTTGCCTATCTTAACATT
>DATKXP010000328.1:0-9405 GCA_035529015.1 Phycisphaerae bacterium | reverse complement strand
GTCGTCGTACGGTGCGGCCTGGTAATCGCGGAAGTCAACGTCGAAGCCGGCGTCCTCAAGGGCGCGCGTGAGGTAGAGCGGCCCGAGCGGCACGTGCAGTTCCCGCTCGATCTCCTCGCCGTACCGCATGAAGAGCATGTTCAGGTTGACGAGTGTGATGTCGGCCATGCCATCTCCCGCGCGGCGGCTCTCCTGAGCGGCCGCGTTACACCTGGATCGCGCAGTGGGTCAGGCGGCCCACCGCGCGGCACCATGCTACTCGCCTTTCGATTTCGGCCGGTCGGGGCGGATGCCTTTGGTCGTGGGTGGCCGGTCCGGGCGGATGCCTCGCGTGAGGCCGTCGCCGGGTTTCGGTTTGGGCTGCGGGGTGGGCGGCTTGACTTCGCTCGGTGCTGCGGCCGGGGGCTCATCGGCGGCGGGCTTGGCGGCCGGAGGTCTGTCCGGCCGGATGCCCGTGGGCGCGGGAGGCTGCGGCTGGGGCGCGGGCGGCTTCGGCGTCTCGGCCTTGGGCTTGGCCTCCGGCGGGCGTATGGGCCGGATGCCGTCGGTCGGTTCGATCCGTTCGGGGGCCGCCGGCTGGATACCCGCCACGCCATAAGACTGCGGCGCGGGCTCGGAGGGCGTACTTTGCGTGGCCTTCGGCGGCTGCGGCGGCTCGACCTTCTTGGCCGGCGGACGGTCGGGCGCGATGCCATCGGTCACCGGCACCTTGTCGCAGCCGAGCGTCCCCGCGCCCAACGCCACGAGCATGACGGCGGCAGCGCGGCCGAGGAACGCCGGCAACACGCTGGGATGGACGCTGGTCCGGGCGATGATCGCTTCGAGTTGGGCGCGCGGCGCGGCCCTGAGCATCATCGCCTCGGCGGGGTCGAGCGTCAGGTCGATCTCGCCGGCCGCCTTATCGCGCTTGGCGAGCAGGAGCGCCTTGAAGTCGGCGTCCACGGCGGCCTTCTTGATGAGCACCTCGATGCCGCGCGGGATCGGTCCGACGGCCTTGCCGCTGCCGGGCGGGCGGCCGCCGACGATGGTGGTCTTGACCGCCGGTTGCTCAGCGGGCCTGAAATCGCTTGCCATGGTTCAGCCTCCTGCGTGTCCGGCCTCTTATACGGGTGAGTCTCGCGCCTTCGGTCGCGCAAATCAAGCGCCGTCTTCTCTGCCGCGCGGCGGCCTTCCGAGGCCGCCGCGAACGGTCCTGGTGGCCTGGGAAGGCCACCAGGCGGCGCGCGTTAAGGCGTGCAAGTCAATCGCCGTCTCACGGAGTTAGACGCGCCGGCGCGTGTCAAGTTCCCGGGTGGCACGGTACGTGCCAAGGTGGGGAACGTGGCCCGCCGCTTCCGCGGCGGGCTCGGCTGGCGGCGGGCTCGGCTGGCGGCGGGCTCGGCCGGCGGCGGGCTCGGCCGGCGGCGGGCTCGGCAGTTTGGCTGACCGGTGCGAACCTGTCGAGCCCCGACCGGGAGGTCGGGGTCATCTTCCCTGGCGTGGTACGTGCCAAGGTGGGGCACGTGGCCCGCCGCTTCCGCGGCGGGCTCGGCCTACTCGGGCGGGCTCGGCCTACTCGAGGCTCGGCCGGACAACGTCGCCGCGCGCCTGGGCGTCGGGGTCCTCGTAGGAACCGAGGAAGTCGGAGTTGCAGTCCAGCCACAGGGCGATGCGGTGGAGGTCCTCGGGCGGGAGTTTGACGTCGTAGTGGCCTTTTTCGAGGAGGGCGAGGAGTTTGGAGGCCCGTGCCCCGAACTCGCCGGGCGTGGTCCGTGGCAACGTCCACCCGTCGTACTCCGCCTCGAACTTCCCGAAATAGAACGCGTAGGTCCTCAGGTTGGCGTAGGAGGTGTACCAGCCGTAGCGGTTCTTGGCGGTGTCGCCCTTCCCGAGGTCCATCGCCTTGGGTTCCTTGGCGTGGCACTCGGTGCAGTGGCGTTCGATGACGGGCTGCACGAGTCGCGGGAAACTGAAGGGGTTCGAGCCTGCCACGTCGGGCTCGATCTCAGACGGCGGCCGGCGCATGGCCAGCGGGAACTGCTTCGGCTGCGGCGGGCCGCGGTGGCGCGGTTCATGGCAGCCCTGGCACACCAGCCGCTGGCCCGGGTGAACGTACGTGCAACTCCGCATCGACTGAACCGCCAGGCCGCGCCCGTCCAGTGCCTGGAAGAAGACGGGCACACCGACCGGCAGGTCGAAATGCGCGCTGCCGTCGGTCTCGACGGGCACCGTGCCGAGGACGGCCCGGGCGTTCTTTTCGGACCCGTATCCGATCCGGGGCACGTTGTGGACGGGCGTGGACTTGGGGAGCACCTGGATGATGCGCAGGGCCTTGACGACGGTGCCTTCCGGCCAGGGCTTCAGGCCGTCGTACACGCTGACGAGGCCGACGCTCGCGGTTTCTGAGGGTTCCGGCGGCGGCTCTTGCGGCGCGGCCGTCGCCTGAGCCACCTGCGGCTTGCCTTCGGCGGTGACGTGCGGAATGACCGGCGGGCGCAGGCGCGGGCGCAGCGGGATGGGGCTCAGGCACGAGATGGCCGGGTCACGGTAGAGGAGTTCCTTGTTGCCCCACGCGTCGAGGAGGTAGATGCCGAAGTTGTTCTTGGGCCCGCCGCCGCGGGTGGCGCTGAAGTCGCAGACGCACAGGGTGAACTCTTCGCTCAGGGGCCAGGCGGCGGCGTAGACCGTCTCGCTGCCCTCCGCCTCGGGGAACCAGACGTCGGGCGTCAGACGCTTCAGCGGCGCCATGGCGTCGTCGTCCTCGATCGACGGGTCGAGCACGACGAGCGATCCGTAGGCCTGACCGTGATGGGCGGCGGCCGTGGCGATGTACTTGTGGGAAAGCGGGATGGCCCGCATGTCCATCTCCATGAACGGCCGGACCCGCATCGATTGGCCGAAGTTGCCCTGGATGACGCGGGCGTTGCGGCCGTCGGGCGTGGTGATCCACGGATGATGCGCCTGGCTGTGGCCGCGGTCCACGTAGTCCCAGCGCGTGTAGACGATCATCCCGCTCGCGTCCACGCTGGGATGCCATTCGTTGGACTCGTTGCGGCTGATGCAGGTGATGTCGGTGCCGTCGCTTTCCATCGTGTGGAGCGTGAAGACGGGCACGGGCCGGGCGTGGCAGCGGCCGTAGCCCCCGCGCCGCTCGGAGATGAAGGCGATTCGCCCGTTCGGCAGAACGCAGGGGTCGAAGTCGTTGACCGGGCCGTCGGTCAGTTGCATGAAATCCGATCCGTCGATGTTCACCTTGAAGAGGTGATACGTGCTCCGCTCGGTCCATTGATAGAGCGACGGGTCGGCCTCGGTGAAGGCAAAGAGGACCGTGCGAGCGTCGAACGAGAGTTCCGGCGAGAGGTACCCGCCGGGAGGCAGTTTCTTCCCCTTGAAGCGGCCGCTCTGGCAGAGAGAGTTGGCCAGGACGTCCCGCACGGTCGGCCGGTCGGAGAAGGCGTTCTCCAGCACGTACACCCCGCCGCCGCGAATCGCGTGGAAACCGAAGTACTGGTCGCACATGTGGTTGCCCTGGCGGTGTGAGCCGGGAAGGAAATGCCGCTTGATAAACATGATCTTGTCGAAATCGAGCAGCGGGTTCGCGAAGGCGATCGTGCGGCGCAGATCCAGCGCCCGATCGAACAAGTCACGCCGCGCCTCGGTGTCCTTGGCGTCGATGGCGGCGTTTTCCGCCTGGAGGCGTTCCAGCGCCGCCGCACCGGCGGCAAGGTCCGGTGCATCAGGCATCTGTTTGAGCGCAGCAAGCAGGGCGGCCGTGCGGCGCAAAATGACGTCGGCCGGGTCGCGGTCGGAATCGAGGATGAGCGCCTCGCGGCGAAACGCCTGGGCGTCGAAGCGGGGGTCCCCGTGCTTCTTCGGACGTGAGACGAGGCGCTGGAGTGTCGTGAACCGGGCCTGCTTCTCGCCCGCGAGGACGTCCGGTTCCCCGGCGTCCGCGACGGCGGGAGCCAGCAGAATCGCCGCCGCCAGGGCGGTGGTGACACGGCGATGAAAACGCAAGCGAGAGTGCGACATGGGAACGACCCCCTCCGCGGTTCGACGGCGCATGAACCAGACAGGTCCAGTACATCGAACACCCCGGGGGCTGTCAAGTGCTCTTCGGACCGGCGGAACGTGCCGGGCGGGTGCCGATGCCCGGTTGCTCCCGCAACCGGCTCGACCGTTGTCGAGGTCGTTCATCGTCGCCTCGGAAGCGGCGGTTGGCTCAAGAAGACCGCCTTCGATGGTCGATTCACCTGACTGGCGAGGTGCAAGTGACTTGCACACACCGTCTGCGCCGGGTACGGTGGACCCCAGGGCCCGCCGCCCGGCCGACACAACGTCTAGCCGTGCGGACGTGGGCAGTCTAGAATAGATGGGAAACAGGCGACCTCAAGAAGGAGCGATTCATGGCAGCCAAGAGTGATGCCGACGCCAAAGGCGATCAGCCCGCTGAAGGTCAACCGACAGAGGCTCAACCCCCCGCTGAGGGACAGCGGCAGGAGATCCGCCTCAGGATCGACGAGCGGAACCTGCACACCAGTTACGCCAACGCCTTCCGCACCGACGCCACGGCCGACGAGGTCATGCTCTACTTCGGGCTGAACCTCATCAACCCGGCGGCCGCGCAGCAGGGCACGCCGGAGTTCATCTTCCAGGTCAACGAGCGGATCGTCGTCAGTTACCGCATGGCGAAACGCTTGGCGCTGGCGCTGGGGCAGTTGATCCGCCGCCACGAGGAGCAGTTCGGCGAGATTTCGCTGGAACGCACCCCGCGCGGCGCCGACGCCGGCGCGCAGCCGTAGACCGACGACCACAGACCAGGTGACGGGGATCGCGGCCGCCCGGCCGGCGGTTGGCGGTTCCCGGCGCCCGGTTGCGATTCTGCTCTCATAGGCACCCGCGATGGCACAGATGGAGGCTTCCCGGCAGAGCGGCGGTGCCGCGCACCTGACCACCGCCGATGTCATCGACCGGCTGAGCCGTTTCGACGGTCCGCCGGAGCAGTTCCTGTCTAGCCTCCTTGCGGTGCAGTGCCAGATCGGTCCGGCCGAGGGCGGGGCCATCCTGCGCGCCGGGCGCGAGCGCGGCGCCGACGTGCTGGCCGTCTTCCCGCCGTTGCCCGAGGGCGCGGCGGCCCCCGTCTGGCTGGCCCAGGCCGCCGAGAGTTGCCGCACGGTGGTGGCCCACGGCAGCACGGCCGTCCAACCGGTGCACAGCCCGGACGACCTGTACGGGCAACCTGCCCGCCGCCGTCTCATCATCGTGCCGCTTCGCGGCGAGCGTGCCGTCCGCGGGGTAGCGGCGTTCTTCGCCGAGACGCAGGACCCGGCGGTTCTGGCCGGCGTGCGCGAGCGGCTGGAACTGACCGTGGGCCTGCTGAGCCTCTACGAGATGCGCTTGCTGCTTCAGAAGCGGCAGACGGACCTGAGGCGGCTGCGCGCCGCCATGGAGACCCTGGCCGCCGTCAACGTCCGGGACCGCTTCGCCGGCATGGCCATGGCCTTGTGCAACGAAGTGGCCGCGCGATGGCAGTGCGAGCGGGTGAGCATCGGGTTCCTTAAAGGCCGGTACGTGCACCTGCGTGCGATGAGCCACACCGAGAAGTTCACCCGCAAGATGAAACTCGTCCAGACGATCGAAGCGGCGATGGAGGAGTGCCTGGATCAGGACGTCGAGATTCTGCACCCGGCGCCGCCGGAGGCCACCTACGTCAGCCGGGCGGCGGGCGAGTTGGCGAAACATCACGGCGCCGCCATGCTGTTGAGCCTGCCGCTGAGGCGCGCCGGAGAAGCGACGGCCGTCCTGACGCTCGAGCGCCCGAGCGAGCAGGCGTTTACGGTCGAAGAGGTGGAGTCGCTGCGGCTGGCGGCCGACCTGGTGATGCCGCGCCTGGCGAACCTCGAAGAGCACGACCGGTGGTTCGGCGCCCGGATGGCGGCGGCCGCCCGCAAAGGCGCTGCGGCGGTCGTCGGGCCGAAACACACGTGGATCAAGTTGGCCGTCATCGCCGTCTGCTCGCTCCTGGCGTTTGCGATCTTCGGCAAGGGCGACTACCGCGTCGAAGCGCCGTTTGTCCTGGAGCCGATTGAGTTGCGTGTCGTGCCGGCCCCGTTCGACGGGTTCCTCAAGACGGTCTCCACGGAGCCGAACCAGGAGGTTGTGGGCGGCACGAGCGTGATGGCCACCCTCGAGACGGCCGACCTGCGCCTGCAACTGGCCGCCGCCAGGGCCGAACGGGCCACCTACTTGAAGCAGGCCGCCGCCGCCCGGCGCGATTACAAGACGGTCGAGGCCCAGATTGCCGAGGCCCAGGCCGCCCAGGCGGCCGCCGGCATGGATCTGTTCGAGTACCAGATCTCCAAGGCCGAGATTATTGCCCCCATCAGCGGCGTCGTGGTCAAGGGCGACCTGGAGCGGCAACTCGGCGCGCCCGTCAAGACCGGCGACGTGCTGTTCGAGGTGGCGCCGCTCGATGCGCTGCGGGCCGAACTGGCGGTGCCCGAAGAGGAGATGGCCGACCTGGAGGTCGGCCAGGAAGGGGAACTCGCGACGGCGTCGTTCCCGGACAGGCACTTCGGCCTGGTGGTCGAGCGGATCAACCCGGTGGCCGAGGTGGCCGACCAGAAGAACGTGTTCAAGGTGCGGGTGCGGCTGAAGGAACTGGACCGACGGATGCGTCCGGGTCTGGAGGGGATCGCCAAGGTGGACATCGGCCGCCGACCCTACATCTGGATCTGGACCCGTCCCATCGTCCGCTGGGTGCGGATGAAACTGTGGATCTGAAATGAGCCTTTCCGAGCCGCGACCGTGAGCCGTTCCGAGCCGCGACCGTGAGGGAGCGGTAACCGCTCGCTGGCGCTCGCGGCTCTGAAACGGGCGCTCGCGGCTCGGAAACGGATACACCCATGCCCGTCGATCGTCCCACGTTCAGCGAGTCGTGGTACCGCGTGTCGAACCTGCGGCCGCGCCTCAGGTCCACCCTCCAGACGCACCGTCAGCATTATCGCGGCCAGATGTGGCACGTCATCCAGGACCCGTCGAACAACCAGTTCTTCCGCCTGAACGAAGCGGCGTACCGTTTCGTGGGCCTGTTGGACGGGCGGCGGACCATCGCCCAGGTCTGGAATATCTGCAACGAGCAGTTGGGCGACAGCGCCCCCACCCAGGGCGAGGCCATCCAACTCCTGGGCCAACTCTACACGTCGAACCTCCTGCACGGCGACATGCCGCCCGACGCCGAGGGCCTCTTCCGGCGATACCGCAAGCGCGTCACCCGCGAAGTGCAGGGGTACATGACGAACCTGCTGTTCATCCGGATCCCGCTGTTCGACCCCGACCGGTTCCTCGACCGTTTCGTGGGCATCTTCGGCGCGGTCTTCAGTTGGTGGGGCCTGGTCCTGTGGATCGGGCTGCTGGCGACGGGCGTCTACTTCATCGCCGACCGGACGGGCGACCTCGTGAGCCGGGCCTCCGGTATCCTGAACCCGGACAGCCTGCCGCTCCTGTACGCCAGTTTCGTCATCGTCAAGGTCTTCCACGAGTTCGGCCACGCCTTCGCGTGCAAGAAGTTCGGGTGGGCGAGCGGTTCGGGCGGCGAAGTGCACGTCATGGGCCTCATGTTCCTGGTCTTTACGCCCTTGCCGTACGTGGACGCATCGAGCGCCTGGGCGCTTCGCAGCACGTGGCATCGCGTGGTCGTGGGCGCCTCGGGCATGTTCGTCGAACTGGGCATCGCCGCGGTGGCGGCGGTCATCTGGTCGCAGACGGCCGAAACCGCCGCGATTCACGCCATCTGTTACAACGTCATGTTCATCGCCAGCGTCTCGTCGCTGCTGTTCAACGGCAACCCGCTGCTGAGGTACGACGGGTACTACATCCTGTCGGACATCCTGGAGATTCCGAACCTGGCGCAACGGTCGAAGGAGTACCTGTACTACCTCGTGAAGCGGTACGTCTGGCGGGCGCGGAATCCACGCGACCCCTCGCATACGAAGGGCGAGAAGGGGTGGCTCCTCTTTTACGCCGTGGCCTCGACCCTGTACCGCATCTTCATTTCGGTGGCGATCCTTCTGTTCGTGAGCGGCTTTCTGCCGTTCATCGGCGTCATTCTGGCCGCCATGGCCGTCATCGCGTGGGTCCTGACCCCCATCGGAAAGTTCATCTACTATCTCATCTCGAGCGGCGAACTGATGCGCGTCCGGGTCTGGGCGGTGACGACGTCGGTGGGGGTGCCGGTGCTGATCCTGGCGGGGCTGGGACTGATTCCGGCGCCCGACCCGTTTTACGTCGAGGCGGTGGTCGAACCGGCCGAGATGAAGATCGTCCACGCCGGCGCCGACGGCTTCGTGGACGAGTTCCTTCCTTCGGGGCGGGCCGTGACGCTCGACGGGCCGCTCCTCGTGCGGTCGGTCAATCCGGTGCTGGCGTCGCAGCACGAACGGCTCCTGGCCGAACGCCGCGAACTCCTCGCCCGGCGCGGGGCGGCGCTCGTGCAGGAGCCGGCCGCCGTCCAGATCGTTGAGGAGCAGATCGGCGCCGTGGACGAGAAACTGACCCGCGTCCGCCAGCAACTGGCCGACCTCGAGATCCGGCCGCCCCTGGCCGGCACGTGGGTGTCGCCGAACATCGACCGCCTCCAAGGGGCGTACCTGGCGCGCGGCCAGGGACTGGGGCTGGTGGCGACGATGGATGATCTGATTGTTCGGGCCATCGCAGGCCAGGACGTGGCGGGTCCCCTGATGGAAGACGCGGCCGAGCGCGTCGAGATGCGGATGGACGGCCGGCCCGACAAACAGGTCGGCGGCCGCATCAAGCAGTTTCTGCCTGCCGGCCGCGACCGGCTGCCGTCGCCGGCGCTCGCGTTCACTGCCGGCGGCCCGATTGCCACCAAGCCCGACGATCGCACGGGCACCCAGACGGCCGAGCGTGTCTTCGAGATCCAGGTGATTCCCGACCCCAGCGACCAGGTGCGTCTGCTGCCGGGCCAGCGCGTGGTCATCCGCTTCGAGACCAGCCGGAAGCCGCTCCTGGCGCAGGCGAAACGCGCCCTGCTTCAGATGTTGCAGCGGAGGTTTCAGATCTGACGTGGCCGGCATTCCGAGCACAATCTGGCGAACCTTGGCCCAGCGGACGCCCGACAAACCGCTGCCCAGGGGCGTGGATGCCGCATGGGATGCCGCCGTCGGCATCGTCACGTCGCTCGTGCCGCGCCGCATGCAGTTCCTGCGCCGGGCCGACCGCGTCCTGGCCCTCGAGAAGGCGTATCGCGACGTCGGCTCGGGACGCCTGCGCGAAGCCGCCGCCGAGATGCGCGACTGCCTCCGGTGCGGCAACGACACGGACGAGGTCCTGGAGCGTGCCTTTGCCCTCGTGCGCGAGGTCGCCCGCCGCGAAACCGGCATGAGCATCTTTCGCGTGCAGATTGCG
>DATKXP010000327.1:0-5794 GCA_035529015.1 Phycisphaerae bacterium | reverse complement strand
CACGGGAAACTCAAGGTCGGCGACAAGATCGTCGGCGCGGGCGGCAAGCCGTTCAAGACGCCGCACAAGTTCGGCTACGGGGTCGATTACTTCGGCTACGAGGGGCCGATGATGGATATCGGCAACGCGCTCGAGGCCAGCCAGGGCCCAACGCTCAAGGGCAAACTGACGTTCGACGTGATCCGCGGCGACGAGAAGAAGCGGATCGAACTCGCCCTGCCGACACGCTACGGCCAGTTCTCCAAGACCTACCCGTTCGCGTGCAGGAAGACCGACCGGATCCTCAGCGAACTCTACCCGTACCTCGTCCGGCGGCAGCGGCCGGACGGCTCGTGGACCGGGCGGCCGCACGTCAACGCCTTCGCGGCCCTGGCGCTGCTGGCGAGCGGCCAGGAGCAGTACATGCCCGCGGTGCGGCGGGCGATGGGGTACTTCGCCAAGGTCACCAACGACCAGATCGATTACGGCGGGCTCGACTGCTGGAAGTACGGCCTCTACGGCGTCTGCCTGGCCGAGTTCTACCTGGCGACGGGTGACAAGCAGGCCCTGCGGGAACTGGAGGAGATCAACCGCTGGCTCCTCAAGGCCCAGTTCACCAAGCCCTACCGCAAGAACAGCGGCGCCGGCGGATGGGGCCATCGGCCGACCGACCGACCGGGCGGCAACGGCTACGGACCCATCTGTATCATCACGGCGCAGGCGATGGCGGCGTGGTCGCTGATGGCCCAGTGCGGCATCGAGGTCGATCGCAGGCGGTTCCAACTGGCCCACGAGTTCCTGGCCAAGGCGACCAACAACATCGGCTACGTCTGGTACGCCGACGGCAACGGCGGAGACAACAAGTACGCCGACATGGGCCGGACCGGCGGCTCGGCGGTGGCCCACGCCATGTGCCCGTTCGGCGGAACGGCATTCCGAGACTTTGCGCTGCGCAACGCCCGGTGCATCGGCACGAACTTCAACACCTTCCCCGACACGCACGGCTCGCCGCTCCTGGGCATGGGGTGGACGGCGCTGGGGGCGGCGGTGGACCCGGCCAGTTTCCGCAAACTCATGGACCAGCACGTCTGGCATTTCAACCTGGCCCACTGCCCGGACGGCACGTTCTACTATCAGCCGAACCGCGACAACAATCCCCAGGACTATGGCAACGACCCGCGCCTGTCCGCATCCGCCACCACGGCGCTGATCCTCTCCATCAAGCACAAGTCGCTGCGGGTGATGGGCGCGAAACCCACCGCACCCCGGCCGTCGCCCAATCGCTGAGGGCCGACCGGGCGCGTGAAGGGGCGTGAGCCGTTCGGTGGACATGCCCCGCACGCACTTCCCGTGCCACCGCATGGGGCCGGGTGACGGCTGCGGCAGGTTCCGTTCGGGATTCGGGAACCCAGAACTCCTTGGACATGATAGGAGAACAGGGTAGAATTGCCCGAAACGCCTGGGAGTGTCGCGAGCGGGGGGTTCATCCGCACGATCCCTCGAATGGGCCTGATGTCAGGGGGGACACGCGGCGTGCTTGCAGGTGGGGGGGCGGATTGTCCATACGCAATACGCAGGACCCACGGAAGGGGAGAGCCATATGGGAACGCGGAAGATGAAGATGAGCAGGCGCAGATTCCTCCAGGCCACGGTCGCGGCGGCCGCACTGCCGACCGTCATCACGTCCAAGGCGCTGGGGGCGGCGGACGGCACCCCGCCCGCCAGCGCGCGTATCACCCTGGCCGGCATTGGCGCGGGGGGGCGCGGCTCGGGCGACCTCGGCCAATTGATGGGAGACAAGCGCGTCGAGTTGCTCGCCGTGTGCGACGTCAAGTACTCGGCCCTGCAGGCGTGGGAGAAGCGGGGCGCACGGGGCTACGTTGACTATCGCGAGTTAATCGCACGCGATGACATCGATATGATCATGTGCGGAACGCCCGACCACTGGCACGCGCAGGTCACGATCGACGCCATGAAAACCGGCAAAGACATTTACTGCGAGAAACCGCTGAGCCTGACCATCCGCGAGGGACGCAAGATGGTCGAGGCGGCCCGCGCCTACGGCCGCGTCTTCTCCAGCGGCAGCCAGCGGGTGATCGGCGATTACGGCCGGATGGCCTGTGCCGCAAGGAGCGGCCGGTACGGCAAGATCCTCGAGGCCTACGCCTCGCCCGGCGGCCCGCCGCGCATGTGCTACCTGCCCGGCGAGCCGATTCCGCCGAACACGATCAACTGGGATCTGTGGCTCGGCCCCGCCCCCTGGGTCCCGTACCATCCCTTCCGCTGCAGCAGTGCGTACGGGCTGGGCGGCAAGGGCTTCCGCACGTGGTACGACTATTCCGGCGGGATGATGACCGATTGGGGCGGCCACAAGTTCGGCGGCGCCATGCACGGCATGGGCGTGGACCATACCGGCCCGACCGAGATCATCTACCCCGGCAACCAGGACTGCAAGAACCTGACATACGTCTTCGCCAACGGCATGCGGCTCGTGGTCGGCGGCGGGCAGGGGTACAAGTGCGAGAAGGGCATGGCACAGCCGTTCGCCGGCATGCCGATTCCTCCGCCGGGCCTCCGGTGGTACGAGAACGGCGCCGGGTCGCCGCACGAGGACCTGGTCAACTGCATCGTCGAGCGGCGGCGCCCCTTCCGTGACGTGGAATACGCGCACCGCGTGGCCACCGTCTGCCACCTGGGCAACATCTGCCTCCGCTTGAAGCGCGACCTCAAGTGGGACCCCGACAAGGAAGATTTCGTCGACGACGCCGAGGCCAGCCGGCTCGTCGACCGGCCGCGGCGCGGCCCCTGGCAGATATGATTCGGCCCCGGTGATCGGCCCTCCGGCGGCCGGTGTTCTGGAACCTGCTCATGCAAGGATACGAAGCGATGATCAAGCGAATCGCAATAGCCGTGATAGCCTCCGGACTGTTGGTGCAGGCGTCGGTCGGCGACGTCTGGCAGGACCTGGCCCGCTACGAATACGGCGACGAATCGAACGCCGGCGAAGCCGTCGAGAAGGTGCTCGAGGAGACGCCCGTCAACGAGTACGGCCGGCTCGAGAAGGGGCTCATCGGCGTCGTGACCTCAAAGGATGCCACCCAGGCCGGCAAGGCCATCGCCTGCCGCATGCTCCAGCAGGTGGGGACGGAGGCGTGCATTCCCGCCCTGTCGAACCTGCTGGGTGACGAAATCCTGTCGCACTACGCCCGCCTGGTGCTCGAGCGGCTCTCGTGCGAGAAAGCCAACCAGGCCATGCGCGATGCCTTGGAGCAGACGCCCGACGGGGTCAAGATCGGTATCCTCGGCAGTCTCGGCGAAGTCCGCGACGCCAAGGCCGTCGCATCGGCCGGCAAACTTGCCCGCAGCGGGAAGCCCGACGTGGCGGAGGCGGCCATCCACGCCCTCGGCAAGATCGGCGGAAGCCAGGCGGCCCAGACCCTCGCGTCCCTGAAGCCGGCCCGCGTGCTGGTGCCCGTCCAGATGCAGGCCATGGTCGCCTGTGCCGCGAGCCTGCAGGGGGACGAAGCAGCCGCCCTCTGCGAGACGGTCCTCGCCGGCACGTTCAGCCCCGCCCGCATCGCCGCCCTGAGGGCGTTGGCTTCGGCCGATGCAGCCAAGGCGGCTCCCAGGATCGCCCGTGCCGTCAAGGGTGACGACCTGGCCCTCGGCAAGGGCGCGCTCGGCATCGTTGCCGAGACAAAGGGCGAGGTGTTGACCAAAGCCATGGTCGATCTGCTCGGCGACCTCTCGCCTGAGCGGAAGGCGGGCCTGGTGCTCGCCCTCGGGTCGCGCGGCGACAAGGCGGCGCTCGCAGGCCTGACGGCGCTCATCCGAAGCGAAGCGGCCGTTGTCCGCGATGCCGCCATCACCGCGGTCAGCAAACTGGGAGACGCCGGGACCGTCCGCACGCTGCTGGCCATGGCCGATTCGGATGCCCTCCGCACCCAGGTGGCGAAGGCCATCGCCCGGATGACGGCCGAGAAGATCGACGAAGCCCTCGCGGCCGCCCTGGAAGAGGCCGCGCTCCGCAAGGCGGCCATCGAGGCCAGTATCGCCCGCGGATCCGAGGCCGTGGTGCCCGGACTGTTGAAACTGGTCAAGCAGAGCGATGCGGATGCGAGGAAGGACGCCTGGACGGGCCTGGCGTCGCTTGCCGGCGCGGACCACATGGATGCGATCATGAAGGCCCTCGTCGAACTCAAGGCGGCCGAAGAGCGGTCCGGCGCCGAGGATGCCGTCAAGAAAATCATCGCGCGATCGCAAGACAAGGCCAAGTGTTTCCAGACCATCGCCGGCTACTATGACCGGGCCACCGACGCCACCAAGGGTGTCATCCTCGGCCTGGGGGCCGCCTCCGGCGACGCCGCTGCCCTGGAGATGGAACGAAAGGCGCTGGCATCCGGAGACAAGGCGCTCTACGGCCAGGCCCTGCGTGCCCTGGCGGCATGGCCCAACGCGTCGGCGGGGAAAGACCTCCTGAGCCTGGCAAAAGGTGCTCCCGAGAAGGTGGACCGCCTCGTCGCGCTGAGGGGGTACATCCGCATTGCGGGTCTGGATACGGCCGGCCTGAACGACAACGAGCGAACCGCCATGTTCAAGACGGCCATGGAACTGGCCGAACGCACTGAAGAGAAGAAACAGATCCTCAGCGGCCTGCAGAATGTCCGAACCGGGGAAGCGCTGGACATGCTGAAGACCTGCATGGACGACCCCGCGCTCCAGGCCGAAGCGGAACTGGCTGCCGCCAACCTCATCTGGGAACTCCGGTCAAGCCATGCTGCCGAGGCGACGGCCATGGCCAAGAGACTCCTTCAGAGCAAGAACAAGGCGGTCGCCGACAGGGCCACCGCCACCATCGCCGATCTGAGCAAGACCCAGATCTATGTCCGGGCGTGGCTCGTGTCGGACGTGTACCGCGTCAAGGACAAGGGCGGCGACGCCGTCCACAAGACCGCCTTCCCGCCCGAGAAGGGCGACAGCGGCGTGACGTGGAAACGGCTCAAGAAGGGCGGCGGCAAGGAGTCCACCGACCTCGAGAAGGCCGTCGGCAGGATGCAGCGCTGTTGTGTCTACGTGAAGACGACCCTTGTAGCGCCCTCGGAGCAGGCCGCACGCCTGGAGTTCGGCAGCGACGACGGCATCAAGGCATGGCTCAACGGCACGCTCGTTCACGATTTCTGGGGCAAGCGCGGCTGCACGCCCGGCCAGGACGTGGCAAAGGTCAGGCTGAACAAAGGGCCGAACGTCCTTCTTCTGAAGATTACCAATGAAGACACGCATTGGGCATTCTCCTGCCGCGTGAGGCAGGAAGACGGCATGCCCGTCGAAGGTCTCCAAGTCAAGCCGCAGTAGCCCGAGAGCTCCATCGCCACGCGCGTTTGCCATGGCTTGTCCCCGTGGGGTGGCCAAAGCAGTCATCCCATGTGCCTGCACGTCCCTGGGCGTCCCTGACGGCGGTGTGCGTGTTCGCAGCCCCTGCTTGCGGCGTGCGGCAAGTCGATGGGCGACGTGACATGGCCGAGCGGCTGAGGGCCTGCCACAGTCGTGACATAACGGATTACCCCAGAGGGGTGGGGCAGGAGCACGGCAGCCTTGACGTGTGGAGGCGCTGAAGGTCCCCAACCTCGGGCTCATACTCGAGCCGGCGCTTCTTGGCCCGGGCGATCCGTTCCTCGTCGGCGTGCAGGGGCTCCTGGACCTGCCGGCCGCCCACGTAGTAACTGATCCGGAACGGGTTCCTTCGTCTGTACAGGCACGCCATCGCCGCCTCCTCAGAAAAGAGTCTAACGGAGGCTGTCCTTGTGGCGATGGCCGG
>DATKXP010000326.1:0-6613 GCA_035529015.1 Phycisphaerae bacterium | reverse complement strand
GCCGCGGCCGAGACGTTCGCCGTTGACGAGAGCCCGTATCCGGACCCCTCCGAGGTGCTCGACGACGTGTACTGCGGCTGGATCGAGACCGAGAAGGGCCTGGTGCGGACCGAGACGAAAGGGTAGGGCAGACGATGCCGGAAATCACGTACCGCGAAGCCATCTGCGACGCCCTCGCTGAGGAGATGCGGCGCGACCCGAATGTGTTTGTCATGGGCGAGGACGTTGCCATCTACGGCGGGGCGTACTCGGCCACCAAGGGATTGTGGGAGGAGTTCGGCGACGAACGCGTCCGCGACACGGCCATCAGCGAGGCGGCCATCGCCGGCGCCGCCACCGGCGCCGCCATGTGCGGCATGCGCCCCGTGGCCGAGATCATGTACGTCGATTTCATGACGCTGGCCATGGACCAGTTCGTCAACCAGGCCGGCAAGAACCGGTACATGTTCGGCGGCAAGACGACCGTCCCGATGGTCCTTCGGACCGAAGGCGGCGCCGGCCGAAGCATTGCCGCCCATCACAGCCAGAGCCTGGAGGCCTGGTTCTGCCACGCGCCCGGCGTCTTCGTGGTCATGCCGTCCACGCCGTATGATGCGAAGGGCCTGCTGAAGACCAGTATCCGCGACGACAACCCCATCCTGTTCATCGAGCACAAGATGCTCTACGGCACCAAGGGCGAGGTGCCGGACGAGGAGTACCTGATTCCACTGGGCGAGGCCGCCGTCCGGCGCTCCGGCGACGACGTGACGATCATCGGCTACTCGCGCATGGCGCTTCGCGCCGAGGAGGCCGGCGACGCCCTCGCCGAAGAGGGCATCAGTGCCGAGGTCATCGACCTCAGGTGCCTGAAACCGCTCGACATCGACTGCATCCTCGAATCCGTCAAGAAGACCGGCCGCCTCGTGCTGGCCTCCGAGGGGTACCAGGAGGCCAACTTCGTCTGCGAGATCGTCGCGAAGGTCCAGCAGTTTGCGTTCGACTACCTGGACGCCCCCATCGAGCGGGTGTGCGCCGCCAACTGCCCGTTGCCGATGAGCCCGGTCCTGGAGAACGAGGCCGTGCCGACCACCGAGAAGGTCATCGCGGCCGCCAAACGGACGCTCGGAAAAACCTGACGCGCAGGCCGCGCGGCGGCCTTCCCAGGCCGCCGCGGACCAAACGGTTGACGAACATGCGGTGGCCTGGGAAGGCCACCGCGCGGGGCTTCTGGAACTGGCCCAGGCAGGACGATCCATGATCCAACGAGTCACACTGCCGGCTCTCGGCGAGACGGTTGACACGTCCACCATCGAGCGGTGGCTCAAGAAGGAGGGCGACGCCGTCAAGAGCGGCGACATCCTCTGCGAGATCACCACCGACAAGGCCACCCTCGAGGTCGAGAGTTACTACACGGGCACGCTCCTGAAGATCGTCGCCGCCGAGGGCAACGAACTGCCGGTCGGGGCCCTGATTGCCGTCGTGGGCGACCCCGGCGAAGCGATCCCTGAGGAGATTCTGACCGAAGCGGCCCCGGCGGCGGGTGCCGCCGCTCCGGCAGCCGCGGCACCGGAGCCCACCGTATCGGCGGCCGTGTCGTCGGCCGCAGCGCCCCCGGCGCCGCGCGGCCGCCTCGTTGCCTCGCCGCGCGCCCGCCGCACGGCACGCGAACTTGGCATCGCCCTTGACCGCGTCCAGGGTACGGGGCCGGGCGGACGGATCGTCGAGGCCGACGTCGTTGCGGTTGCCGGGGCCGCCACGGCCGTCAAGGCAAGTCCCGTGGCACGCAAGTTGGCCGAGCGGCAGGGCGTGGACCTGGCGGCCGTCCGCGGGACGGGCCCGGGCGGCAAGGTCGTGAAAGCCGATGTCCTGGCTGCTGCGCAGGCGCCGGCCGTCGCACCGGGCACGGTGATTCCGCTGACGGCCATGCGGCGGATCGTCGCGGAGCGGATGCTCCACTCCAAGCAGACGATTCCCTGTTACTACCTCCAGATGGACGCCGACATGACGGACCTGGCGGAACTGCGGAGCAAGTTGAACGCCGGCGCCCCCGACGGGAAGGTCTCGTTCAACGACTTCATCATCAAGGCTGCCGCCCTGGCCCTGAAGGCGTTTCCCCAGGTTAACAGCCGGTGGGTTGAAGGCGGGATCGAACGCCGCGGCGCCGCACACGTCGGCCTCGCCGTGGGGCTCGATGAAGGGCTGATCGTCCCGGTTGTCCGCAACGCCGACACGAAGACGCTGCGCGACATCGCCTGCGAAACAACCGACTTCGCGCAGCGGGCCCGTTCGAAGAGACTCCTTCCCGACGAGTACCAGGACGGTTGCCTGACCGTCTCAAACCTGGGCATGTTCGGCATCCGCAACTTCATCCCGGTGGTCAACCCCGGGGAGAGCGCCATCCTGGGCCTGGGCGTCATCCAGGACCGTGCGGTGTGCCGGCAGGGCGGCATCCACGTCCGCAAAATGATGAGCATGACCCTGTCGGTGGACCATCGCCTGGTTGACGGTGCGGTGGGCGCCCAATTCCTCGAGATGATCCGCGACCTGCTGGAGGCGCCCCAGAAACTGACGGCCGAGTAGGTCCACCACGCCCCATGCCGCGCGGGACGCTGCTACGCTCAAACGTGAACCGCTCTCAGCAAGAAAACGGCCCCGACCCTATGGTCGGGGCCTTCTGCTTTTGCGCGGTGCGCAGCCGTCAGGGAGCAACCAGAGTCAGATACGCCACGTATCCGACGCCGCCAAGCGCTGCCGCAGCGACCAGGACCGCCAGGGTCGCCAACCGCCCGAGACGCCGGTGGGCCCGCAGGAGCATTGTCTGGTACCCGAGAAGCACCTCCCGGTGCGATGCTTCAAGTTGGGCCAGTGCCGCCGCATGCCGTCTGGAACTCTCGTCGATCGTCCGAAACGCCGACCGGAGCGACACGAGCGAATCGAGGATCGATTCGAGCAGGGCAGCCTGCCGCCCGAGAATCGTGTTTGTCTCGGCGGTCAGGTCGGCCTGGTTGGAGGCCAGGTCGGGCAGTTGCCGGACGGCGTCCCTGATGGCGCGGCTGGTCTGGCGGTGCCCCTCCAACTCGCCGCCGATCTCCTCGAGCGACGGCACGGCGTCGATCCACTCCGGGTCGAGCGGGTCGAGGCGGGTTGTCGGGGGCGCCGGTTCGGTGTCGGAGCGGGCTGGGGCAGGCGCGGCGGCGGCCGTCTCGGCGGGATCGTCGCGCACCGACTCCAGTGCCAGGGCGTCCTGGGGATCGACGGCCGCCGCAGCGCCGCCGGCAGCCAGCGCGACCAACGCCAGTTCCGTACGGGCGCCTGACCCAAGCGGCCACCCTCCGGCGGGGGCCGCGGCCCCGACCGTCCCGGTCCTCCCCCCGAACCAGGAGCGCACACGGTCCACCAAAGCGAGTCTCGTCATGGCGGCATCTCTTTTCTCTGAAGGGACTGCGGGGAGCCTGCGCGGGCAGGGCACAGACCTTCCCCTCGCCTTGACGTATTATCGGACGGTGTGCCGGCCGCCTTGAGGGAAAGTTGGCGATGCAGCGCGGCCCCCGCGTCACGGCTTCGTGTGATCGGTCGCGGCGTGCCTGGCGGTATGGGCCGGCTCAGACCTCCATAATCTCGTCGGTCTTGAGATGGAGGGCCTCGTCTACCTGCTTCTCGTAGTTGTGGACGAGTTCGGTGGCGTCGTCGCGTGCCTTTCGGGCGTCGTCCTCGCCGAGGTCCTTGGCCTTTTCCTCGGCGTCGATGTGCCTGATGGCATCGCGGCGGACGTTGCGCAGGGTGATCTTCGCTTCCTCGGCCTGCTCTTTGACCTGCTGGACGATCTGCTTGCGCCGCTCCTCCGAGAGGGGCGGAATGGCCAGGCGGATGACCTTGCCTTCGACCATCGGGGTGATCCCCAGTTCCGATGCCTGGATGCCCTTGGAGATGTCGCCCACGCTGCCGGGGTCGTATGGCTTGATGAGGATCATCAACGGGTCGGGCACCGTGATGGTGGCCAGTTGCCGCAGTTCCGTGGGGCTGCCGTAGTAATCGACCTTCAGGTGCTCGACCAGCCCGGCCGAGGCCCGTCCGGTCCGGACGGTGCGGAGGCTCGCCTTGAGGTGCTCCGCGGCCTTCTGCATCTTGTCTTCGGCTTCCAGAAGAATGTCGTCAACAGGCACGATATCTAGTCTCCAATACGGGTCCCGATGGGTTCACCCGCGATGACCTTGCGGATGTTTCCTTCGTGCTTCAGATTGAAGACGATAATGGGGATCCGATTCTCCCGGCAGAGGCTGATGGCCGCGATGTCGATGATCTTCAGGTCCTGCTGCAGCACGTCGTCGTACGTCAGGTGGTCGTAGCGGGTGGCCTTCGGGTTGACCTCGGGGTCGTCGCTGTACACGCCGTCTACCTTGGTGGCCTTCAGGAGGACCTCGGCCTGGATTTCGCTGGCCCTGAGGGCGGCCGTCGTGTCGGTGGTGAAGAAGGGGTTCCGCGTACCGCCGGCGAGGATGACGACGCGCTTCTTCTCCAGGTGGCGGATACAGCGCCGACGGATGAACGGCTCGGCCACGTCGTGCATCTCGATGGCCGACTGGACGCGGGTGTCCACGCCGAGGGATTCGAGGCAGTCTTGAAGGGCGAGGCCGTTGATGACCGTCGCGACCATCCCCATGTAGTCGGCGGTGGCGCGTTTGACGTTGGCTTCGCGCGAGAAGCCGGCGCCGCGCAGGAAGTTGCCGCCGCCTACCACGATGGCGAGTTCGCACCCGGTGGCGGCGACCTCCTGGACCTGGCGGGCGATGGTTCGGATTTCCTCCGGGTCCACGCCGAACCCGCCGGGCTTGCAGAATCCCTCGCCGCTGACCTTCAGCAGAACCCGTTTGTAGGCTTCGGCGGCCATGGACGGCCCCGCTCAGTCTGATTTGCTCTCGCCGACTTCGAACCGCACGAACCGTTTGATGACCAGATTCTCGCCGATCTTGGCGATTTGCTCCGTCAGCATCTCCTGCACGCTCCGCTTGTCGTCCTTGACGTAGGGCTGCTCGAGCAGGACCCACTCAGCGTACCATTTCTTGAGTTTGCCCTCGACGATCTTCTCGACGATGTTGTCGGGTTTGCTGCCCTCGACCTGTTCGCGGGCGATGCGTCTCTCGGTCTCGACGAGGTCCTCGGGTATTTCCTCACGACGGACGGCCAGGGGCGCGGCAGCGCAGATGTGCAGGCACAGGTCGTTCAGAAACCCCTGGAACTCGGCGTTCTTCGCGACGAAGTCGGTCTCGCAGTTGACCTCCAGCAGCACACCGACGCGACCGTTGTGGTGAATGTAGGAGTGGATGCGCCCCTGGGCGGCGGCACGTCCGGCCTTTTTCTCGGCCGTCGCCATGCCTTTTTTGCGCAGGATCTCGACGGCCTTGTCGGCGTCGCCGCACGCCTCCTCCAAGGCACGTTTGCACTCCATCATTCCCTGGCCGGTCCGTTCGCGGAGTGTCTTGACTTCTGCTGCACTGATGCCCATCGATTCGGCTCCTCGCACCAAGAGTGAACGTGTTCGTTTTCTGCCCGCAGGGGTGTCGGACGCGGCCGCCTGCGGGGAATCGAGAGTCGTCTGCCAAAACGCCGGACAGCGGCCGGCGCCCCGGCGCACCCGACGTGGAACCAGCCTCACGACACCTCGGGTGACGCGGGGGGTGCGGCGTCGTCTTGCGGAGCGGGCTCGCCCGTATCCGGCGCGGCGGTCTGTGTTTCGGCAATCGGTTCGGCGTCGGCCGGCTGAGCGTCGCCCTCCTGGCCTCCCTGCATCGCGGGGTGGGGTGTCGGAAGCGGCATTTCGGGAACCGGTCGCTCGCCCGGCGGACGGCGAGGCGCCCGATGAGCACGGGGACGGCTCGGCGCGCGGGTCAGGGCCTGGCCTTCGCCCTCGATGGCGGCCCGGGCGGCACGGTTCGCCAGACCTTCGGCGCACGCGTCGGCCAGGTGCTTGATCACGATTTCGATGGCCCGCATCGCGTCATCGTTGCCCGGGATGACGATGGTCAGGTCGTCGGGGTTGGCTTCGGTGTCGGCGAGCGCCACGACGGGGATGCCCAGTTTCGTGGCTTCGCGGACGGCGTTCTTCTCGCGCACGGGGTCAACGACGATCAGCGCGCCGGGCAGGCGTTCCATTGCCCGGATGCCGTCGAGGTTCCGCTTCATCTTGCGGTGTTCGCGCTGGAGCGACGCGACCATCTTCTTGGAGTACCGGTTGATGGCGCCGGACTCCATCAATTGGTCGAGTTCCTCGAGGCGGCCCAGCCGCGACCGGATGGTGCGGAAGTTTGTCAGCGTGCCGCCCAGCCAGCGATAACTGACGTATGGCATGACGCAGCGCTGGGCTTCCTGTTCGATGGCGGCGCGGGCCTGCCGCTTCGTCCCGACGAAGACCGCGTCCTTGCCTTCGGCCACCAGACGGGTCAGGAACTTCCTGGACCGGACGATGCCCTTGACGGTTTCCTTGAGATCGATGATATGAATGAAGTTGCGGCGGCCGTAAATGTACGGCGCCATCTTCGGGTTCCATCGGCTGGCCGGATGGCCGAAATGGATGCCCGCCTCGATCAACTCCTGGACCTGAAGTTTCGCCAAGTGCGGCTCTCCTCCCTTGCTTCGC
>DATKXP010000325.1:0-10888 GCA_035529015.1 Phycisphaerae bacterium | reverse complement strand
GCCTCGGTCCCCTCGGCCTCCGCCTCGCCCCGACGCCCCGCCAAGGACCACCCGTGGCGTCAACCCTTCAAGCGGTCAGTTCTATCTGGCGGGAAACCGGACATTTCTACTTTGCGTTGACAGGCCTTTCGGTCAAGCCTGTCTGGCCGGCCTTTAGTCGCCGTATCCCATCGCCCGGAGTTGGCGCGGGAAGTCGGCCGGCAGGTCGGCCGGGGGCTTGGCGGCGTCGCGGGCGGCATAGCGCAGCATGTTGCGGAGCAGGCGTTCGGCGGCCGGATGCCGGCCCAGGTTCTCGCGGATGCGGAGCGTGTTCAGGATGAACCGTCCCGCGCCGAGGTCGTGGACCGAGACGAGGAGCCCGGAGGAGTAGTCGACGGCGGCGTTGATGCCGCCCGCCACGGCCTCCGCCGGCGGCGGTTCCTGCCCGGACCACACCGCGTCGGGTATCAACTCCCGGTAGAACGCGAGGTCGAGCAGCCCGCCGGCCGGCAGACCGTCGAAGATGGGGTGCCGCTTCGCCCACTCGTCTTTCAGGTAGAGCCAACTGCGAATCGTCGCCAGCGAACCCTTCTTCTCGCAGGGGAGCCACGCGACCGCCTGGTCGCCCTGCCGGAAGACCTCCGGGCACAGGAACACCACGGCCGACCCCCGCGCGATGCGGCAGGCCAGGTCGCGAAACGCCGCGGCCCCGCCCGGCGCCGCCGCCGCGCGCGACGCCAGAATCACCTGCCGCCCGGCCGCCGCCTCGGCCGAAAACGGGCGGACGCCGATGCCGTGGCCGCGCAACCACTCGGCCAAGGCCGGGTCATCGCCCCACAAGACGACGGGCGTCTCGACCGGCGGCATGTCGGCGGGGTCGGTCACGTAGAAGTCGACCGTCTCGCCCGCCGCGGCGGCCCCCTGCTCAAACGTGGCCGCGAAACGGTATCGCCCCGTGGGACCGTCGATGACGACGTCCTCGGCCCAGACGGGCAGCACCATCGGCGGCTCGGGGTCGCTTTGGGCGTCAGGAATCGTGACGTCGACCCGGTGCTCGAAGACGCGCGAGGCGTCCGGCCCAAACACCTGAAGCCGCACGGGATACGTGCCGGGCGGCAGGCCGTCTTCGTTGGCCAGCACCGCCTCCAGCCGCACCGGCGTCTTGCGGTAGACGTGGACGGGCTCGACGAACAGGCACCACCGGACGGGGGCCAGCCCGTCGAAGACGGCGTCGATGGTGCCGGGCTTGAGTTCGCGGAAGGTCGTGGTCAGCCCCTCGCCGGTCATGCCCTGGTCAACCGTCCCGGTGAGGCTGTGCCCGATGACGGCGGGGTTCGAGCGGATGGCGTTCAGGCCAAGCCGTCGCTGGCCGGCCATCTTGGCCAGGCACTGGGCGAAGTAGTCCTCGGGCCGGCCGAACGCCTCGGCCATGCGCCAACGTTGCCAGTCGGCCAGAAACCGGTCGCGCAGGCCCCGGTAGAACCGGGCGTCGTCGGCCTCGGCCTTGCCGAGTTGCTCGTAATGCCGCACCACGCGGACCAGGTCGACCGCGCTGCCGATGCCGTACTCCGACAGGAACACGGGCTTGCCGTCGCCCTCCAGCGTCCGCAGCGTGTGGATGACGTCGGCGGTGTGCGGCACGCGCTGGTACGGGTGCTGGTCGCTGAGCAGGTCTTCCCAGACGTCCGACCCCGGGTTACTGAGGCTGCCGATGGCCGTCTCGGCCATGCCGCGCGGGTAGGCCGCAAAGGTGGACGCGTCGGGCGCCGGCCCCGGCGCCAGGCGGCCGTAGGACCACGGACCGTTGGGGTTGGCGCGGACCGAGAAGTCGGCGGCGCCGTCGTGGACCTTGCCGTCGGCCGCGCGGATGGTGACGGCCAGGGCGGTGGTGTCGGCCCCGTAATCGCCGTTGCCGAATCCGACGGCGCAATCGATCGTGTCGTCGGCCTTCACGTCGAGCGTGCCGCGGAACGCGGCTTCCGGCCCCGCGCCGCCGACGTTGATGCGTCCGTCGAAGACCGTCCGCCCGTTGTGCAGCACGTGGACGTCGGTCGTGGCCTTCTCGGCGATGCTCTTGAAGGCGGCGGCAACGTCGGCCTTGCCGGCGGCAGGCGCGGTCCACCGGACGACGCTGTACTCGCCGCCCTGGCCGGGATGGAAGGCCAGTTGCCCCGGCGCCCACGTGATGCCCAGGGCCCGGATGACGTGGTCCGTGGGGTTCCGCGTGACGCACGGGTCGATGCGGTCGGCCGGGCACCAGACCTCGATGCCCGCGGCGCCGCCGCCCTGGGCGTCCCACCGGCCGCTGTTCAGCATAACCAGCCGCGTGTCGTCGAGGGCCCGGATCTGGGGCAACAGGCCGACGGCGTGCCGAAAGACGGGGCCGTCGGGCGTCTCGTTCAGCAGGCCCCAGATGACGACGCTGGGGTGATTCCGGTCGCGGCGGACCATGCCCAGGACGGACTCGTCGTAGCGGGCGGGCATGCGGGGCGAGTCGGCCAGACACCATCCGGCGTACGATTCCTCGTACACCATCAGCCCGATGTCATCGCACAGGTCCAGTTGGTATCGCTTGGCCATGCCCGAGATGAACCGGATGGCGTTGAAACCCATCGCCTTGACGTTCACCAGGTCGCGGCGCAGCAGGTCGGGGTCGTGCGGCAGTTCCAGGCCCACGGGGCAGCAGTTGCCCGTGTGCGAGCACCTCAGGTACAGGCGCCGCCCGTTCAGGCGGAAGTACCCGTCGCGGAACCGAAAATCGCGGAACCCGCATCGCACGGTCTGCTCGTCGGCCGTGGCGGCACCGTCGGCCCACGCCCGGGCCGTCACGCGGTACAGGAACGGGTCGGCCAGGTCCCACCGGCGCGGGGAGGCGACGGCCAGGTCGGTCTCGACGACCGTCTCGCCCGGTGGCAGCGCGCGGTCGATCCTGGCGGCCGCCACCGTCTCGCCACCGGCAGCCGGCGAGACCGTGAACTCGAGGTGACCCGCTGCCTCGGCGTCCAGGCTGTTCACGACCGTGGCCCGGACGTGGATCCGGCCCGTGTCGGCGTCGGGCCGCACGAACACGTCGTCGATGCGGACCGCCGGCACGGCCAGCAGTTCGACGGAGTCGACGATGCCGCCCTGGTTCCACGCACTGCCGGCGGTGTAAGGCAGCGCCTTGTTGCGGTGCGGCGTCTGCTTAAGGACGATGCCGTCGATGGGGTCGTGCGTCGGGTTCAGCACGCGGACGGCCAGCCGGTTCGGCTCGCCCGGTTTGGCGATGGCGGTCACGTCGAACACGAAGGGCGTCTCTCCGCCCTCGTGCTCGCCCACGTGGACGCCGTTCAGCCAGACGTCGGCCTTGTAGTCGACGGCCCAGAACCGCAGCAGGTACCGTCCGGCGGCGTGGGGGTTCGGCGGGGGCGAAAACTGGCGCCAGTACCATGCCACGCCGTGGTAGCCGGGCAAGGTGTCCTGGATGATCCACGGCACCCGCGCGGGCCCGGCGTCGGCCGCCGGTTTGGCCGGCCAACCCTCGCGGCGTCCGGCGTCGGTGGGGTCGGGCGCCAGAAGCCACTCGCCGTCGAGCGACACGACGCGGCGGCCCGGCAGCGGGCGCCCGGCGTCGGCCTGTGCCACGCACGCCACGCACGCCAGACCCAGGACCGACAGCGCGGCCACGACGTGGACGGATCCGGTCATCATGGTGCGGCTCCTTGCCACCGCCCTGATGTGCGCCGGAACAAGCCCCCGGCACCGCCGGGGGATGGACGCGCCCTACGTAGCCGCAGGCCGCAGTACCATCGTCACGCCTGAACGAGACAGCGCTAGGACGCGTGGCAACTCCGGATGATGAATCCGCCCGACTTCTCGTCGTGCTCCAGTTCCAGGATGCCCTGGGCACCGGCCTCCTCCAGCAGTTGGCGGAACGACCGGAACCCGTAATAGGATTCGTTGAAGCCGGGTTTGCGGCGTTTGAGGGTCTGCTTGATCATGGACCCCCAGATTTTCTCGCCCTCTCCGCGTTCCTCCACCAGGGCCTCGTAGGTCTGGACGATGAGGTCCCAGGCCTCCTGCTTTTTGTCGCCGTCCGGCGTGGGCGCCGCGGCCGCCTTGGCCGCCTGGGACGGCGTCGGCTTGGCGCTGCCTTTTCCTCTGCGCGTCCTGCTGCGCGGCTTGTCGCGGGGCGGCTGCGGGCGCACCAGGTCGTCGTAGTAAATGAACTCGTCGCAGTTGGCGATCAGCAGGTCGGACGTCGAGTTCCGGACGCCCACCCCGATGACGCCCTTGTTGTTCTCCCGCAGTTTGCTGACGAGCGGCGAGAAATCGGAGTCGCCGCTGATGATGACGAAGGTGTCCACGTGTCCCTTCGTGTAGCACAGGTCCAACGCGTCGACCACCATGCGGATGTCGGCCGAGTTCTTGCCCGACTGGCGGACGTGCGGTATCTCGATCAGCTCGAACGACGCCTCGTGCATCGCGGCCCGGAACTCCTTGTAACGGCTCCAGTCGCTGTAGGCCTTCTTGACCACGATGCTGCCCTTCAGCAGCAGCCGCTCCATCACCTTGCTGATGTCGAACTGGGCGTAGTTGGCGTCGCGGACGCCCAGGGCGATGTTCTCGAAGTCGCAGAACAGCGCCATGTTCTTCGTCTCGGCCGTCAGGGTCATGAGTACCGTACCTCCCGTGGTTCGTTCATGCACTCGGCCGCCCGGCCGCCCCGTGCGACCGCCAGCCGCCCCCCGCAAACCCCCTCCACCCCGCCTCTACAGTACGCACATTCCCCGCCACAGGCAAGACCGGACCCTTTGGCCAGACCGTGCGGCCCCCCCTTGCCCGAGCAACGCCCCCCCCCGCCCGCGCGGCGTCTGCCCCGGCGCAGCCTCAGCGGGGCCGGGCCTTTCCCTTCACTATCTACGGCAGGCGCGTTCGAGGTGTTGCGCACCGGGTTGGCCTGAAACAGCAGTTGCGGTATTGTAGCCCGCCAGGAAAGGGGATACCATAATGACTTGGTTGAGTCCTGGCGGCGGGACGTATCCGTTGGTGCAGACCCCAACGTACACGCCCAAGCCGGGCAAGTAGGATCGGCATCTCTGAGCATGGTGCCGGCGAGAAACGAACTCCTGCCTACTGGCGGATTCGAGATGTCGCGCGCGGGAGAAGGAGCATGACCATGGAAGGCGTGCAGCTGGGCATCCTCGGCGGTTCCGCTCGGACGGCGGGAGTTGGAGCCCTCTTTGGAGTTGCTGCGTAACGGCCTTTCCGCTAACCGGCCAAGGTTCGAAATCGCCCATGGCCCCGGTGCGAACGGGGCTGTTAACCACTCGCGGGCTGTTCAACAGAGAATCAGAGAGTTTGGGCCGTTGCTCTCGGCGTGCGGGACGGAACGTGTAGGTTCTACCTCGCGATTCGGTTGAGCCGGTTCAAAACAGAGAGCGCGGGCCACGTGGGTGGGTGCGTCGTAACTCTTTGCCCGCAACGGGATACGAAAACGCCCGGCCACTTTCATGGTCGAGCGTTTCTGTTAACTCGATCACCCCAAGAAGTTCGACTGGTTTTTTCCTTGCGAACTACGGCACAATACCATAGTATCCCAAGTAATCGTACAAAGGTAGGTAGAGCGGGTCTGTCGTGTGACAGGGTCGTAAATGCCACTTTCGCATTGTTTATGTCCCTTTGAAGGGGCGAAAGGAGCAGCCATGACCCAGCAGCAAATCGGTCCCATTGGAGAACAGTTCGGTCGCTTCCCCCTGCGGTTTTCCGACACATCGTTTGACCTCGACCAGGACGAAGAGTGGTGTGAGGTCAAGCTCAACGACCAGTGGAGACGTATACGCTTACACGACTACCACGAGATCTACAATATCCCCGGCCTGTACGAGGCGGTCTTTTCCCGCCGCCTCAAGTGCTGCTCCCCCGAACGCGTCGTCGGCCTGCTTGACGACGTTCTCTCCGACTTCACCCAGACCACGGAAGACCTCCGCGTGCTCGATATGGGGGCTGGCAATGGCATGGTCGCCAGTGAACTGCGTAAGGCGGGTGTCGAAACTATCCACGGCATCGACATCATCCCCGAGGCGCGTGTGGCCGCCCTGCGCGATCGACCGGGCATTTACGCCGACTACCACGTCAGCGATCTGACGCAGCCCAACAACCCCGACTACGAAGTAATCCGCACCGCCGACCTCAACGCCCTCACGCTCGTGGCCGCGCTGGGCTACGACGACATCCCCCCCGCCGCGTTTGTGCAGGCCTGCAACCTCATCGACACCCCCGGCTGGCTGGCGTTCAACATCAAGGAAACCTTTCTCGACGAGGATGAGGACGGCACCGGCTTCTGCGCCCTGATCCGCCGCCTCCGCAAGCACGGCTACATGCAGGTCCAGGCCTACCGCCGCTATCGGCACCGCCTTTCGATCAACGGCGAGCCGCTCCACTACATCGCCATGGTCGCCAGCAAGCTCAAGCCAATCCCGGCCTCGATGCTGCGTTGAACCGGGCGTGGCCTGCGACCCAACCGTTCCGCCTTATTAACCCGAAAAGGAGCCTTCACGCGGTGATTCATCTCGTTGGCATCGGAAAGAGCTATGACGATGGCCTTACGTGGGCCGTCGAAAAGCTCACCCTCGAAGTGCCGGAAGGCCAACTGATCGTTCTCCTGGGCGAGTCGGGCTGTGGCAAGACGACCACGCTCAAGATGATCAACCGACTCATCGAGCCTACCCGGGGCCACATCGAGATCGAGGGCCAAAACGTCTTGACCCTCGACGCCTCCATACTCCGTCGCGGCATTGGGTACGTCTTCCAGAACGTCGGGCTGTTCCCGCATATGACCATCGCCGCCAACGTCACGGTGGTCCCGCAACTGCTCGGGTGGAGCCGCCCCGACATCACCGCGCGCGCGGATGAGCTGCTCGTGCTGGTCAACCTCGATCCGGCGATCTACCGTGACCGCCTGCCCCGGCAGCTCTCCGGCGGGCAGCGGCAACGCGTGGGGCTGGCGCGGGCGCTGGCCGCCAAGCCCCGCATCATGCTGATGGACGAACCCTTCGGCGCGCTCGACCCGCTCACGCGCGACGCCCTGCAGAATGAGTATCGGCGTATCCACCAGCAGCTCGGCCTGACGACCGTGATGGTCACGCACGACATGACCGAGGCGCTGCTGCTGGCCGACCGCATCGCCGTGATGTCCGCCGGACACATCCTCCGCCTCGACACGCCACACAACCTGCTCACCGAGCCGGGCGATGAGTACGTGCGACGACTCATGGAGACACCCAGGCGGCAGGCTGACCAACTCGAAGCCTTGCTCGCCGCACCCAACGGAGAACCCGCCTGATGTGGAGCGACCAACTCGACCGCATCGGCCAGATCGCTTCGTCCCTTCCGGCCAACCTCGCCAGCCACCTGATGATCGCCATGATCGCGCTGGCGGTGGGGCTGGTCATTAGTCTGCCGCTGGGCGTCGCCATCGCCCGCTGTGCGCGGCTGCGATACCCCGTGCTGACGCTGGTCAGCGTCATCCAGACTATCCCCAGCCTCGCACTGCTCGCGCTCATGGTGCCGGTGCTGGTCGGCGTCGGCGGGATCACCGAGTGGGCGCTGGGGTTTCACTTGTCCGCGCTGGGCTTCTGGCCGACCGTCATCGCGCTGACGCTCTATAGCATGCTGCCGATCGTTCGGAACACGGTGACGGGCATCCTCGGCATCGACGCGGCGGTCACCGAGGCGGCGCTGGGCGTAGGCATGAAGCCCTGGCAGGTGCTCTGGAAGGTGCAACTGCCGCTGGCCGCACCTGTGATCCTCGCTGGCATACGCACGGCCACGGTCTGGGTCGTCGGCATCGCCACGCTCTCGACGCCCGTCGGCCAGCGATCGCTGGGCAACTTTATTTTCAAGGGCCTGCAAACGCAGAACTGGGTGATGGTGATGGTCGGCTGCGTGTCGGCGGCATTGTTGGCGGTAGTGCTGGACATGCTTATCGGCGGATTAGAGAAGTCTGTCGCTCAACGGCGGCGCGGGTTGGCCACGGTGTGCGGCTCCGTACTCGCGGCGGTGCTGGTAGTAGGCCTCGCCGCCCCGGCACTCGTGCAGACCTTTGGTCAGTCCGGCACGGGCCAGCGCATCGCCCACGACGACGGCGACGCCCTTCGCCTCCACCGCCCGATCCGTATCGGGGCCAAGACCTTCACCGAGCAGTTCATCCTCGCCCAGCTGATCCAGGACACGCTCCGCGAGGCTGGGTACGATGCCCACCGCCGAGAAAGCCTCGGCTCCACCGTGATCTTCGATGCGCTGGAGGCCGGTGAGATCGACGTCTATGTCGACTACTCCGGCACCATCTGGGCCAACCACATGCAGCGCAGCGGCTCGGCCCCGGCACGGGTCGTCCTCGACGAAGTCACCTGGTGGCTGGCGATCAACCATGGCATTCGCTGTATCGGCACGCTGGGCTTCGAGAACAGCTACGCCTTAGCAATGCGGCGCGAACGGGCCCAGGCTATGGGCATCCGTACCATCGCCGACATGGCCAAGCACGCGCCGCAACTGAAAATCGGCGGGGATTACGAGTTCTTCGGCCGACCCGAGTGGCGCGACCTGCGCGACGTTTACGGCCTGCGAATGAACCGCCAGATGGAGATGGACTCGACTTTCATGTACTCCGCTATCGCCAACGGCGAGGTCGATGTCATCAGCGCCTTTTCCAGCGATGGCCGCATCGCCGCGTTTGATCTGGTCGTGCTCACCGACACCGAGCAGGTCATCCCGCCCTACGACGCGATCGTGCTGGTAAGCGCCGCGGCGGCGGAAGACCCACACTTGGTCGATGCGCTGCGGAGACTGGTCAATGGCATTTCCGCCGAGGCGATGCGCCAGGCCAACTACATGGTCGATCGCAACGAGGATAAGAAGAGCGTCGCCGAGGCGGCACGGTGGCTCGGCGAGCAGGTCGGCGAGGGACAAGACGATTAAGATTTCGGTTCCCGGGTTTGGGGGCGGGTTATCACCGTTGCCACCGTTGGCGTTCCGTTCGCCCGCGTGGCGTCTTGGTGCGGGGATGGCGTCCTTTGCCACCTCCTCGGCCCACTGGCCGCAACCGAACCGCACACGGCGAAGGTTCGAAGTGTCGGTAGGTCCCGGTGCGAACGGGTCTGTTAACCACTCGCGGGCTGTTCAACAGAGAGTCCGAGAGTTCGCGGCGAGGTTTTCGGCCACCGGGACGGAACGTCTACGTTTCGTCTCGGACCCCGGCCGGCGGCTCGCGAAACAGAGAGCGACGCGGCGGGTGGCGGAACGGCCGTAAGCCTTTGTGGACAACGAGTTACGCAGACGCCCGAGAGCCATGGCCCTCGGGCGTCTGCGTTAACTCAGACTTGCCGATTATTCCGCAAGATTGATTCTGGCTCCCCAAAGACAATCTTCTTCGGAACTCTCGCCGGCGCTCTCTGTTCTCACCGAACCGGGCAACCATCTGGCCAAACAGGCTCCGGTGTGCTGGTCCGGCGATTCTCATGCCCGCCGTCTGGCGGCGTAACTCCAGCAGGCGCGGGCCGAGATTGCCCTCCGGCGCGAGGAAACTCATATCAAGGACGCCCGTATGGCTCAGATTCCCGCCCACCGGCGACCGCACTATCCACCCACGGAGCGGATGGCCATTCTGGAACTGCGGGCGGCGCGGGGATGGGCGCAGGTTCAGACGACCAGGGCCATGCTCGTCACGCCGCAGACCGTGGCGTCGTGAAATCGGCGCGTCGATGAGCAAGAGCCCCATGCCCTTGTGCAGCTGCCCGAGCCGGTCAACCGCTTGCCGGACTTTGTCCGGCACATCGTGCGATGATTGAAGGCCCTGTGCCCAAGCCTGGGCAAGGTCAGGATCGCCAAGACGCTTGCCCGTGCGGGTGTGCACCTGGCGGGTCGCCTTACTTCTTGCCCTTGTTCTTCTTGGGCTTCTTGACTTCCTTACGACTAGCGTTGTTGCCTTTCCCCATTTGAGTCTCCTTCGCGTTTCAAGAGAGGCCCGTGAATTCCGCAATACTTTGAGCCATGAAGTAGGGCCCTTGCACCCGGCCGACCAGAGCGCGTATCCGCACGGCGAGCCGCGGCCGATTGACCCCTTACTTCGCCATGTCCTTGAGGGCCTTGAGGGGCCGGACCTTGATGACCTTACGGGCGGGCTTCGCCTTGAAGATCTGCTCCTGCTTGGTAAACGGGTTGATGCCCTTCCGCTTGGGGGTGGCCGGCTTATGAACGACCATGATCTTCAGCAGGCCCGGCAAAGCAAAGACGCCAGGACCTTTCTTGCCCACGGCGGCCTTGATCTGGCCGGAAAGGGCATCGAACACGGACGCCACCTGCTTACGGGAAAGCTCCGTGGCCTCTGCGATGTTGAACAGAATCTCGCTCTTCGTTGCGGGTTTGGCACTCTTTGCCATTTTGCTGCTCCTTAGAAGGTTAGAAGATCAGGAAACGGTTGTTCATAACGGCGGTATTCTACAGGGACAAGCTTCCGGGGGCAAGAGATACTCGTGCAACCGCTGCCCCAGCACGTCCCGCTTCCTGTTCCCTGCCCGCAGCACTTCTTGTACTTCTTGCCGCTGCCGCGAAGACCTCCCCGGGGAGGACTCGAACCCCCAACCAGGCGGTCAGGAACCGCCTGCCCTACCGGCCGAGGGGCCGGGCAATCCAATCGGGACGGCCATTATGCGTCCGTGCCGACAATTCCCTCCCTGAAATATTTCACACTTGATAACGAATTTCTGAAATAACCCTCGCCCTCAACCGTCTAGAGCAGTTCACGTTTGGATGTAGCGTGTGCCGATAAGAGTAGGCATGGAAACCTACTCGATAGATCTGCGGGAGCGTGTGGTGCGGGCGTGCGATGAGAGCGTGCACACGCACGAGGCGATCGCCGCGACGTTCGGTG
>DATKXP010000324.1:0-7884 GCA_035529015.1 Phycisphaerae bacterium | reverse complement strand
CTGGAACGCCACGAACAGGGCCACCGGCCACGTGAAGACAAACTCGCCTGCCGCGCGGCTGGCTACCACCGTCCCGCCGGCGCCAAGCAGGAACGCCGCCGCCGCAAACGTCGCGCGGGCCCGCGCGAGCGCGCGGTCGGGCCGTTTACGGCGTGCTGCCAACCAGGCCAGCAGCGCGAGGGCCGCCGACGGGGCAAGCACGCCGAGCATCGAGAACGCGAACCAGCGGCGCATGTGCGCCAGCGTTGGCGCATAGAGCGCGCGGCCGCTCCAGACGGGTTGCGCCCGGTCGCGCCCGGCCGGCCGCGCGAGCGACGCCGTCGCGGTCCCGCGCTGGGCGGCGGTGAGTTCGTTCGGGTCGCCAAGCCAGAGGCACGCGGCGCGTGTGTGGTTCCGCACGAAGAGGCGGCGGCCGTACAGCGCCGGGGCCGTCCAGCAGACCTCGCCGGGGAAGACCGGCGCGCGGGCCAGTTCCTCGTACGCCTCGGGCGAGGCGCGGGCCAGGATCAGGTCGCCCGACTCGGTCCAGAGGATGAGTTTGCCGTCGGCCGCGACGACCGTCGTGTGACCGGTGCGGTCGGTGGCCCATCGGACGTGGCCCGTCGCCAGGTCGAGGCACTTGAAGAGGCCGGCGGCGGCGCGTTCAGGCCGCGGCTGAAGGTCGTGCAGGTCGAAGCCGTACACGTGGCCGTCGAGGACGAGGCTCGAGAAGACGTCGTTCGAGAGCACATCGCTGTGCCACACGACCTCCGGCGGCCCGGCGCCCAGCCGCAGCACCGTGGCCCCGCCGCGAAACGCCGCCGCCGTCAGCAGGTACGGCTCCTCATAGAGCGGCCAGGCGGCGTGCTCGTCGTACCCGTCCGACAGGCGGTGGTGCCACAGGATGCGGCCGTCGCTCGGGTCGAACCCGACGACGACGTTCTGAAGATACACCACGATCTGCCGCCGGCCGCCGGCCGTGATGGGGAAGGCGGGGGAGTAACTCGCGGGCCAGTCGCCGGCCTGCCAGACGACCGCCCCGTCGTCGGCGCTCAGGGCGACGACGGCCGCCCCCTTCCCGCCGACCGGCACGAAGACCTTCCCGTCCTCGACGAGCGGCGAACACGCGTAGCCGTATTCCGTGCCGCGCCCCTTGAACGTCTCCGTCACGTTGACCGACCAGAGCATCCGCCCGTCGCGGGCGCGGAGGCATCCGATGAGGCCGAGGGCGCCGGCAACGTAGACCCTGCCGCCCTCGACGGTGGGCGTGGCCATGGGGCCGGGCCAGGTGCTGTCGGGTTTCCACGGCCAGGCGTATCGGCGGCGCCAGATGCGTCGGCCGGTCGCGGCGTCGAGGCAGACGACGTGTTGGCCCGAACGCCACTGGACCTGCGTGTACAGGCGGTCGCCGACGGCGGCAAAACCGGAGAATCCCTGGCCCAGGTCGATGCACCAGAGGACGGGCGGCCCCTCGGCCGGCCAGGACTGGGCCAGCCCCGTCTCGGCCGAGACGGCGGTGCAGGCGGGTCCGCGCAGATGCGGCCAGTCGGCGGCCGGCGCGCAGGCGGAAAGGGCCGCAACGACGAGAACGGCGGCGATGCAAGGGGCGCGTCGGCGCATCACGCAGCGTCTCCCCGGCCCGTTCGGCGGATAGGACGGCAACGGTTCGCGGCGGCCTGGGAAGGCCGCCGCGCGGCAGTTATGGCGCAGCGGCTTACCGGCCGAGTTGTTTCAGGATCGCCTCGGTCGAGAAGCCGATGAACATGGCGATGGGCCCTTTGCGCCCCTTGGCCGCAGACCGCAGGGCGTCGAGGGCCGGGCGGGCCCTCTCGCCCAGGAGTTGGAGCGTCCGGGCGGCGTGGAGGGCGATGTTGGCGTCCTCGGCGGCGAGTTCCTTGATGAGCAGCGGCATCGCCTTCTCGGGCTTGTCCATGGCGACCAGAGCGCCGGCCGCCTCGATGCGGACGTTGGGCGCGGCGTCGTCGAGCGCCTTGGTGAGCGCATCGGCGGCGGGCGCGGCGCCGGCGTCCAGGGCCCGGAGTCCGACGGCGGCCCAGTATCGGACGGCGGCGTCGGCGTGGCCGAGGAGTTCGACCTGGCGCGGGAGCGCGTCGGGGCCGCGGCCGACGAGGTCCGCCGCTTCGGCGACCGCCCCTTGCGCGTACCCGCCTTCCGTCCGGGCCATCTCGTACGGCGTGGCGCCGTTGGACCGTTTCCAGAGTTCGACCTCGGGCAGGAAGGCGACGTCGCGGGTGTCGGCCATCCACTTCCGGTGCAGCAGCCGCATCTTCTCAAGGACCTGGCGGTGTTCGGGCGAGTCGGCCAGGTTATGGAGTTGCTGCGGGTCCTCCCTGACGTCATAGAGTTCCTCGGTCGGTCGCGTCGGTCCGGCGTAATGGAGTTGGGCCCCTTTGAGTTTCCCCTCGGCGGCAAGGCGCGTGATCTCGCCTCGGATCTCGCCCTGGTCGGAGTAGGCGCTCGGCTGGTTGTACGAGAGGTGCGGCATGTAGTTGCGGACGTAGAGGTAGTGCGTGTCGCGGACGCACCGCGTCAGGTCGAACGCCTCGTCCACGCGGTCGCGGTGACCGTAGATGCACTCGCGCGGTGCGCCCGCGGCCGGGCCGAGAAAGGCGACGCCCTGCATGTACTGGGGGATCGGCAGGCCGACCAGGCTCAGGACGGTCGGCGCGAAATCGACGAACGAGACCAGTTGGTCCACCGTCTCGCCCGGCGCGGCGGGGGCCAGGTGCCGGTACTTCTTCGGGAACCGGATGAGCAGCGGCACGTGGAGCCCTGAGTCGAGGACCAGGCGTTTGTGCCGCGGCATGCCTGCCCCGTGGTCGGAGTAGAAGAAGACGATGGTGTCATCGGCCAGGCCGTCGTCTTCGAGTTCCTTGAGGATCCGCCCGACATTCTGGTCCATCACGGTGATGCAGTCGTAGTAGCGGGCCACGGTGCGGCGCGTGACGGGCGTGTCGGGATAGTACGGCGGGACGGGCGCCTTGGCCGGGTCATGGCGCTCCTGGGGCGCCAGGCGCGACTGGACCTTCTGCTGGAACTCGCGGTACGGCCAGACCATCGACCGTGACTGGTGCGTGACGGTGTCGTTGAAGATGCTGAAGAAGGGCCGGTCGTCCTTGCGGCCGCGCCAGTGGGCCTTCGCGCTGCACGCATCCCACGAGGCCTGGATGATGGCCCGCTCGGTGGCGGTGTTGTAGTCGGTCTTGACGTTGTTCGTGCAGTAGTAGCCGGCGTCGCGCAGGTACGAGGGGAAGCCTTTCATCTTCTGCGGTACCGGGAACTGCGACCGCAGGTGCATGGTGCCCAGCGACGAGGCGTACACGCCGGTGATGAGACACGACCGGGTGGGCGAACAGATCGGCGCCGTGGCGAAGGCGTTCGTATACCGGACGCTCTCGGCCGCCAGGCGGTCGATGGTCGGCGTCCGGGCGTAAGGGTCGCCCCAGCATCCGAGGTTCGCGCTCATGTCTTCGACGGTGATCCAGAGGAGGTTTGGTCGGTCCACGTTCCGGTCCCTTGTCTGGGCGCAGCCTGTCTGGGCGCTCAGGGCGAAGGCGCCGAGCGACGCGGCGCCCGCCGTGCGGAGGAACTGCCTGCGGCTGTGGGTTTGGCTGCGTCTTGTCATGGTCGTGCTCCTCTGGTCTTGCGCGGCGGGTTCACTTCAGAGACGCCTCGATGGGAAACAGTTTGCGGAGTTCGTCGGGGCCGGGCCGCCGGCCGTATTCACACACCTCGAAGGCCTCGGCCCGCTGGACGTCCTTCGCCTTGTCGCCGTAGTACGTCTTCAGCAGGTCGGGGTAGTCCTGGACCAGTCGCCTGTCGCGGTTGCTGAACAGGCGCTGGATGGTCTGCCACCGCACCTGGGGGTCCGACAGGTCGATGGGTTTCTTCCGCTGCCACCAGTCGAGGAACTGCGATTCGATCTGCGCGAGCGCCCGCAGTTTGGTCTCGAACACCTTGTCGATGGAGACGATGACGTCCGGCTTGAACGGGTACGGTTTCTGGAACCGGTCGCAGGTGTACAGGAAGACCGGGTTATTCTCCAGGGCGGGCACGTCGGGGCAGAAGTAGGGCACCGTGACCATGTAGGCGGCGTCCTGGACCAGGATGCCGGTGTAGCGGTGATCGGGATGGTAGTCGTACGGCCGGTGGGTGAAGACGAGGTCGGCCTTCCACCGGCGGATGAGGCGGACGAAGGTCTTCCGGTTCTCGAGGGTGGGCATGAGTTCGCCGTCGTGGATGTCGAGGACCTCGGACTCGATGCCCATGACCTCGGCGGCCCGTTTGACCTCGGCCGTCCGCCGCCGGGCGAGCGGTCCGCCGGCCATCTGGTGATGGCCGATGTCGCCGTTGGTCACCGACACGAACTTGACCTTGTGTCCCAGGCGGGCCCAGAGGATGGCGGTGCCGCCGAGGCGCAGTTCGTTGTCGTCGGGATGGGCCCCGAACGCGATGATCCGCAGTTTGCCTCCCTCTTCGGCGCCAAGAGGCGCCACAAGCAGGACCGCTGCCACAACAACGGCTGCCAGGCATGTTGCCGTTCGTCTCATCGGATGCCTCCTTAAAGGCTCTTCCATCTGTTGCGGCACGCCAGGGGTCGTCAGCCGCTGCGCACCGCCGGGCAGCATGACGAGCCGGGCGGGCCGCCCTCCGGACGTCATGAAACCGCCTGCAGACGTTCCACGCGGACGTAATACGCGCTGCACAACGCGCGGCCCGACGCACTGCTTAACCACGTGCGCAGTTCATAGTCGCCCGAATCGAGTTCCAGGGCAAAACGGACCGACGGCGTGCCGCTCGGAGCCGGTATCGTCTGATCGAAGCCGCCGATTTGGAGTCTCGCCTGACGGACGGGCACGGCCCGGCCCGTCCGGCGGGCCAGCGGATGAAGCAGGGCACGCGATGCCCGCCGGCGACCGGCCTCAGCCGGTTCGCGAGCACCAGGCCGGCCGTGCCGAATCCCAGGGCGCGGATAAAGGCTCTGCGGTCCATGGTCGGCCCTCGTTCTGCGGTATTCCGTGGCGTTACCGCGCCGGCGGCTCTCCTTTGGCGCGGTCCTGGGGCTCGTCATCCCACGTCACGTTGCGATAAATCCAGTGCTTCGACTTATCGATGGGCCAGGGCACTTCCTGCTTCGGCATCCATCGGGCCAACTCCTGCTTGACGCGGGCGTGCGCGGGGTCACCGGCGAGATTGGTCCACTCCCAGGGGTCGCTCTCGTGGTCATACAGTTCCTCGGTGCCGTCGATATAGCGGATGTAGCGCCACCGGGCGGAGCGGACCGCATGATTCCCCCGCCCCATCGTCATAAGGGCGGGGCGGGGCCAGGGGGCGTCCGGCTTCTTCAGAAGCGGCACCAGGCTGACACCGCTCAGGTCCTTGCGTTCGGGCAGACCGCAGAGGTCCGCCAACGTGGGATAGATATTCAACAGGCTGACGGGGTGGTCGCACACGCTCCCGGGCGGTGTCACGCCCGGGGCGACGATGATGAACGGCACGCGGTTCGCTTTCTCCCAGAGGGTGAATTTGACACACGTTTCCTTATCGCCCAGGTGGTAGCCATGATCGGACCATAGAACGATCACGGTACGGTCGGCCCGCCCGGTGGCATCGAGTTTATCCAGCAGCCGACCCACCATCTGGTCCGCGAAATCGGCCGAGGCCTGGTAACACTGCACCATCGTCTTGAGGCTCCCGGGGCTGTTCTCGGGCTGCGCGATCACGTTCTTGTAGATGAAGTCCTCTTTGGCCACCATGTTCCGGCCGATCGGCGGCACGTCGTCCAGGTCGCCGTCCTTCCGTGGCGGAACGCGGGTCTTGTCAAACGGATACCGGTCGAAGGTCCGGCGGTCGGCATAGAACGGGAGGTGCGGCTTGAAGATGCCCGCCGCGAGAAACAGCGGCCGGCGCGTCGTCTCCTCCATCGCTTTTTCCACCCATTCCACCGTGTCGCAATCAATCAGTTTCTTGTCGTGGACGCCCCAGTCGAACGCGGTCTTGGACAGCGGCCCTTCCCGGTAGCCGTTGTGATTCGGCTTCGGCGCACGGGTGGGCCGCATGGCGAAGAACGCCTGGAACGACGGGTTGCCCGGACGGTCGCGCCCCGCCGCGCCGTGATGGAAGATCTTGCCCGCCCCCATGGTGGCGTACCCGTGCCGGGCGAAATGCTGCGGCAAGGTCACAACGTCGGGGATCAACTCGCGCCAGGCGTCGCTGTTTCCGTACACGCCGCTCGCCGAGGGATGCAGGCCGGTAAGAATCGCCGTGCGAGAGGGGTTGCAGGCGGGTGCGACGCAATACGCGCGGCGGAAGAAGGTGCCGCGGGCGGCCAGGCGTTTCAGGTTCGGCGTCTGGATCGGGTTGTCCGGATCGAACAGGGTGGTCCAGTCGTTCATGTCGTCGACGGCGATAAACAGGACATCCGGCCGCTCGTCGGCGGGGGAGGCCCGAACACCGGACCGGCCGCCGAGGAGGGCGGCGCCGCACCCGACGGCCCGCAGAAACGCGCGCCGGCTCATGAGCCACTCCTTGCCCCGCGCGGGTGCAGGACCACCGCTTCGGCTACGCTTCGGTGCCGGCATGCTTCGGCCTCCTTCACCGGCGATCTTGCGGACCGCCTGGTTTGCTCGTACGCCCCTCGCTATCCCGGATCGCGACGGAACGACAGGCATCGTGCGGAATCAGGCTACCGTCTCCGCCCGGTCCGGTCACGCGGAATCTTGCAGAGCCCCTGGCCGCCCACACGGGTACAATAGCGACGGACGCGCAGAAAGGGGACGGGACATGCAAGCGGGGATTCTGTTCGCCTGTGCGCTGGCGGCAGCGGGAACGCTGGTGACGGCCGCCGTTCCCGCGAACCCCCAGAACGGAGGCGGGGCGGCGGAGCGCGTGGTATGGCTGGAGGCCGAGCAGTTCGACAGGACGGGCGGATGGTCGAACGATTCGCAGTTCGTTGACCTGATGGGCTCGCCCTACCTGCTGGCAACGGGGTTGGGCACGCCGGTTGCCGACGCGGTCACCACGGCGAAGGTCCCCGCCGCCGGGACGTACCGCCTGTGGGTGCGGTGCAAGGACTGGCTGGCGAGTCACCATCCGGGGCGGTTCGGCGTGCTGGTCGGGGGCAAGGCCTCGCCGGTCACGTTCGCAATGGCCGATTCGGACACGTGGCAGTGGATGGACGGCGGGGCGTTCGAGTTGGCCGGGGGCGACGTCGAGGTCCGCCTGCACGACCTGACCGGCTGGTGGGGGCGCTGCGACGCGGTGGTCCTGGCGACGGCCGACTTCAGGCCGGCCGACGATCTGAAGGCCCTTGCCGACCAGCGGCACAAGCACGTCGGCGTCAGCGCCGACGTGAAGCAGATGGGCCCGTATGACGTCGTGGTCGTCGGCGGCGGTCCGTCGGGCTGCGGGGCGGCGGTCGCCGCCGCGCGAAACGGATGCCGGGTGGCGCTGCTCCAGGACAGGCCCGTCCTCGGCGGAAATGCCTCCTCGGAGATCGAGGTCCCGCCCATGGGTTACCTCGGCACCCCGCCCGACACGGTCAACGTAACCGGCCTGGCGGAGGAGTTCTTCGGCAAGCAGGGATGGAGCCGCACGGCCGACTCGAAGACGATCGAACGAATCGTCCGCGCCGAGAAGCACGTCTCCCTGTTTCTCAACACGCGGGCAACGGGCGTCGAGATGGCGGCCAAGGACCGCATCCGGGCGGTGACCGCCCTCAACGTTCACAACGGGCAACGCTTGTCGTTCGCGGCACCGCTGTTTATCGACTGCACCGGCCACGGCTGGGTCGGCTACTACGCCGGCGCCGACTACCGCATGGGCCAGGAGGCCCGCGCCGAGTTCAACGAATCGCTCGCCCCCGTCAAGGCAGGCAAGCGGACG
>DATKXP010000323.1:0-21034 GCA_035529015.1 Phycisphaerae bacterium | reverse complement strand
CGCTGCGACAGCATCGGCTCCACTTCCTGAACGAACTCTGAAACATCCTTGAAATCGCGGTACACACTGGCAAAGCGAACGTACGCCACCTGGTCTTCCCGGCGGAGTTTTTCCATGACGAGGTCCCCGATGGCGCGGCTGGGGATCTCCAGATCGTACGTCGAGGTCAGTTCGTCCTCGGTCTCCTGCAAGATGGCATCGAGGCGTTCGGTCGGGACGGGACGTTTGTGCAGCGCCACCATCAGCCCGCGGCGGACCTTGGCGCGGTCATAGGCCTCTCGCGTCGTACCGTCTTTCTTAATGACGCGCAACCGCAGTCCGCTCTCGGCACGCTCGTACGTCGTGTAGCGCCGACCGCACTCCAGGCATTCTCGTCGGCGTCGGATCGCGGCGCCGCTGGCGCGGGAATCCACAACCTTGTCGTCGTCCTGATGGCAGAAAGGACATTCCACGGCCGCAGGCTCCTCGCCGAGACAGCAAAGCACCTTGTCGCCGGAACAGCAGTCAGCAAGACGTGCCAACATACAACATCTTGGGCGGCCCGGCCACTCTACGGCATCGGAATCCTGACCTCTGCATCTCCAGCAAAAACTGAGAAAGTGCGATAACGACCACCGTATGTCGGCAATGGGGCATCCTAAGGCCCACCATCTGGGGTGTCAATCGTTTTTTCCAACCCCGCCTTAGCCACGCGATGTTCGCACATTAACCCCAAGTTCTAAGGCGGCTAACCACAACACCTTGTGGTCGCCGAGCAAGGGTTTTCCACTGAAACGATTTTCTTTCCACAACGTCTAACCGCATGCGCCACAACCCCACCCGCAGGGGGTATCTTGACGCATGACCCATGATGTGGGGGCACGGCGTTTTCTTTGCGACCCCGGCCCTCCTCGCGCCACATCCTGCCCCCGCAGCCGGCCGGCCCCCGAATAAAGGCACGGCGGGCAGCCATGCCCGCCGTGCCATCGGGTGTTCTGAATTCATCGTCCGGCGTCTATGGCTCGCCGCCGCCAAGCACCTCCAGTTCAACGCCCCCGAGGGCCAGCATGCTCTTTCCGAGATCGTCGGGATAGTCCTCGCGGCAGACAATCCGCACGACACCCGCATTGATTGCCATTTTTGCACATATAGAACATGGGTGATGCGTGGTGTACAGCGTTGCCCCGTCGATCCGCGCACCGTATTTGGCCGCCTGGATGATGGCGTTCTGCTCGGCGTGAAGTCCGCGGCACAGTTCGTGCCGCTCGCCGGACGGGACGTTCATGGCCTCTCGCAGGCAGCCGACTTCCGAGCAGTGCGGCACGCCGCTCGGTGCCCCGTTGTATCCCGTGGCGAGCAGGCGGCGCTCGACGACGAGGATCGCACCGACGTGGCGCCTCAGGCACGTCGAACGGCGCGCAACGTCCCCGGCGATCATCATGAAATACGCGTCCCAACTCGGCCGGTCCATGGCCCGGTACGGTATCCGCCAAGGGGAGCGGTGTCAAGACACTGGAGCAGCAGGGACGGCGGCCTATGGCAGGAACACGACGCCCTTGTGGCCGCCCATCGTGACGGGAACGAAGCGCCGGACGCCGTCGCCCGCCGCCGTCGCCTCGACCGGCGCCAGCACCACGGCCGACGGCTTCGCCTCGGACCGGACACGCGACGACGGGTACGCACGAGCCAGGAGCGACGCGTGCACCCGAAGCCATCGCTCGGCCGCCTGGGTATCGACGGCCTCGCCCGGTTGGGCCACCAGGACCGCCACCAGCGCCCCGTCGTCGCGGACGGCTGCCAGCGGCGGCGCCCCCGGCTCGTCAACGTCCACCTCGAACGCGAACGCCGGCAAGTCGCCGAACAGAGACGGAACCTGATCCCGCACCACCGATAGCAGTTCCCGCCTGTCCGTGGGTTCCCAGAGACCGAACGCCGGACAGACGGCGGCCGCGCGAGCCGGCCCTGCGTGAGGTCCCTCGACGGCTTCGGGTGCGGCCGCCTTGGAGGCCGCCGCGGGCGGTGGGAGCGTGCCTTCCACGGCAACCGCATCGGCGGGGACGTCGCAGCCGGCGGCGGCGAGCAGGCGCGGCCAAACCTGATCGGCAGGGGTCTGCGTAAGAATCCGCACCGTTTCGGGCAGTTCCGTGACGCTGCCGTCTCCGCCGACCGAAGCAACACGCTGGACCGCCACATCGCGCCCAAGAAACCGTTGAGCAGCCCCGCGAAGCCGTTGCTGGAGGTCGTCCGCCTCTCGGTCGCCGTTCGAGTCCACGAAGAGCACCGCCGCCTCGGAGGGCGTCCCGCTCAGCCGCCATGCCTTCAGCGTGCGGTAGGTCTCGACGACACCCTCGGCGTTGGGCGCCGCGAGAAAGATGGTGCGGCAGGCGGCGTCCTCGAGACGGCGGAGGTCGTTCGTCGCCGGGTCCAGGACGATGACCGCGATCTGCTCGGCCAGCCCGACGAGGTCGCCAACCGCCCGGTCGGTGTCGGCGGCGCCAAGGTAGTTCTCCGGCCCCAGCCGGCCGCAGGCCAACTCGCCGAGCAGGTGGGCATCGACCCGGCCGTTCTCGAAGACGAAGACGGCCGCGGGTCCGCGGCGCGGCGCCAGGCGCCGCGCGGCCGTCAGCGCGGCCTCCCGCCGACCGTCCGGATCGATGCCCGCCGGAATCATCAGGTAGAGGCCGCGCCCCACGAGCGGCCCGGCAGCGGGAGGCCCGGCAGCGGGAGGCCCGGCCGCGACGGCCTCCGCCTCGTGCGAGCCGGGCACCGGCTCAGCAGGCCTGGGCGAGAGCAGCACGTTGGCGAGGGCGGCGAACTCCGTCTCCTCCATCCCTGCCGCGCCGCGCCGCCCCGCGAATCGCCGTCTCCGCACCGTCAGGTCGGTCGCTTCCATGGCGTCCTGCACGCGCGAGATCACTCGACTTCAACGACGCTGTTCAGTTCGCCGTACGGGTTGCTCTCGACGTACGGATTGGCCGGGTCGCTGCACCACCGCCCGTCGATGATGAGTCGGTACGCGTACCGCCCGGGGCCGAGGGGGACGTCTTTGCGCCAGACGCCCGGCTCGTCCGTCAGGACCATCTCGCCCTGTGCGTCCTCGGGCTTCCACCGGTTGAAGTCGCCCGCGATCCGGACCTGTTTGGCCCCGGGCGCATGACACACAAAGCAGATGCCGCCGTCCGTGGCGATGGCACCGTAGACGGCTTCGACCTTCTCATCCACCTGCTGTTCGGTGCGCCGATGCTCGTCGGCCTCGCGGCGGGCCATCGCCTCGTACGCCACCTGCAAGTCCGAGGACATAACCTCCTGCGCCAGAGCCTGGTAGTCCTGATGACCGCGCGACCCCGGTCGGAACTCCACGATCGGACTGCCCACGGCCGCCGCTTCCCGCAGGTCCACGTTAAAGCGGATCACGGTGCCGAGGAGCCGGTTCTTGTATTGATCTTTCAGCGCCGCGAGGGACCGGCGCATGCTTCGCGCGCGGGTGTCGTACATCGTGGCCAGGATGCTGAAGGTGGGCGCGCGGCTGGTTCGCTCGCCGATCATGTCGATCGTCTGGATGGTTCGGCCAAGGCCGTAGATGCTGAAGAACCCGAGGTCCACCGGAACGATGACCTCTGCCGCCGCCATCAGCGCGTTGATCGAGAGCAGGCCGAGGCCCGGGCCGCAATCGAGCACGACAAAGTCGTACCGGCCGTCAAGACCGTCGATCAGTTCGCGCACGCGCTGCTCACGTCCCTGGGTTCCGGTGAGCGTCTGTTCGAGCGTCGCCAGGCCGACGCTGCCGGGGGCCAGGTAGAATCCCTCGATGATCTCCCACGCGATGTCCGGCAGGGCAAGCGGTCCGGCGCCGGTGTCCTCGCCCTTCAGGACGTGCCACGTGCTCAGTTCGACCTCCTCTTCGCGCACGCCGCAGCCAACGGTGGCGTGGGCCTGCGGATCGAGGTCCACGAGCAGAACCCTCCGCTTCGCCGCCGCAAGCGCCGCAGCGAGGTTGATCGCGGTCGTCGTCTTGCCACACCCGCCCTTGTGATTGAAGATGGCTATGACACGCATTTCGAGTCTCCCGGCGCTGCCCCCGTTACCGCTGAACGCGGCCCGACAGACCTTGCCAATACTGGGAACGGTGGTCCAACACGGTCCCACAGAACTCTTCGGCACGCGGGGGGCGCCGGCTTTAGGAAACTTATCGGACGTTTCTTTTCCGCTCTGTGCGGTGCATTCGCAGGCCCACGGCGACCGGCCCCGGCCCCGAGAAGCCGGCTTGACGCTGCCCCGAGGTCCGATACCGGGTCCCGCGAAAACGTTGCCTTGGGACAACATCTGTGTCCCGAACGCAACTTGGGCGTAACCTGCTGTTTGATAACGACTTACGAGCGTTTTGCTCGGCGACGCGTTCAGGCGTGATGCCCCACCGCAACGCATGCCGCACCGGCGCCGCCTCGCGGGCCAGCGGCATCGCGAAAACGCGGCACCGTAACCCCTTGCAGAATAAGTGTTTATGGCTTTTCAAAAGAATCTCCGGCGATCCGGAACGTCTTTGGCACGGCCCTTGCTCTATCTGGCAATACTGGCTCGTTCTTTAATGGCATCGCTTGCGACTTCACGCACAGCCCTCCCCCGGGTGCGACGAGAATCTCAGGCGCTTTGCCACACAACCCCCTTAACTCCCAAGTTAAAGGACGAGCCATCCTGACGGGAATCGCCCCTCGGGGCGATGCGGAATAGACGAGGACTGTGTTGCGGGGTCAATTGGAGGGAATCATACACCTCTTTGCCAATCGTTCCCACACACGCCAACTTCGGTTCCCACCGGCGTTGGCAGACAAAGGGTGTGTAAAACCCAAATAAGAGCGGGGCAGCTTCTTCAAGCGCCGTCTATCCCCGCAACACGGGCAAGGCCTCCCCTCCAGGCCTTGCCCCCTTTTTTTGGTCTGACGTCCTCTCTCGCCTCATGCCTGCCGGCTTTCATGGAACTGGACCCGTTCCGCGCACGTCTAAGTCCGTGCAAGCGTCGGCTTGAAGGCTTGCGACGACTGCCGTTGGTCGCGGCGGGAAGCCGGCGCAGCCGGTGGAGGCTGGTTCCATGACCCGGTGGCACGTGCGATGCCGCGGCTGGTGGCTGGGCGTCGCGGTCGCAGTTCTGGTTGCATCGGCGTCGGCGGCGTACATCGAGGATGAGGAGTTCGGCCCCGCGCCACGCCCTCGTCCGGCCCCACCTGTCGGTCCGCCTGTTCGCCCACCCCCGCCCCTGCCCCCACCCCCGCCGACGCCCCAGGTTCCCGAACTTGCCGCTTACCTCGACCGTCTCGAGATCCGCCACCCGCTTATCTGCGGCCGTCTCGCGGTCTTTCCCGCGATGCTGCACGGACATGGCAGCCCCGGCGGGCGCTGGTGGACGGCCGATGCCGCCATCGCCAACGGCGTCCTCGTCGTCTCGGAAAAGGGCGGCGGAGGCGCCGTCCCGGTCGTCGTCATGGAGAACCGCAGCGGCGCCGACCACGTCTTCGTCATGGCGGGGGAGGTCGTTTCGGGCGGCAAGCAGACACGGACCGTCCGCCGCGACATCATCCTGAGCCCCGGCCAGCGTGTCGAGACGCCCGTCCTGTGCGTGGAAGCCCACCGCTGGCAGGGCGAGGCCGCCTTCGGCGCAGCCGGCGTCCTGGTGCCCCAATCGATTCAGAAGGCCCTCCGCAAGGGGGCCGACCAGTCGGCCGTCTGGGCCGAAGTGGCCCGCAACAACGCGGCCCTGGGTTCGGAGAACGCGACGGGCAGCCTGGAACTGGGGCTGAAGGCCGGCCCCGTGGCCCGCCGCCTGGCCGACGTCCGCCGCACCATCGTGCCGGAGGTGCCGGCCGGGAGCGTCGGCTTCATCTTTGCCGACGGTTCAGCCGGCCGCGTCATCGGAGCGGAGTTCTTCGGCCGGTCGGACCTGGCCCACGCCCTTCTCGCGAAACTGATCGACGCGTACGCGGTGGACCTTGTCCTGCAGGTCCGAGGCGGCGGCGTCCGCCCGGTGGACCGGGCCATCGCCCACGAGTTTCTCAACCGCATTCGCCGCGCGGGAAGTTACCGGACCGGAACGCCCGGCAGCGGGTCCGGCATCGCCACACACAACGCCGGCCTGGTCGGCGACGGCGTGAGTTTCGGGCCAGACCTGGTCCATTTCGGGTGCCAGGTCGAGGACCGGATCGTCGTGCCGCTCGTGCGCCCGGCGCCGCGGCCGCCGATGCTGCGATAACATGGGCGTCGGGTGAGGGGCGCGGTCGCCCCGGCGACCGCGCGGCGCCTCGGCGCCCGCCCCAAGCGGGGCTCAGGAAGAAAGGGTCGTTCGATGAAACGCACCAGACTCACCGGATTGATCGCGGCCGTGGCGCTTGTGACCTCTGCCGCCTGCGACGCCCTCGGCGCCGGCATGCTGATCCCGAAGGACACCAGCCTGCCGCCGCTGGCCGTCAAGTACCTGCGCGTGGACACGCAGATCGACAACCAGGTCGCCACGACGCGCGTCGTCCAGGAGTTCCAGAACTCGACGGGCCGCGAATTGGAGTGCACGTACGTCTTCCCGGTGCCGAAGACGGCGGCGATCCGCGACTTCGCCATGTACATCGGCGGCAAACGCGTGAAGGGCGAACTCCTCGACAGCGACAAGGCCCGCCGCGTGTACGAGGAGATCGTCCGCCGGGCCAAGGACCCCGGCCTCCTCGAATACATGGACGGCAATCTCCTGCGGATGCGCATCTTCCCGGTGCCCGCGCGCGGCACCCAGAAGGTGGAACTCGAATACACGCACCTCGTGCCGACGGACGACGGGCTCAGCGAGTACGTCTTTCCGCTGCGCATCGGCGAGAAGGCGTCGAAGACCCTCGACGACTTCACCGTCACGGTGCGGATCCGAAGCGACGTGCCGATCAAGACCGTCTACAGCCCGACGCACGAGGTGGGCGTGGCGCGGCCGACCGACCACGAGGCCGTGGCCGGCATGGAGACCAAGGGGGCGCTGCTCGACCGCGACTTTCAACTGTTCTACACGGTCGGCAAGAAAGACTTCGGCCTGTCGCTGATGACGTACCGTCCGGACCCCAAGCAGCCCGGCATGTTCCTGATGCTGATCTCGCCCAAGAGCGAGGTGAATGCCGACAACCGCGTGCCGCGCGACGTCGTCTTCGTCCTCGACACCTCCGGCTCGATGAAGCCGCAGGACAAGACCGACAAGATCGGCCAGGCGAAACGGGCCCTCGCGTTCTGCATCGACAAACTGGACCCGAAGGACCGGTTCGCGATCGTCCAGTTCTCGACGGTGGCCCAGTCGTTCGCGAAGGGTTGGACCGATGCCAGCGGCGCCGCGCGAAAGAAGGCCCGCGAGTGGGTCGAGGGATTCGAGGCCGCCGGCGGCACGAACTTCAGCGAGACCCTGGCCCGCGTCTTCGCCCTGCCCTTCGACCCCGGCCGCCCCGCCACCGTGCTGTTTCTGACCGACGGCCGGCCGACCGTGGACGTCACGGACATCGAGGCCATCGCCAAACTCGTCAAGGACGGCAACAGGCCGAATCTGCGGGTCTTCACCTTCGGCGTCGGCGACGACGTCAACACGAAACTGCTCGACCGCATGAGCGGCGACACCGGCGCCCTGACCGAGTACGTCCGGCCGGGCGAGGCCATCGACGGCAAGGTCACGCGCCTGTTCTCCAAGATGAGCCACCCCGTGCTGACGCAACTGGCGCTCGAGGTTCCCGGCGTCAAGATCACCGAGACGTATCCGCGAGAGTTGCCCGACCTGTTCCGCGGGTCGCAGGTGGTCCTCGTCGGGTCGTACACCGGCGACGGCGACTCGGTCATCCGCCTCAAAGGCCGCGTCGGCAAACGCAAAGAGGAGTTCGTTTACGAGGGCACGTTCCCGAAGAACTGCAAGGAGCGGTCGTTCATCGCCTCGCTCTGGGCCCATCGCAAGATCGGGTACCTCCTGGACCAGATCCGCCTGCACGGCGAGAACAAGGAGTTGAAGGACGAGGTCGTGCGGCTGAGCCTCGCCCACGGCATCGAGACGCCGTACACAAGTTACCTCGTGCTCGAGAGCGCCCAGCAGTACCAGCAGTACGGCATCACGGTCACGATGGCGGGGCCGAGGGGCGCCGCCGACGCCTCGGCGTGGGATCGCTCCGGCACCGCGGCGAGCGGGCGGGTGCCCGAGGCGCGGCCGGCTCCAGCGACGTTCGCCCGAGCGCAGGATGCGATGAAACGCAAGGCCGACACACTCGGCAGCGCCTTCGCCCTGCCCCAGGCCGGGGCAAGAACGGAGACCCCCCCGCCGACCGAACCCCCGCACAGTCCGGGGGTCGTCCGGTTCCACCTGGTGCCGGGCGACGGGTTCGGGGGCTCCGGCAGCACCGGCGTCCGCGCCGATGAGCGGCTCTTCGAGAAGGCCGAGACCGGAAAGACCGCCGTCGAGATCGCCCAGGAATGTCAGCGCCTCAGGCGGGCCGAGAACGCCAGCCGCGACCTGCGCGGCGTCCAGAACGTCCAGCACCGCGCCGGCCGACAGTTCGTCAACTACCGCGGCGTGTGGGTGGACGAGCGGTACCAGGGCGACGAGACGCTCACAAAGGTCAAGTGGGGCTCGGAGGCCTACTTCCAGTTGGTCCGCGACCGGGCCGACGTGCGCGCGGCCCTGAGCCAAGGCAAACGGATCGTCGTCGTGACGGCGCGCGGCCAGGCCGTGGCGGTGGACATCGACTCAGGGCTGGAAGAACTGACCCCCGAGCAGATGAAGGCGCTGTTTGCCGACGCGCCGAGCAGGTGAGCGCAGAAGAAGGTGCCAGACACCTCTCCAGTTCTCAAGCAGAAGCGGCCGAGACGGGCCGATGCCTCCGGCCATGCGCGGTGGGTCCCGAAACCCACCGCGCCTTGGTTGACCGCCAGCCAAGGCTGTCACCCTGAGCGAAAAGCGAAGGGTCTCGCCGTGGGAACAACGAGACAGCCAAGATCGTGGCGAGATTCTTCGGGTCGCCAAGGCGACCCTCAGAATGACAACGCGAGACACGCCCCCGAGACCCACCGCGCATCGCCGCGGACGTGCGGCACAAGGCCAGCAGTAGCGCCATGAGGCTCGCCAAGGGCCTCGGCATCCGCGCCGGCCGAAAACCCCTCTCGGCCCACGCCCGCCATCCCGGCGAGGTCCACGGCCATTTCCGGTACGTCCCGAACGTCCGACGCGGCCCGACAACCACCGGCTCGACCGCCTCGTCGGCTGCGCCGCGGCGTCGATGGGGGGAGCCAAGGCGCCCGGGCAGGAGATAGCCGAACGTCGGCCGCGGAAACGCTACACGCAGGAGGATTTCCGCAGGAGAAGTCGATGCCTGACCAAGCCGAAGGTGTGACGGAACAGGCGAAGGAACAGAAAGGCCTTGAATGTCGCTATTGCGGGTGCAGGCATTTTCGGGTAATATATACACGTCCGGGATGGTGTGGACGGATCGTGCGTCGGCGGGAATGCTGCCATTGCGGCAGACGCGTGACGACGTGGGAACGGCCGGTTGGGGGCTGAAGACGAAGAGGGCCTGAGTATTATGCAGAAAGTGTATAACACGCGGGCCGTCCGCTCGGATTGCTGCAAGTGCGATGGCTGGCATGACTTATCCGCCTCAGGTCGTTGCGTCTTATGCGACTGGCGGGGCCGGTCTGCATGTTATGCGGAAACTAGATAATCAGTAGTCCGGCACAAAGGAGGACACCCATGCGCCGTCTTCTCTGGCTGGTTATCCTGGCTGCACTTGCGCATCGTGCGATCGCTGCGTTCGGTTCCGATGAGGAAATTGACAGGTGGCTGATGTCGTACTACAAGAAGCCCGACCCTAACTCCGTTTCGGAGGCCGTCCGAGCGATGAGCCGCTCCGGACTTCTTGACAAGACTACTGCGCAGGCACCGCTTCTCGGCTTCTTGGCTGGCGTCTTTCGAGACAACCCAGAACGGGTAGCTGGCTGGCTCAAGACGTTCGGCTCACTCAAGGGGGCACATCGCGCCGTGGTGGTCCGTGCCCTATGGCACTCCGGATTGCCGGATTCGCAGAAGCTGGCGTACGGGATGCTCGACGCAGACCCCACCCTGAAGAAGTCGTTTGCGTCTTTCTACAAGCGAACACCTACTCCCATAGAACAAGTCCCGATCCAGCTCGGGCCGTGGGTCCTCGACGCCCTGTGGGGGAACTTCTCCGCAACTGGTAAGAAAGCGCCTGTGGCGAGGATCATGACCGCGCTGCCGTGGAGCGACCCAGGCAAGGATATCTCTCGCATGTTAATCGGACACGCCGCCACTTGGTCGCTTACCGCCAATGCGGTTCAGCATCCCAAGGTAATGGCGTTTTGTGAGGAGGAAGTCAAGACTCAGCCCGACGACGTAGCCAAGAAGCTGACTTCAGTGATAGCCAAGGCGAAGAAAAGGGTCGAAGAGCGGGCCAAGGGAGAAAACAGGGGGAACGCACCGAAGCGGGAAGAGCAGCTTCAAGGTGCACCCCCGTAGGTGAGGCCGAACACGCGGATCCACTTGACCAACGACAGCCGCCCGCTTCGCGGTCGACCTCCGTCGGCAGGTGATCCCCAACGTTCGGCAACCTAACGACGCGAGTGCAACTATGAGAAACATAGAATCCTGCTTAATAGCTCTCGCCGTTGTCCTTTGCGGGTGCGGCCAGACTCCTCAGCCCGATCCTAAACCTGAAGCTAAGCCAGAGAGTCGTCAAGCCGGCAAGACTGTCGCAATCGCCCTCGCCGACCTCGTGAATTCCGCCGAGCAAGAGGCGGACATCAGAACGCTCATCGAGCAATTAGTCATTTCGGAAGGGCAAGCGAGCAACCGACCGATGATGGACCCCACAATGAAGATCTACGACGCCGATGGCAAGGAAGTGAAGCCTGCCGACGACACGAAGGCCGCCGAGGAGTATCGGAAAGAGTTTCAGTCATGCCAGATGGCTTTCAAGAAGCTCTTCGAGTTGAGAATCGCTGCCTTCCCGGTATTGATCGAGCACTTGGACGACAAGAGGCAATCAATAAACTTCCGCAACCACTTTCTGGGTAATTCCGTGGGTGACGCGTGCCGCTGGAACATCTACTATCAGTTGCAGGACATGCCGGAAGACTACTCGGAGTACGGGTACAGTCGCACCGGCCGCGACGGCAAACGTCATCCGAAGCCATACTGGGAGGGCACGCCGTTCGACGACGCGGGCGGTGTGAAGAAGTGGCTTGAGCAAAACGGGAATCTGACATACCCGGAAATGCAGGTTAAGTGTCTCCAGTGGCTGCTCGCAAAGGAGAAGGCGATCGGCGCTTGCGATGCCGAGAGTTACTTCCTGAATATTCTGCCCTTGGAAATTCGGATTCTTGAGCGCAAGCGGGAAGCTGGCGAAAACGTAGCCGAGGAGCTCGACCGGCTGAGAAAGGTCTTAGAGAACAAGGAAGTCAAGGAAATACCAGCCGAGCTGCTACCCGCCAAGTAACCAGATTCGCCGAACCATCGAATACACGCGGACGCCTTCGGCGCCGGTGATTCGGGACGTTCGCCTGGCCCGCTACCCACCCGATCCGCCAGGATTCTGCCACAGGCTCTGCCCCCGTGCCTCTCCAATGTCTACCGGTGTAACAATCCCCCACAGACCGCCAGAAGTCCTTTGCCAAGCCCTCCGCCCCACGGGACAATAGTACGCCACAAGATGGCCGGGCGACGGTTCGCGGGCTGATCACCCGCGGGTTGTGACCGAGAAGACCGAGGCTGTGCAGGAGCCTGCACCTTCTGCACGGCTTTTTCTTTTCGGTCTGCCCGGTCGGCAGCGAAACGCGAGGACATCGCGATGGCGGACGACCTGACCGACGCCATCCGCGAGAACGCCAAGACGCCCACAGCGCAAATGGCTCGACCCCAGTTCAGATGTTCCCCCGCCCCCCTCGGCTGGTATAATGCTGCCGTGACAGAGAAATCGCCGCGAATCCGAAACAAGAAGGCACGACGCAACTTCCACGTCCTGGAGACCGTCGAGGCAGGGCTGGTGCTCGAAGGCTCCGAGGTCAAGGCCCTGCGCGAGGGAAAGGGCAACATCGACGAGGCCTTCGCACGCGTCAAGGGCGGCGAGGTGTTCCTCTTCAACATGCACATCGGCCCGTACGCCCAGGCCCATCAGTTCGGTCACGACACCCGCCGCACACGCAAATTGCTCCTGAAACGGCGCCAGATCAGCCGCTTCCTCGGACGGGCCGTCGAAAAGGGCTACACCCTGGTGCCCCTGACGGTCTATTTCAAAGGCGGCTGGGCGAAGGTCGAACTCGCCGTGGCACGAGGCAAACGCGAATTCGATAAACGCGAGGACCTCAAAAAACGCGACCACCAGCGAGACATCGCACGCGAACTCGCGCGACGCAGCCGAAACCGATGACCGAGCCCGCCGGTTTAGCCGTCGGCACGGGAACGGCACTTTGCGCGGCGGGCAAGACTGTCCACCGCACAATGCCCTGCTGCCGTCGAGCGTAAATTGCTCTAAACAGTAAAGTCGCCTCGGAAATCTGCCGATTTCCTTGGTGCTATGACCACGCTAACGATGCCCGAAACCGACACGACAACCGACCGGCCGGCCCTGGCGACCCCCTTCGTCTCGGTGGCCCTGCCCATCGGTGTGGACCAGACCTTCACCTACATCCTGCCGGAGGGCCTGCGCGGCAAGGTTTGGCCCGGCCAACGGGTCAAGGTGCCCTTCGGACGCGGCAACCGGTTCGCCGCCGGCTGGATCGTCCGGGGTCTGGAGACCACCACGATCAAGAACCTCAAGGCCGTCACCGAGACCATCGACGACGAGCCGCTCCTGACCGAGGACCTCCTGGACCTGGCCTTCTGGATGGCCCGGTACTACGTCACGCCCCTCGGCCAGGTCTTCGAGGCGATCCTGCCCGCCGCCGTCAAACGCAAGGCCGGCTTCAAGACCATCCAACTCGTCGTCCGGACCGAAAAAAGCGAGGCCGAGGTCGGTCGCATCCTCTCGAAGCAGCGCCGCGTCCTCGACCGCCTGACCCAGGCCGAGGGGACGCCGCTGGCGCCGAGGGAACTCGCACGGCAGGCCGGGTGCACCGTCGCCGTCATCAAGAGCCTCGAAAAGAAGGGCCTCGTGCACATCGAGACCCGCGAGGTCGATGAGTTTGCCAGGGACCTTTTCCTCGAACTCGAAGAGCCCAAGCCGATCCACCTGACCGCCGAACAGGCACTCGCCCTCCAGCGCGTCAAGACCAAAGTGGCCGCCGACGAGTTCGGCGTCATCGTCCTGCAAGGCGTCACCGGGTCGGGCAAGACCGAGGTGTACCTGCGGGCCATCGAGGACGTGGTCGATCGCGGCCGGCAGGCCATCGTCCTGGTGCCCGAGATCGCCCTCACGCCGCAGACCATCCGCCGGTTCCGCGAACGGTTCACGCAGGTGGCGGTCCTGCACTCAGGTCTGACGGACGTCGAACGCCACCAGGAGTGGCGCGACATCCGCGAGGGCCGGGCCGACGTCGTCGTCGGCGCACGCAGCGCCGTCTTCGCACCCGTGCGGGACCTGGGGCTCATCGTCATCGACGAGGAACACGAAAACTCGTTCAAACAGAACACCTCGCCGCGCTACCACGCCCGCGACGTCGCCATTATGCGGGCCAAACTCGTCGGCGTGCCCGTCGTCCTGGGGTCCGCCACGCCCAGCCTCGAATCGTATCAGAACGTCCGGACGCTCGACCATTACCAGGAAGCCCGGCTGACGCAGCGGATCGCCGGCCGGCCGATGCCGCCCGTCCGCATCATCGACATGCGCCAGGAAGTGGTCGAACGCAAAGGCCACCACGCCCTGTCGCGGGCACTCGAAAACGCCATCGGCGAGGCCTGGCGCAGGCAGGAGCAGACCATCCTGTTCCTCAACCGCCGCGGCTTCTCCACCCACCTGTTCTGCGTGAAGTGCGGCCACGTGGCCCGCTGCCCCGACTGCGACGTCGGCTTGACCTACCACGCGAAGGCGGGCGTCCTCCAGTGCCATTACTGCGGCCAGAAGACGCCCCCGCCCGAAACCTGCCCCGCCTGCGGCGCCGAGACCATCAACTACTGGGGCACCGGCACCCAACGCGTCGAAGACGAGGTCCAGCGCAAGTTCCCCGACATCCGCCTCGGACGCATGGACGCCGACTCGATGCGCCTGCGCGGCGAGCACGCGCGGCTGCTGGGGGCCTTCCGAGACGGCGAAGTGGACATCCTCCTCGGCACCCAGATGGTCGCCAAGGGGCTCGACTTCCCGAACGTCACCGTCGTCGGCGTCGTCAACGCCGACGTGGCCCTGAGCCTGCCCGATTTCCGCGCCAACGAACGCACTTTCCAACTCATTACCCAGGTCGCGGGACGCACCGGACGCGGACCCAAGGGCGGCGACGTCTTCGTCCAGACGTTCCAACCCGAGCACCTGACCATCCGGCTGGCCGCCAAACACGATTATGACGCCTTTGCGGCCGACGAAATCCAGACGCGCCAGCGACTGCACTACCCGCCGTTCGGGCGGCTGGCACGGATCATCGTCCGCAGCCAGCAGCGGCAGACGGCCCACGAGGCGATTCAGGCGGTGGCCGGGCGGCTCATCGAACCGGCAAGCATCGCAGGGATCACCGTCCTCGGGCCCCAGCCGTGCCCCATCGCGAAAATCAGCCGGTTCTGGCGCTATCACGTCCTCCTGAAAGCGCCCTCGGCCCGGGCCCTGCTCCACTTCTTCGACGGTATCCGTAGCGACCTCTCGCCGCCCGGCAACATCCAAATGGCCATCGACGTCGATCCCCAATCGACGCTGTAGCCCCACAACGCCATGCCGCGAGCGGCAAGGCACCCCGCGCTAACACTTGGGGCTAGTTGGGGCTCGTTCGGGCTGGTCGGGGCTGGTTGGGGCTAGTTGGGGCTGGCTGGGGCTGGTTCGGGCTGGTTCGGGCTGGTTGGGGCCGCCGGCGATTATATACTTTAGAAAAATGGCCTTTCTTTGGACCCCCCCAAATCGCGCTTTTCGGTGTGTCGAACCCCGTTTCTGGCCCAGAAACGGCGATTCGGCCCTCAAATGCTAAGATAGGCAAGGCAAAACGCGCGTCGTTTTGATCGGTTTCTGATCGCTTTTTGCTCAAACTTGGTCCGTTCTTGCTCCTTTTTACCCCTTTTTTAACGTAAGTGGAGCGGGGTCAATATGCTCTAAAATATACGAAAAGCGGGGACCAGGGAACAGGGAACGGGGAACAGGGGTGGAGAACGGCTCGGAGATTGTTAGAACTCTAACAAAACCAGAGGGCGAAAAACGGCCCTGGCGCTATCGAAAAGGGCGAAAACGGCCGAGGGGGCGCGCAGGGCCGGATTCGACGTATGGCCTGAATGGAATATGAGAGGTCGAAATCGGGCGATTTGCGTAAGGCCTTGTGGAAAAAGGACTTACGTCTCGAAAGGGGCGCCGGAAGTTGTTAGCGTTCTAGCAAAAAACGGCAACGACAACAGATCTTAACGCAGAGGCCGCGGAGGGCAGAGAGAGAACGCGGAGAACGGCTCGGAATTGGGTAACGGGAAACGGCAACGGCGTCGAGCGTCCGAACGTCTGTTGCGACAAGGGCGTAGGAGGCGAGAATCCGCTCCCCCGCGGTACTAGACGTTACGAACTCGCGGCGCTCGGCTTGTTAAGGAGCACGATTGTCTCTCGGGATGGCCTTCGGCCAAACTTCCCCATTTGCTGGGCACTGTTGCCCCGATAGCGGACCGCCAGCAGTCTGTCGCAACCCAAACCGGCATTCTCGGCAATCTCGGCGGTTAGCTCATCAACAGGGATTGTGACTCCGCGGTACTGAGCGTTACCCAAGACGAGAGCGATTCGTGCCTCAGGTCGGCAGACCCGCTCGATCTCGCGCAGGCAAAGGTGCATATCAAGGAAGTAGCCTTCCAGCATTCCCACGATCTTCCTTTCGAGCCCCTTCTTCTTGAGGCAAGCCGTGATTCTCAGGAGACGCTCTGGAGGTTGGTAGTCAGCATGGCATGGGCGTTGTGGCCGAGCCTCCGGGTGGGAGTGGAAACTCTGGTAGCGGAGTTGTCTGGTTGCTTCCCAGTCCAGAAACTGCAACATCAACTCGACCCCGAAGACCCGGGTGTAGTCGTGACGGTTCGGATACGGGGGGGAGGTGATGACAGCGGAGAACGAGGACGCACGGTCCGGCAATTGTCGCGCGTCCGCCATTTTGACGCGCCATTCAGCGCGCCGAGGAAGACGGACACTGTCCAGGTCCGCAAGCATCTCCTCGACGCGGCGGCGCAGTGTTGAAGCAACGCTCCTCGTATTGGAACGCTGTCTAATCCATTTCAGCCAGCCTCCGGAAGCCACAGCACGGCTGTACTTGGGCACAATTCCAATCAAGGCGAGGCGGAAGAAGTCCTTCTCCGCCCTTGAAGACGACAACTCAGCGATCTGCCGCGCGATCGAGTCAAAGGCTCCGAGCAGCTTGCCTGGCAGAGCCCTGTTCACCAATTCGGGATATGCCCTCGCAGGCCTGCCCCACGAACCGGAGTCGATTGCATCTTGCAGCACCTGCCAAGCACATCGCAGGCGCTCCTTGGAGTAGTTGGCAATCTTCACGCGGGCCGCCAGGACAGCCACCGGAGAGATGTCGTAGCCACAAGCCGGGACGCCCTTTTCCTTGGCTGCCAGAAGGGTGGTGCCAGCACCGGCGAAAGGGTCGATGATGGTGTCCGCTTGGCCCAGGTGCCATTCGTCGATGAGTCCGTGGACTAACCGGCTGGTGAAGCTGTGAGGAAAGACATACCAACGGTGTATAGGCCTGCTCCTCAGAGCCTTGGGTACGACCCACTCCCGCCAACATTCCATCCTTCGGACTTCAAAGCGTGACTTCATGATTGACTTCTCACTTTATTGCACCTCGCGCAGGCAACTTCGGAAAAGCTACGTGCAAAGGCCTCTCGCCGGTTGTATCCGCAACGAGTCTCGCGATTTGCTTCTTTAGGTGCCCATAATAGGTGCGCTGGCCATACGGGGCCCCGCCAGGATTCCCTATATATGACGCAATCTTGCGCAAGTAGTGGTCGCCCGTGAGAAGCTCATCCGCAGATTCGAGCAATGCGCTTGCGAATACAACGCTGTCCTCAACTTGCATGAAGACATGGCCCACGATGTTCTCGGCCAATGCCCAGACATCCCGCATGCTCTCGGGGTCTGCCTTAACCATGGGAAGCCCAAGCGCTGCACAGGTAGCTTCGCACTTGCCCGCGGCATCTTGGGCGACGGCATAGTCGGCAGGAAGGAGGCGGGCCAGGATCTCATCCTCGTCTACTCGGCTCCACATGCGCTGCGGCGCCCCTTCTTTGGCCAGGCTCACAATAGCCCTCCCCCGCAGCAAGCCGTACATCAACTCCAGGCATGTAATCGGCGCGTACACAACCCTGGCGCCATCTTTACAGCGGCGGCATAGGTAGTTCAGGGTATCGCGTCCCTTGATAAAGTCCGCGCGGGCCCGACCCTTACACTTTTTCTTTATTGCCAAACCTGTATCCTTCGGGGATTTGCCCACTGGCCGCAGACGGAGATCCTCGGCGAGTCCTAGGTACAGCCGGAGATAGTGGAAGACATTGGTGTCCAGGAATATAACCGGCGCATGTTCCATTACGCCTCTCCTTGCCGTGGGCGGGGATACGCCCTGCCCTCGATCTGCTTCAGAAAACCTCTCTTAAATGGCGGCGTTTTGCCGCGAGCGTTCCCTATCGCATAGAAGCAAATCTTCACAAGTCGCCTTGGGCTCGACCTGTTGGCCGGACTCAGGATCGAGGTGAGATCATCCGGGAACGGGAACAGGCGGTTGCCGGGTTTGAATCCCGGCAGGCGGGCAGCCTTGAGCCGCTCCTCCACCAACAACATTGCTTCACCAGCCGTTAGCGGCCGGATCGTTAGCAGGTACTTCCCCTGCCCAGTGAACCTCTGCCACAGGGCAGGTTCGAGCGCCTGTGTTTTGTCCACCGCGTCGGGCGTCATTGCCACCACCAGCCACAGGTCCTCCTCCGTAAGGTTTATGAGTCGCTTGAGCGTTGCCAAGTACTCGTGTGCTTCGCGCCGGGTGAGCCGCTTTTGGAGCGCCACCTCTTCGAATTCATCGATCAGGAACGCTACCGCCTTGATGTTGGCGGCGAGACGGAGAGTTTTCAGAATCGCGCCAAAGTAGGGGGCCTCCTCGCGCTCGGCAACCAGTGTGTTCCGTCTGCCGGCAACGAAGTCCCGGTATTCATAGTAAGGTTTGGTTGGGGTGTCGGCTACGAGCTGCGCGAGACGGTACGCAATCTCTTCACGCGTGGTGATCTTCGCCTTGACGATTGCATCTTGAAGCCTTGCGAGAACGACCTCAGGCTTCTGCCCACGTCGCTTCCGCAGAAAGTCTTCGAAGCCCGTGCCGAAGAACGTGCGTTGGTATGGCCCGACGTGTGTCGACGCGAGTTCCCAGAGCGACTTCGCGAAATCCTTCCGTCCGATCTGCCGCAATAGTGCGTTCGCCAGGTCGTAGAACTGCACGCCCGGATTGTCGAAATAGAAGGCCCTGATGCGCCGCCGGGGTAACTCCACGCGTTGCAGCCACTGCAGGATATACGTTTTTCCGCTTCCGTACTCCCCAGATATGGCGATGGCCTTCACACCCTGCGCCCCAGCAAGTTGGTCCAACTGGGCCCTGAGTTCACCTTCCCACTTGGCAGGAGACCAGGAACTCTCTTGCACGGGCGCACCACTTGCCGATGGCTCAAACGGATTGTACCTAAGCCCCAGCCTCTTGAGCGGAGTCCCCATGGCTCACTCTCCTGTGAGGTCCCGATGAATTCGGATATGGGAAATGTACCGTCCCTGATTATCCTGGAAGTAACTACCCAGTTCAAGGTTCTCGCGCTGGCTTGATCTTGCCGTCAGGACAGCAAAGCTGCGCGAGGTCGGAATCAGCATGACATAGTCAGCGCGGTTTTCAGCGAGCCACGCGATCGCCGCAAGAAGATTCTCCCGTGGGCGCCTGCCAGCTTCACAACAGCACTCAAGGAGTTCGCGTACGGCAAAGGTTGTCCACTCGTCATCCGCGCTACGTGGCCGAGACAGGATGTCCTGCACTGCGCCATTCACATCTTGGCCGTTAGGCGCGGGACAAAGGGCGTACATAATAACTCCGCGGCCTGCTGAAGCATACTCGTCGATGAGTCGCAGTTCGTCACGAGCCCAGTAACGGACGCCGTAAAGGATGCTTCTGACCTGCGAGGGGGAGCACAGTGTCGATACAGGACGGCCTTTGCGGCGAGCAAGGCGCACGCCTTGCTGTCCCCGGACCCTCCTCCATGTGACTGGCACCGCCGTCCGGCGGAATTGCGTAACGGTGTAGTCCTGACAATCGGGCATGAACAAGTCGAAGAAATGCATCTTGCAGTCGGGATTAGCCAGAACGAGAGCCGCAAATGCTTCTCGGGCCGCCGGTGTGAGTCCGTGGTACTCTAACGGCATAGGTTCTTGCAGCAGGGCACGCACGCTCGGGTTCTGGCTGTTGACCACGTAACGTTGGTCGCGTCGCTGTACAGCGTGCAACTGGAAAAGTGTATTGCGGCAGTGGTAGAGCGTTGTCTTCGAAGGTGGTGATGGGCGCTTGGTAAGGTAGGCTCCGCTCTGGGTAACAGCTTTATTCAGAACCGTCGCTCGCATCCCGGAAGGGTGGTCCGCGAGAATGTGCAGGATGCGCAGCAGGCCCCCGAACGAAACACGCCGCATCCAGAAGCCGCCGGATAATGGTTCGTGGCGCATCGGGTCCGCCCGTTAGCCCTCTGGACGGCGATTATCATCGCCAGCCGTGCATCTTCAAGGAGAATCGGGACACTTCGTGCATCCACGGCGAATTCACATCGCAAGTGCTACAGGACGGCGCCAGAAGACCTCGGCCGGAGTCCGGTAGCGGTAGCCGTGCCAGGGTGGCCGACCGTCTCTCCCCATTTCCCGCATTGACCTCCCGCCCCCGGGCGACCAACGGGCGAAGGTGGATGGGGTTGGGGGTGGGGGTCAATCGAAATGGAAAGCGCCGGGCACGCCGCGGCCTACGTGCTCGGTCGGAACATGGTCACCCTTTGCTACTCTGCGAAGCAGCGCTTCGCTACGAAGCACGACCGGGATGACCATGCCACCCCGCCTCGGTCGGAACATGGTCACCCTTCGGGATGACCATGCCACCCACCGCGCAACAGTCGGCGAAAGCACGGCACCCGGCGCATCCGGGGGTGCCTTACGTCCCGCTGGGGTTGTCGGGGCCGATGTAGGTGTCGGGGCCAAGGGGTGGGGGGGCTTTGGCGGCGGCGGGGGGGTTGGTCGGCGGGTTGGGCTGGTCGGGTTGGTCGGGTTGCGGCTGGTCGGGCGGTGGCCTGAGTTGGGGGGCCTTTGGGGCGGCATCGGCCTTGGGAGCGAGTCTTGCGCCGAGGGGGGCGAGGCCGCCGGGGCGGTCGGTGTCGGACCAGACGATTTCGATATCGTTGTCCTCGACGAGCGTGCCTTGGGCGCGGGCGAGTTCGGTGAGGGCGAGGTTGAAGTTCAGGAGCGAGAGCAGGTGGTCGCGTTCGGCTTCGGCCACGAGGTCCTGGGCCCGGAGGAGTTCCTCGTTGGTCCGGCGATCCATCGGCTGCAGTTCCATCCGTACGGTCTCTCCGTGGAGGACCTTCGTGGCGGCTTCGCGTGCCGCGAGGGTGGACTCGATCTCGTCGCGTCCCTGGAGGACGGCCCGGACGGCCAGGTTGACCTCCTGGAGGATCTCGTCGGTGATGCGGTCGGCCTCGAGGAGGGTCTTCTCGAACTCGACTCTTCGGCGCTGGTGCTCGGCCTGTGCGGCGCGGTTGCCGAGTGGCACCTCGAACTCCAGGCCCGCCACCCAGGTGGAGGGGTCGGGGAAGTGGAGCGAGTCGACGGCGGCGCCGAGGTCGTTGCCGAGGCCGTTGAGGGTGTAGCGCAGGAGCGCGTCGAGTTTGGGCAGGCGTTCG
>DATKXP010000322.1:0-3120 GCA_035529015.1 Phycisphaerae bacterium | reverse complement strand
TCAGTCGTCTCCTTCTGCCGCCTCGGCGGCCTTATGGTGTGTCTCGCGAACCCACTCGCTCAAACGCGAGGCCGCCGGCGGGGATGAATACAAGGTGGACGACGGAAACTTCTGTTCGTCGCACGCCTCGGCGGCCGTTGCCGGTTGTCCCCAGAACTTGCCGGCCATGCGCAGCAACTCGACCGCTTCTGGAGGCGCATCTTCGTCGTCCCAACCGCTCATCTGGTCTGGATGCGGCACAAACGCCTGTGCAATCTCGCGGAGTTCCGCGTTCTCCTTCTTCAACCTATCTACCTCCGTCCTCGGACGAGACTCATAACCACACTTTGGGTTACCACACCGCCTCCCAAACGCAACCGTGCCACAGTTAAACGTCTGCGTCTGCCAACCGCAAGTCGGACACCTGGTGCTCTCGGGCTCAGCCATCGTTCATCTCCTCTGCCGCCTCGTCTATCTCCGTCCATGCTGCCTGCACCTCGGCCCACGGAGCCACTCCGCCCTCCGGCGCTTCCCGCGCCGCTTCCGCCCGCTCCCGCGCGTCAGACTCCCACGCCAGCAGTTCGGCAATGTCCTTCTGGTGCGCGTCGTCCAACTCGGACAACTCGCCGCCTTCCTCCAGGTGCCGTATCGCCGACGCCAACCGCAATGCCTTGTCTTCTGTGAATCCGTCTACGTAGCTCATGTCATATCTCCCTGAACGATGTGTGCTGTGGGGTGAACCGCAACTTTATCACGTCATCTGGATGCCAGGAGTTCGGCCAGCCGTTCCGCCACTTCGGCATACAGCACTGAACTTCGTATGAGCCGTCTACCGGGTCAGTCTTTTGGCCCGCTGGACGCCACAGCATGATTACGCCGTCCGCGTCGTGCTCGATGTTGCTGCTCTCCTTCAATCGCCAAAGCTCCGGCGGCTTGTCGTCAAACTGTCGGGACAACTGACTCAGCAGTAGAATCGGTATGCCCGTGTCCTTCGCCAGCATCTTCGCGCCCCGCGTTACTGTGTTGATTTCCTCCCGCAAACTCCGGCCGTCAGCCGGCGTAATCTGTAAGTAGTCGATGACAACCAAGTCCAACGGGCGCCGGTTCTGTATCGCCGCGCGCCGCACCTCGCCGGCAATCTCGTGTATGCCCATCGGCCGCTCGTGTATCACCACGCGCTTGCCCCACGCCTTCAAGGCCGTCATGGTCTCCGACAGCCGCTGCGCCTCGTCCTCGGAAAACGTCTTGCCCAGCGCAATCTTCAGGCCGTTCACCTGCGCCATCGCCTGGAGGATTCGCTGCCCCATTTCCTCGCACGACATCTCCAGCGAGAAGATTCGGACCGACCCGCCCTGGGCGGCAACATGAATACCGAAGTCTGTGACCAGCGCCGTCTTGCCCCGACTCGTGCTCGCCGCCACAACGATAAGCTGCCCCGGCCGGAACCCGCCGCCACTCCGGTAGTCAATCGACGGGAAGCCCGTCTCCAGGCCCGCCGGCTCCTCGCCGCGCCCTATCCGTTCTGACCTGTCAAGCACGGCTTGCGCAGCCGCCGCGGCCGTCATCGTGCCCCCGTCCTCCCGCCCGGCCGCCAATTCGTATACCCGCCGCTCCGCCAACTCAATTACCGCGTCCGACTCCACGCCGGCCGCGAACGCCTCCGACACAATCTCCGTGCCCGCCACGATGAGTTGCCTCAGCCGCGCCTTGTCCCGCACGACGCCTGCGTAGTAGGCGCCAGAGGCGTAGTCGGGAACGCCCTCCACCAGGGCGACGAGATACTCGATGCCGCCGACTGCCTCCAGCCTGTCACTAAGATGGCCGCGGAGTGACGGTAACTCGATTGGCTTGCCCTGGTCCTCCATTTCACACAGGGCGGCGAAAATCTCCTGGTGGGCAGGGCGGTAGAACTCCGGGGCCGACACCGCCGCGCGAATCTCCACGCACACCCCGGCGTGTGAGCCGAGTATCATGGAGCCGAGAACGCAGGCTTCGGCCTGAATGCTGTGCGGAGGCACCCGGTCCATCAAGACGCCTCCAGTTCGGCTAGGATATTCCTGTCGGCCGCGAGGCGGGATTCCTCCGGCCCTGGGTCCACCGGCTCGCCGAACTCCTTCTTCAGCCAGTTCGTGACGCAGCTCTGCGGGCGCTTGGGCACCTTCTTTCCCGTGCCCCACCAGACGCCGCAGTCTTTGATGGCCTGGAGGATGGTCTTGCGCGGTCGGTTCGGCCAGCGGTCTTCGTACTCGGCCAAGATGCTATCGGGCACCTCGAAGGTCTTCGTCCCCGGATGCCAGCTAACTGCCGCCGCCTGGTCGGTTCGGTTCGGTTGGGTTGGGTTGGGTTGCGCCGGACATTTGACCGTCACTTGACCGTCATTTGGCGGACATTTGGCGGACATTTGGAAACCATTGTCTGGAAAGCGGATATCGAGAGGCCGGTCCTTTCGGATAGCCTTGCGGCAGTCCAGGAGTTCGAGATAGCTCTTCCCGCCGGCCTCATAGCGCATCACGAGCTTCACGGCGACCAATTCGTCCGTCCAGAGGCCGATATCCGCCTCACAAACTTGCCCAGCCTGCCAGCGAATGGTGAAGAGTTTTCCGAGTATCAGACGCGGGTCGCCGTAGTAGTGATCTTGGTCATCGGACTGCGCAAGTAGACGGGTGTATAGCGTCTCGGCGCCGATGCTGACGGCGTTGACTTTTTCGCTGTCAGGGTACGATTTGAGCAGCGGGTTGTACGGCTCTCGCTTTGCCATGTAGACCTTCCTTGGTCGCGGGGCCAATCCGTTCGTGCTGCCTAATACGATGTAGGTGCCTCAGATACCGCTTAGCATGGCCTGGGTTGTTGCGGCTCAGGTCTCTATCTTTATCGCGGTGCATCTTCCATGACTCCCGGCTGCCGCAGCAGCCAGTCCCAGTACCTCGCCCATGCGTCGGCGTAGGTGCTGCTGTGCTCCGCGGCCCAGGCCCATGCCTTCTGCCGGCGGGCCAGCTCGGCTTCCGTCAGGTGCTAACATACGGGCACCGACTCGTCACATACTGCCGGGTTGTCACATAGCTGAGCACACATTGGGAATCGTCTTCGTCGCCTTGCGCCACTCAGAGCGTGTCAAGCGGACCTTCCGGAAGGCCGCGGCGC
>DATKXP010000321.1:0-6452 GCA_035529015.1 Phycisphaerae bacterium | reverse complement strand
CGCTTTCGACTCGGCGTTCATCTACGGAGGCGGGGCGTGCGAGACGGTCCTGGGGCAGTGGATCGCCGACCGCGGCGTCCGCGAGCAGGTGGTCATCCTCGACAAGGGCGCCCACACACCCCACTGCTTTCCCGAGAAGATTACCGAGCAGCTGGTCGTGAGCCTCGAGCGGCTGGGGACCGATTACCTCGACATTTACATGATGCACCGCGACAACCCGGATGTGCCGGTCGGCGAGTTCATCGACGTATTGAACGAGCACGTCCGCGCGGGCCGCATCCGCATCTTCGGCGGGTCGAACTGGAGCATTGAACGCGTCGAGGCCGCGGGTGCCTACGCCGCCGAAAACGGCCGGCGGGGCTTCTCGGCCGTCTCCAACAACCTCAGCCTCGCCCGAATGGTCAAGCCGGTGTGGCCGGGATGCCTGCAGGCGTCCGACGCCGAATCGCGTGCGTGGTTCGAGAAGACGCAAATGGCCCTGATGCCGTGGTCAAGCCAGGCCCGCGGGTTCTTCGTGCGCGGCGACCCGGCTTACACGGCCGACCCGAGCCTGGTGGCGTGCTGGTACGCCGAGGACAACTTCAAGCGGTTGGAGCGGGCGAGGGAACTGGCGCGCCGGCGTGGCGTGCTGCCGATTCAGATCGCCCTGGCGTACGTCCTGCGCCAGCCCTTCCCCACGTATCCGCTGATCGGTCCGCGTCTGCTGAGCGAGACGCGGACGAGCCTTCCCGCACTCGATATCGATCTGACGCCCGACGAACTGGCCTGGCTCAATCTCGAACGCGACTGAGGCGCAACGAGGCAGGCACGCCCTTCCGGCACAGTCCGCTGAGCACACCCCTTTTAGCCGCGACCCGAAGGGGAGCGCGCTCCCCTTCGGGTCGTGGCCAAAACGCGCCATGCGCTGTGCTGTAAACGCCCTCACCCCAGCCGCCGGTAGACCTCGTCGTACGGGAACAGCTGGCCCGGACAATGGGTGGGCTTGAGTTGCCCGTGACCGTAAATGCGGCTGCGCGGAACACCGTACTCTTGCTGGAGGAACCGAACGACGTCGGCGCACGCCTCGATCTGGGCGCCGGTCGGACCGTAGTGGTCGAAGTTGCCGACCAGGCACACGCCGATGCCCACGTCGTTGTACTCGGGATGGCCCGCCACCTTGCAGTGGGCCCCGTGCTTCTGTTTGGGCCAGCGGCTGCCGACCTCGACGACACCATTGCCGGACTCGGTGCCGTTCCCGATGACGAAGTGGTACCCGAGTTCATCCCAACCATTACTGCGATGCATGCGATCGAACGCGGCGGCCGAGCCACGGTCGGTCGCGCTGTGGTGCAGGATGATGTACCGCCACTGGCGTTCAGCGCCCGCTGGGACCCACGCGCTCGGACCGCGCGCAACGGCCACACGTCCACTGGACTTCGGCCGCGACGGGTCCGCAGCATACGCATCCGGTCCGCCCGTGCGCGGGCCGAAGTACGGCGGCGCCGGGTCACGCACCAGGCCCGCCTTGCGGTTGCAGCCGACCAGCACCAGGCCCGCCGACGCGCCCGCAGCGCCGGTCACCAGTTTCCTCAGAAAACCTCTCCGATTCATATCCACCGTCCTGACACGTCTGAGGCGAGAATCCCCACGTCGCAGGCAGTCGTACCTGGCAAGACTCTCACCCTTACATCGTATGATTCGGCCCCGATTGTCCAGTCTTACTCAAGAAAATCGGCCGAGCCGCAGGGGCCGACGGACCGCTACAGCCATCCGTCACATGTACGGATGGTCGGGTTCGGGTATGCTCTTCAGATCCTCAACGACGAAGACCTTGCGCTCGGCGTCGATGTGGCCGTAGGCCTCGACCCATTGGTCGTCCGCCAGGGCGTCGGGCTTGTCCCATTCCGCCGGCACGGCCACCGGCGTGGCGCAGGCGGCACAGCAGGCCATCGTGAACCGGACCAGAAAGAACCGGCCGGGAGGCATGCCCTCTTTGCGGGCCACCAGCCCCATCGTGCCGACCTTTCCCTCGCGTCCGTCCCGCAGACGCTGGGCGATGCCGATGACGGTCACCCAACCGTAGCCGCGGCGCATCTCGGCCTTTTCCATCTCGCGCTGAGCGGCCAGTTCGGCCATCATGGCGAAGTCACCCGCGCCCCACTGAATGGCCGCCAGCGAGTTCGGTCCCCGCGCCGGCAGCGACAGGCCGACCGCCAGGGGCACCAGAAACGCGAGGCTGCGAACGTAGCGGCCGACGCCGCCCTCGCCCGCTCCGCAGCATGCCGGTGCCATCTCGTCCAGCCGCCCGGCTTCCCGCGCTGCCGCGATCCGTTTGGCCTCCGCCCGAAGCCGGCGCCACCGCACGCCCCAGCCGTAGGCGAACGCCGCCAGAAGCACCACGCCGCCGGCCATCGCCAGGTAGCCGTAGACGGTCTGCAACAGGTAGAAGATGCGGCCGGTCCAGAACAGGTGGACGGTGTAGATGCCCCACGCCAGCATCGGCCACAGTTCCCACCACGAAAGGACCGCCGCGTGCGCATGGCCCGCCTGATGTGAATCGCCAGGGCCCATCCACACACCTTTCCGGGCGGCTCGGAACGAGCGACCGGCCTCAGCCGGTCAGCACGCCGACGAGCCACCCCGCAACCTCGCACACCACCAGGCACAGCGGCGGCACGAGAATCAGCACCGTGAGCAGCATCCGCTTCGGAAACGCACCCAGGTACATCGCCACCAACTTCACGTCAAGCATCGGCCCGAACACGAGGAACGCGAGCCGGCCCGCGAAGGAGAACTGAGTGAACGTGGCCGCCACGAACGCGTCGGCTTCCGAGCACATGTTCAACAGGAACGCCATAAGCATCATACCCGCCGTAGCCAGGACCGGTTTCTCGCCGACCGCCACCAGCATGTCGCGCGCCACGAACGCCTGGAGACCCGCTGCAATGAGGCTCCCCAGCAACAGATACCCGCCAACCAGCATGAAGTCGTGGACGACGTGGGTCAGGATGCTCGTGAGGACCGACCCGCCCGGCGCGTGACCGGCCTCCGCCTCATCCGGTGCCGAGAGCGCAGCGACCGAGCCGCGGAGCCACCGAAACGCTGCCAGCCCCACCAGTGCCGCAACGGTCACGCCGCACACGACTCGCGCGACCGTCATCTGGAGCGAGAGGCCCTGGCCCACGAACGCCACAGCCGTCGATGCAATCACCGTCGGGTTGACGATCGGCGCGGCGAGCATGAAGACGACGGCCATCTCGACGGGCAATCCTTTGCGCAACAACCGCCGGACCACCGGCACAATGCCGCACTCGCACACGGGCAGGATCACCCCTGCCCCCGCCGCCAGCAGCAGCCGCGCCCACAGCCGTTTCGGAATCAGCCGCGCAAGACGCTCCGGCCGAACCAGCACCTCGACAACGCCTGAGACCGTGGCCCCAACCAGGACAAAGGGAAACGCCTCCAGCAGGATGGCCATGAGGACCTGGCCGAACAGTTGGGCCCGGGCGCCCGAGAAGAACTCCTGAAGCCGGCCATGGACCCACGGAATGACGAGGTACGCCGGGACCGCCAGGACCATCGCGACAAGGATGCCGATCTTGATCTTGTCGCGCCGGTCCATCCCGCTTGTCGGCACCCGCGCCATACGCCACCCCCAACGGAACCCGATGGAGCCGGCGGCAGAATAGCAGTGGGCGCGAAGACTGTCAACGTCGGCGGGGGACGAAACGCCCGCACGGGGAGCGTGCCAGAGGCGCGGCGGGCACGACTGCCCGCCGCGCGGGATGACGGCACGGCGCCGCTACTCGACCGGCTCCAGTTTCACGTAGTCCACGCCCGCCATGTGGCCGGGCTTCATCTTCGGGTTGGCGCCGGTGATGACCAGGCCGAACGTGTGCTTGCCGGCCTCAAGATCGTGCGTGCCCAGGTCGATGGGACCGGTGGCGATGACGCCGTCGTTCCAGCAATCGATGGGCGAGCCGAGTTTCGCCTCATCGAGGTACAACTGGATGATCGCGTAATCGATGGCCTTCGTCAGGTTGGTCGAAACCTTGTACTTGCCGGCCGTCTTGACGGGCACTTCGAGTTCGAGCCGGTCGCCCGGTTTGCCGTGGGTCCACCACATCTGGCAGTCGCTCGACCACTTGGGTCCGTATTGGCCCATCGGCTGCTGCCGCACGTTGCCGCCGGTCTTCGTGGTAATGTTCATCGTCTCGGCCTCGATGGCGCCTTTGACGATGCGCGGTTCGGGCGGCTTGGCGTATCCGACACGGTCGGCCACCGCCACCGGCTCGTACGGGTCGTTGCCGCCGGGTGCCTGGTACCAGTACGCGGTGCACGCATAGAGGGTGGGCTTGGAGTTCGGGTAATACTTCTCGATGGCGCCCTCGAAGGATTTCTGGAACGGGACGTTGTCGGCAATGTGCCAGCGGCTGACCGAGATGTGCCCCCGGTTGCCGTTGGAGATCGTCTGGCTATGGTAGCAGTTCTGGAACAGGTCGGGGCAGCACCAGGCATACCCGAAGTAGTCCTCGCTTCCGGTGCCGATGGTCGAGGGGAACTTCTCGCCGTCCACAAAGAACTTCTCATCGCCCTCGCCCCACCATCCCCCTCGGGGGTTCCAGACGTGGAGCATGACGCCGCAGAACCGGCCGCGGCCCTCCGTCTTGAGCATCGTCCAGTCGATCTTGCGGCGGTCGGGGTCCTCGGGCAGGAAGGCGTCGCGGTGCCACTTGGCGTGGAACCGCCCGAGGTCGGCCGCCGGCCGCGCCAGCGGCGCGTGCGTCACACGGACGTCGAGTTTGTGCTCGTCCGCGCCGTCGTTGACGAGGTCCACCACGGCGCTGCTGGCGAACGGCATGTACCAGAGGCAGTAGAACTCGTCGGCGGTCATGCCGAGCGGCAGCGACTTGTACGGGTTGACGCCGGCGGCCGTGCCGAAGAAATCGTTCAGCGGCGCCCAGACGGAAGGCCTGGCCTCGCCGTCCCAGGTGATGCGGATCGCCAGTTCCCTGAGCGCCTTGACCTCGTCCTTCTTCTCCGCGGGCAGGTCCATCTTGATGCGGATGGCCGTGACGGCTCGCGGGCCGTCGAGTCTGGCCACCGTCTCGGATGTGCCGCCGCCGAGCGTGACAGTCTTCGCGACCGTCTCCTCGCCGCTGCGCTTGCCGGCGGGGTCGGCGCCGAGCCCGGTGGTGAGCGCCTCGTCGGCGGCCGCCAGCGCCGCCGTCTCCTCGGCCGAGAGGCTGCGCGTAAACGTCGGCACCTCGGTCCCTTCGGGAAACGTCTCGTAGACAAACTGGAAGTAGCGGCCCCAGCCCTTGTCGGCCACGATACGGCACGACTTGCGGTACGGGATGGGGACGTAGTTGTTGCGGCCGCGGGCCGTCGTGTGGACGAGCGACGGATGAACGAACGGGGCCTCCTTGCCGCTGAAGTACCCGTCGAAGGGCAGGTCGATGGCCGGCTCGGCCGCCCCGTCGAGGTAGACCTTCACGTGGCCCTGGTCGGCCTTGGCCGACCAGATGCGCCAGATACACCCGGGCCCCTGCATTTCAGCCATGACGATTCCGTCGCCCTCGCGGCGGATGCATCCGATGCCGTCGCCGTTGGCGCTCCAGCCGACGTACTTGCCGGCGGCCTCGTCGTACTTCGAGCCGCGGTCGTAACTGGACCACTGGGCGCACGTGTCGCCCTCGGCCGGGAGGACGGCCAGTTGTTCGAGGGCCGTCAGGCGTTTCACGAGGTCCACGTAGGTCAGTTTGTCGGCGGCCGGCGCTTGGGCGCACAGCAGGCCGAAGGCAACCAGCAACAGGGCCAAACGTTTCATGACAGGTCCTCCATACTGAGGCGCACCGAGTCATTTAGCCGGCGAGTTTACTCGCCGCGCGGCGGGCAAGCCCGCCGGCTAAATGCGCGCCGTCGGGCCATTTGGCCGGGCAAGCGGCGCCCAAATGCGCGTACTCGACCATTCAGCCGGCGAGTTCACTCGCCGCGACGCGCCACCGCGGCCCGGTGCCCTATTTCTTCAGGGCGTTCTTGATCTCGTCGATGCCTACGCCGAGCGTCGCCTTGGCGATGGGGTCGAGTTTGGCTTCGGGCCCCCGGATGTGGATCGTCCGGTGGGTGTGCTCGAGCGATTCGCCGGGCGCCAGCGCGGCCGCCGACGACGAAGATTCCAGTTCGTAGAACGGTCCCAGGGGCTTGGCGCCCGGTTCGGGCGGCCCGTCGTTGTAACTGTTGGCCACGTCGCCGCCGTACGGATTGTCCTGGAGTTTCCAGAGCGAGTTGACGTAGTCGGTCACGCCCTCGGTGAAGGTGAACTGGGCGAGGGTCAGCACCCGGCCGTCCGCGTCGTAACTGCCCAGGATGCCTCTGCACCGCTTGGGCCCGACGCCGATCTTCGACCGGCACTTGCCGTCGCCGCTGAAGTACGCCACGTTCTCCTTGACGATGAGGCGATCGGCCGGCAC
>DATKXP010000320.1:0-13601 GCA_035529015.1 Phycisphaerae bacterium | reverse complement strand
GGGGCTGCGTACGCTGAACACGCTCGAACTCATGGCCGCCAACACCTACCGTTTCCAGATCAGCGGCAACGACGAGGAACTCGACCGCTACCTGGTGGCGGCGATGCTCAACGAGATGACGCATTACCAGGACTTCCAGGTCAGGCTCTACGAGTACGGCTTCCGGCCGAATCCGTTCCGGTGGACCTTCTGGATCGTCGGGTTCGTCTTTGGATTCACGTCGCGTATCCGGGGGAGGAAGGCGATCCTGACAAGGGGAATCTGGGTGGAGACGAAGGCCGTCGAGCACTACGGCCGACTGCTGGACTCGGTGGAATGGGATGAGGACACGCGAAAGGTCCTTGAGAAGGATCGCGCCGACGAGCGCGGGCACGTCGCGAGATGGCGCGCCTTGCTTGGCGAGTCTTGAGGCGCGTCGTGCCGGCTGTTCCACGGTGGATCTCACGTGCCACAACCCTACAAAGCCGTGTTGCCGCCCGTTGCCGTTCAGCCCGAAGGGCTCAAGATCCCACAGCCCAGGGCAACGCCCTGGGTACTCGGGCCGGGTTTCCCGGCTCAAGCCCTGTAGGGGCGCAACGAAACACAACCGATGCTTTGTTTCGCCCCTGCAGGGCTTCGGGGTGAAACCGGGTGTTCCGTCCAGCCAGGGCGTTGCCCTGGGCTGTAGCCCTGCAGCCCGTTGGGCTGCTGGCGCCGGCACACATGGCCGGACTTGTAGCGTAGTAGTGTTAGGTGCCCCCCGAAACAACCTTGCCGGACGGTTAACGCTCCCGACGGCGGCGCAGCAGGAGCAGGGCGCCGAAGGCGAGCAGCGAGAGCGTGGCGGGTTCGGGGGGGGCAATCGATACGCCGGGGTTGTTGGCTTGAATCTGGGGAATGTGTGTATCATACGCCTCTTGATTGAGAGGATTGCCAAGCAGATTCACACTCCGCAGATTGAATAATTCTGTCAGGGCCGAGATCTCGGTGATGTTGTTGTTGCTCAAATTCACGAACTCCAGGCTTGTCAGTCCCGAGAAGACAGAGATGTCGTCTATGTGGTTGTCTTGCAGGTAAGCCACTTCCAACTCGCCCTTGCCTGCAAGGGCAGAAACATCGTTGATTTCGTTGTTGTACCCCCACAAGTATATGAGCCGCGTCATTCCCAACATCGCAGAGATATCGCTGATGTTGCAGTCGAAGAGGTACAACCCGCGCATCTGCGTGAGGCCAGCAATGTGCGACATGTCCACGATAGGATTGCGCGACACCTCTAGATACTGCATGTCGGCCAGTCCAGACAAAGGAGCCAGAGATGTGAGTTGGTTGCGAGTGGCGTTAAGTTGCCTCAGACGTGTGAGTCCCGCAAGGACGGTGAGGTCTCCGAGTTCGTTGTTGCCAATGCTTAGCCACTCAAGGTTAGAGAGCCCAGCGATGACAGAGAAGTCGCGGGCTTGCACGGACCCAATGCCAAGTTCCTTCAGATTGGCGAGTGTGCCGAGCGGTGAGATGTCGCCCACAGGGTTCGCCCCAACCGTTAGATGCGTCAGAGTGGTGAGCCCGGACACCGCGTGAACGTCAGTGATGTCATTGCCCTCCAGCAATAGCGTTTGGAGCCCGTGCAGGCCTGCAAGAGGTGAGATATCCTGGATGCGGTTGTTGTACAAGACCAGCCTGGTCAGGTTCGCCAGTCCCTGAAGCGGAGAAACATCGGTGAACGGGTTGTTGACGAGGTAGACGCTCTTGAGGTTCACGCCAAATTCCAGGCCGCCTAGGTTGGTTATGCCCTTGCTGTTAGCATCAACGCGGGTCAAGAAGAGCATATCCGCGTCCGTGACCGGCGTTGGCGGGGGGATTCCGAGTTCATCGCGCACCTCGGCTTCCAGGTTGGGGTCAGGGAAGTTAACATCCACCGCTGCGGCGGTGCTTGCCGCCCCTGCTGCCCACAGAAGCGACAGAACCAAAGCAAGCCCTTTCCTGTCCATCGTGATTTCTCCTTCCATGCGATGCGGTCGCAAACAAAACGGGCCAAGCCGTTCGTCCCTCCGAACGTGCCTGACCCGTCTATTCCCTCGCCCGGCCCCGCAGCCGGGTCCGTCGTTGCTGTGGCCATGCAAAAAGGGCCGCGCTCGCTTGCGCGAGCCCGGCCCCGAATCGTCACACGACCCCCCAACCGGCATTAGTATACATGACGAATGGGGGAAAGGCAAATGAAAACCATTGCGAAATGCGGATTGCGGATTGCGGATTGAACGGCAACGGGGCCTCACGCCAAGGCGCAAAGGCGCCAAGAACGGCGCTGATTTGAGTGAAGGCCAACGGCAACGGCCACGGCAACGGATCTTAACGCAGAGACCGCAGAGAGCACAGAGAGAACGCGGAGAACGGCGGGAGACCGGGTAACAGCAAACAGCGAACGGCAACGAGGCCTCACGTAAAGGCGCAAAGAACGGCGGTGATTTGAGTGAAGGCCAAGGGCAACCCGCCTTCGCCAAGGCTACGGCAGGCAAGCGGCCACGGCGAGACCCTTCGATTCGCTGCGCTCGCTCAGGGTGACAGCACGGCGAACGGCAACGGCCACGGCGAGATGCTTCGGGTCGCCAAGGCGACCCTCAGCATGACAGACGATTGCCGCGGCACGCCGCGGCCTACATGCTCGCTCAGGGTGACAGCACGGCGAACGGCATCATGGATTGCCGCGGCACGCCGCGGCCTACAGGGTACGGTGCGGCGTGCGGAACGCTCACGAGGTTCTGGCAACCGGACGGAGGCGGCGTATAATCGGGCGCGGACCGGGCGGGTCGGCAAGCGAGAAAGGAAACGGATCATGAATCGACGCAGGTTTCTGACGTCCGTGGGGGCGGGGGCTGCGGCCCTGGCCATGCCCGGCCGCGCGGCCGCCGCGACCGGGGGTAAGCCCAACATCATCTTCATCATCGTCGATGACATGGGCTACCACGACCTGGGCTGTTACGGCAGCAAGACGATCAAGACGCCGCACATCGACCGCATGGCCGCCGAGGGGATGCGCTTCACCGACGCGTATTCCGGCGCCACCGTCTGCGCCCCGGCCCGCAGCACGCTGATGACCGGTTACCACATGGGTCACACGTCGGTGCGCGGCAACAGCGGCGGCATCCCGCTGTTGGATGAGGACGTGACGGTGGCCGAGGTGCTCCGGGCAGCCGGCTACGCCACCGGCGGATTCGGCAAGTGGGGCCTGGGCGACGTCGGAACCGCCGGCGTGCCGGAGAAGCAGGGCTTCGACGTCTTCTTCGGCTACTACCACCAGGTGCACGCCCACTCCTACTACACGGCGTACCTGTGGCGGAACAGCGAGCGCGTGCCGCTGCCCGGCAACGAGGGCGGCAAGCGCGGCCAGTACTCGCACCACGTGATCTACGACGAGGCGGTCAAGTTCATCCGGGCGAGCAAGGACCGCCCGTTCTTCTGCTACTGCCCGTGGACGCCGCCGCACGCCAAGTACGAGTTTCCCCAGGACGACCCGGCGTGGGCGCTTTACGAGAACAAGGACTGGCCGAACGACGCCAAGGTGGCCGCCGCCATGGACTCGATGATGGACCGCCAGGTGGGCGAGATCATCGCGCTCCTCGTGGAACTGGGCCTGGATTCCAAGACCATCATCTTCTTCTGCTCCGACAACGGGGCCGCCAAACGCTTCGACGGCATCCACAATTCGTGCGGCCAGATGAAGGGATTCAAGCGGTCGATGCAGGAAGGCGGTATCCGGACGCCGATGATCGTCCGCTGGCCGGGCAAGATACGGGCCGGCGTGGTCAGCGACTTCGCGTGGTACTTCCCGGACGTCATGCCGACGCTGGCCGAACTGGCCGGCGCCGGGCGGCACGTGCCCAAGGGCATCGACGGCATCTCGGTCGTCCCCACGCTCCTGGGCGAGGCCGCCGCCGGACGCAGCCAGCAGCCGCACGACTACATGTTCTGGGAAAACGGCGGCACCCGCGCCGCGCGAATGGGCAAGTGGAAGGCCATCCGGAAATCGGGCGGCAAGAAGCAGGTGCAGGCGGGACCCGTGGAACTGTACGACCTCTCGGCGGACCTCGGCGAATCGAACAACCTGGCCGCCCAACATCCCGACGTCGCCGGGAAGATGGCCGACATCCTTGAGAAGGCCTACACCCCGCCGCGACCCCAGGTTGAGCCGAAGAAACCGAAAGGCAAAGGCCGCGCCTGAGCGGGTGCCGAACGCGTGTGCCACGGCCGGTCTTGTCCGGCCGTGCGTTTTTCGGAGTATGGATTGCCCGGCACCGCGGCGGCCTGGGAAGGCCGCCGCGCGGGACTTCGGGGCTGTAGCGCGGCGGGTCGGGAAACCCGCCGCGCTGCTGCTTTCGAAACAGCCGTTCTTGTGTCAGCGGCTACTGAATCGCGTGCCACTCTTCCGGGGCCGCCTTCTGCTCGAAGGGACCCAGGTCGGCCTTGACGCGGACCGCGAACTTGCCTGTGAAACCCGTTGGCACTCCCCATGAGTGCCGGCAGGTGCCGCCTCACCCGTACGCGAACTTGCCGGAGTAGATGACCTTGCCGGTCGAGTCCACGATCTCGACCTCGGGCGGCGGCACGCGTGTGCTGCCTTTCATGACGGCCGGGGCGTACCGTTCGCCCGAGCGTCCCTCGAGCCGGTAATCCAGCCGCACGATCGGTATCGACCGACGGTCAGGACCAACCAGATTGCTGGTGGTGACTACTCCTTCGGTCTGCTCGACGCCGGCGGTGGGCACGAGCGGCGGGCCCAGGGGCATCGAGAACGTCTGCCCGGCCTCGACCACGAACGCGCCGAGCCGGCCGGGATCGCGGGCGAGTTGCAGCCGCCAGTCGGCCGTCCCGTCGGACTTGAGCAGTTCGAGCGAGACGGCGGCGTACCGGCCGGCCGGCACGCGGACCTTGCCGCCCTGGCTCTCGATGCGCTGGTATCCGAAGTCCGAGAACGCCCCGAGCGTCAGCCGATGCGGACCCAGGTCGAGGTGCCCGTACGTCGGCTGCGTGGGCGACAGGTCGATCTTCGACCCATCGGCCGCCACCGTGACCGCGTACCAGGCGCCGTCAACGGCCAGGGCCTTCGCCAGGGGCGACCACTCGGGCGGATTGCCCGTCGGGTCGAACCGCTCGAACTGGCCGTTGCCGTTCCGGTCGAACACCACGGCATCCACGCGCCGGTCCGGGAGCGGCCCGGCCGGGACGTCGTCGTACCGGCCGCTCAGGTCGCCGTCGATCACGGCCACACGGTAGGTCTTGCCTGCGAGCCGGACCTGGCCCGTGCGGTAGCCGGCCGCCGCCATGTGCAGACATCCCGGCGCCTGCGAGGCCTCGCGCGTATGCGAGTTCATCCGGACGCGAACGCTCCGGCCGTCCGCGCCGGGGACGCTCGCCCCGGCGAAGGTGATCCCCGATTCGCCGCGCGTGCCGGAGACGGGCGTCTCTTCGGCCAGGTTCCCGTCGCGGTCGCTATCGACGTACAGCACGGGCTTGGTGCCCGACGTGGCCAGCACCCACGTCGCGGCGTCGTCCGGGCCGAAACGGAAGTACGTGATCTGCTCGGGCAGGTTCCCGGGCACCGAGCCGACGGCGTCGGGCTTGCCCACGCTGCGGCTGCACGAGCAGTAGGTCTCCCCCAGCGCGGGCGTCTCCTCCATTTTGGACTCGCGGAACTCGAGCGGAAACGTCCCCTGGCCGAGGACCGGTCCGGAGACCGCACACATGACGACGGCAACGGCGACAAGGTATCGCATGGCTCTCTCCTCCCCAACGATGGGCCGCGACGCCACCTGGGCAGACTCACAGCGCGGGTCGCGGCGGCAGTCACGAAGTTTGTCGCACGGGCACGCGAAAGGTTCCATGGAAAATCCGGGCTCGACCTGCTCTCGCCGCAGCCGCCGATTTCCCGCACACAAATTCCCTTGTGGACAGGACGCCAAAGGCCGTGCACAATACGCTGCGCAAGGCGATACGGGCGACCGTTAACCGCTGTAAGCAACGGATACGCGAGCAAAGGAGAGTCAGACATGTCGAGCCGCACCACGCGTCGTGGGTTTCTGAAGAGGGGCATGGCACTGGCCGGGGCGTCCGCCGCGGCGGCATTCTGCCCCGCACCGTATATCCTGGCTGGGGTGGCGCCGAAGCCGAAACTGGGCGTGGCTGTGGTCGGCGGCGGAGGCATGGGCGGGTACAGCGTCGATCAGGCCCTCCGCGAACGGCTCGTGGCCCTGGTCGAGATCGACGACGGCCGCATCGCCGACATCATGACGAAGAAGGTCAAGGACCATTCGCCCACCCCCAGGGTCTACCACGATTACCGCAAGATGCTCGACGAGTGTCACAGGGACATCGACGTGGTGCTGACCGCGACGCCCGACCACAACCACGCGCCGGCGGCGATCCGGGCCATGAACCTCGGCAAACACGCCTTCTGCCAGAAGCCGCTCGCCCACAACATCCGCGAATGTTACGAACTGGCCAAGGCCGCCAAGAAGAACAACGTCCACACCCAGATGGGCAACCAGCGACACTGCGAAGAGGGATACCGGCGCCTCTGCGAATACATCGCGGCCGGCGCCATCGGCAACGTGACCGAGACGCACACCATCCTCGGCCGCAACTTCGGCGGCAGCGGCGGACGGCCGGCCTCCAAGCCCGTCCCCCAGGGCCTGCACTGGGACGAGTGGCTCGGCCCCGCGCCCTACCGCGAGTACCACGACGGCCTGCACCCGTTCTCGTGGCGGTCGTGGCGGCAGTTCGGCACCGGCACCGTCGGCGACATGGCCTGCCACCATATCGACGCGCCGTTCTGGTCGCTGCGGCTGGACCTGGCCAAACAGTTCACCGTGGAATGCCTCAATACCAAGGGCGGCAGCGAGGAGATGTTCCCGCAGGACAACATCATTCTGTGGACGGTGCCGGCGCGCGGCAAGATGCCGCCCGTCAAGGTCTACTGTTACGATCACCAGGACCTGAAGCCCGAGATCATGAAGGAGACCGAGAAGCAGTACGACCGCAAGTTCGGCGAGTTTACCCTCTTCGTCGGCGACAAGGGACTCATGGGAAGCGATTCGCGCATCATCCCGGAAGACAAGCACAAGGCGTTCCCGTTGCCCGAGAAGACCCTCCCCCGCGCCCACGGCGGGCCCATCGAGGACCTGTACTATGCCATCAAGAACGGCGGCACGGCCTGCTCGAACTTCATCGACGCCGCCGGCCCGCTCACCGCCTTCATCCTGACGGGCCACCTGGCCGTGTTCGCCGGCGTCGGCAAGAAACTCGAGTGGGACGTCGCCAAGATGCAGTGCACCAACCTGCCCGAGATCAACCAGTACGTCGGCCGGACGTACCGCAAGGGGTGGGAAGTGTGACCGGGTAGGCGGCGCCACAGCAGGCCGAGCGCCCCGGCGGCCAGAAGCGCGAGGGTGGCGGGCCTGCCACGCCGACCTGTCCGGCGTCCTGTCCCGGCGTAGCCTTGGCGAAGACGGAAGCCTTGGCGAAGACGGAAGCCTGCGGCATCATCGGCCCCGGCGGCTGCGCGGCCGCCGCGCAAGCAGGGCCAGACCAGCCACCACGAGCGCCGCGGAGGCGGGTTCGGGCACGTAGGCGCCCCAGATGTCCATATCGCCGTTCTGCCAGTCGTTCCACACGACCAGGTTCCCGCTGATGTCAGGCCGAGACTGCTCGCCGGGGCCCACGTAGATGGGGAACTCGATGCCCCGCGAAAGGTCGTAGCCGTAGATGTCGGCGTCGCCGTTACGCCAGTCCTTCCACACCACGAGGTCCCCTTCGATGGCCGGGTGGCTTTGTGCGAAATCGTGTGTGCAGATCGGGAACTCCACGCCCGTGGTCACGTCCAGGCCGCGGATGTCATACTCATGATCCGTCCACACGATGATATTGCCGCTCACGTCGGGGCCCACCTGCGGGTAGGGCAGCGTGCAGACGGGGAACTCGGTCCCGCTCGCCAGGTCGTAGGCGTAGATGTCCCAATTGGGGTAGAAGCCGGGGATCGAATCTCGCGCGTCCTCCCAGACGACCAGGTTTCCGCTGATCCGGGGATGGGCTTGGCCGAAGATGGCTTCGCAGATGGGGAACTCGGCGCCGGTGGCCAGGTCCATGCCCCGGATGTCGCCCTGCAGGGGGTCGGACGTGAACGTGCCCGTGCTCCAGACGAGGACCCCGCCGCCCAAGTCCGGCGACAGCGCGGGCTCCGGCCCCACCACCAGGGGCACTTCCCGGCCCGCCGCCAGGTCGTAGCCGTACAGGTCCCAGTTGCCGCTGCGATTGTCATCCCACACGATGAGTCGGCCATCCGTCGATGGCCGCAACTGGTTTCCCATCTCCGTGCACACGGGAAACTCGGCGCCGCCGGTAAGGTCCCTCGCGTAGATGTCCGGATCGGTAACCTCGGCGGTCCGATTGTCCTGCCAGACCACCAGGGACCCCGCCACGCGGGGCTCGAACTCGCCCCTGGGGTGCGTGGCGATGGGGAAGGCGTCGAATCCCGCCGCCTCGCCGGCCAACAGCACGGCGAGGGCCACGCCGATTAGCAGACTTCTGAACATGATACACCTGCTGCCCCGCCCAGGCAAGGAATTCGGCCAGAATACCACTACAGTATAGCCGAAATTCCGCTTGAAGCAAGCGCCCGGGACGGCAAAATCACAATGGTGTCCTGGTTCCAAAATTTTCCGACTTTTCTCTTGACAGGGTGTCTACCGACGGGGATGCTGGGAGATGTCGGAGTGTCGGAGTGTCGGAGTGTCGGAGTGTCGGAGTGGCGGAGTGTCGGAGTGTCGGAGCGCTGGCGTCCCGGAGACTTCCTCCGGGGCCGCGTGCGGGATGGCATGATAAGGAGGCCCTGTCATGAAACGCGAACACACCGTATCGAATCCCTGCCTGGAAGGCCTTGAGCCGCGACTGCTCTTGAGCACCTCCGGCCTCGCAGGGCCGGAGGCGTTTGAATCCGCCGGGATCCCTGCGTACATCGACGTCGATTTGCCCGAAAGACCGGAGGACGACGGCATTTCGCCCTGCCTTCGCCAGGCCCATGCCGACATCGAGGCCGGCGGGGACGGCGTGATCCGGGTGGGCTCCTTTGAGATTGCCCTGCCGCGCGCCAACGACGCGGGGGAACTCCGGGTCTACGTTCACGTGGAGGCCGTGAACGCCAGCATCATCCGCGCCCTGGAGGACGCCGGCCTTCGCGTGGAGACGAGCAACGCCCGCATGAAGGTAGTCCAGGGCTGGCTGCCCCACACGGATCTGGACCTCGCCGCAGCCGTGGAGGGCGTCCGCAGGATCACGCCGCCTGCATACGGAATCACCAACTCCGGCAGCGTCACGACCGAAGGCGACGCCGACCTCAACGCCGACGACTTGCGGGGCCTCTTTGGGGGCATCACCGGCGACGGCGTCAAGATCGGCGTCATATCCGACGGCGTCGATCACTGGGAATGGGTGGCCGACGATCCGCGCAACGACCTGCCAAACAGCATCACCGTCGATCCCACTCGTCCCGGAATGGAGGATAAGGACGAGGGCACGGCGATGCTCGAAATCATCTACGACGTCGCGCCCGGCGCCGACCTCTACTTCTCGGGGCCTGCGACGTCCGCCCAGATGGTCGATTCCATCGACTGGCTTGTGAACACGTGCGGCGTGGACGTCATTGTGGACGACCTCATCTTCTTCGACGAGCCGATGTTCGAGGATGGCCCGATTGCGGACGAGGCGGCCGACGCCGTGACCGATGGCGTGGTCTACGTGAGTGCCGCAGGCAACTGGGCCGAGGTGCACTATCAGGCGGACTATGACCCCTACGCCCCGTACACCGTTCACGAGTTCGCAACGAACCAGTTCCTCCTGCGCTTCGAACTGGATGCAGGAGGGTCGGTCCGCGGTGAGTTTCAATGGAGCGACCTGTGGGGCAGTTCAGGAAACGACTACAATCTCTACCTGTATGAGTGGGTCGTGGACGAATGGGTCTACGTCACGTCCAGCACGGACGAACAGGACGGGGATGACGACCCCCGAGAGTCAAGCGGCTGGCTCACCAACCAGGGCGAGAGCACGGCGCTTTGCGCCTGGCTGATTGACAAGGCGAGCGGGTCGGGCCGTGAACTCGAACTCACCATGTACTATACCGACCCTAACAAGATACGCCCCTACGCACCTGACGAGGGCATTATGGTGCCCGAAGACAGCATCTACGGCCACGCGGCCCTTGAAGAGGTCATCGCCGTCGGCGCCATCGACACCGCTGATTCGGGCCTCGACGACGTGGAGGACTTCAGTTCACGCGGCCCGTCAACCATCTACACGAACTTCAGCACACAGACCTCCACCGAGCGCGACGCCCTGGACGTCTGCGGCATCGACGGCGTCCAGACGAAAGTCGGTCAGGGGGGATACTTCTTCAATCCGTTCTTCGGCACGTCCGCGGCTGCCCCCCACATCGCCGGTATCGCGGGCCTGCTGCTGGAGATCGAGTCCACCCTCACGCCTGCCGACATCCAGGACCTCATCACGGGTAACGCCGTGGACATCGGCGACGCCGGCTACGACGACGTGAGCGGCTACGGCCGGGCCGACGCCGTGGCCACCGTCACGGCCGCCGCCACCGCCGCGGACCTCAAGGCCGCCAGCGACACGGGCACGTCCGACACCGACGACCTCACGAAACTCGACAACAGCGCCGTGGGCAAGGAACTCCAGTTCGACGTGACGGGCACGGTCGCCGGCGCCACCGTCACCATCTACGCCGGCGAAATCGCGATCGGCACCGGCACCGGAAGCGCGGGAACCACCACCGTCACCACCGACGGCGAGTACGACCTGACGGACGGAGAACATTCGATCACCGCGCGCCAGACCGATGACGGCAAACTCGAATCCCCCGCCACCTCCGCCCTGAGCGTGACGGTGGACACCGTGGCCCCGACCGTGGACATCGAAGACGTCTCCCCCGACCCGCGCGCCGATGAAGTCGCGAGTATCGCCATCAACTTCAGCGAGGTGATCGACCACACCGAGTTCGACATGGGCGACCTGGGGCTGACGCGCGACGGAGCGACAGTGAGTCTGGGCGCCGCCGACCTCATTGACAGCGGCAACCACGAGGACTGGACCCTCGACGACCTCGATGACCTGACCGACAAGGTCGGCAAGTACGAACTCACACTGACGGCTTCCGGGTCCGGAATCATCGACCTGGCGGGCAACGACCTGGCCGCCCCCGCCGACGACGAGTGGCTCATGCACACCGTCCTCGGGACCGGCGGGGCGGACACCATCAGCCTCGCCTGGAACGACGGCACCTCCCGCACCGACGTCGTGGTCGGCGAAACGGAGTATGCCATCAACCCCGCGAACCTCACCGTGCTCTACGTCGATGGCCTGGCGGGAGACGACGAACTGACCGTCGACTTCGCCGACGGCGACCCGCTGCCCTCCGGCGGCCTGGACTATGACGGCGGCGACGGTACGGACACGCTGAGGATCGACGGTTCCGCCAACGCCGATACCGTCTCCTGCACCACCACGCAGGCGACCGTCAACTCCTCCGAGATCGACCACACGGCCGTCGAGAGCCTCGTCCTCGCCCTCGAGGGCGGCGCGAACGCGGTGGAGGTTGAGGCCGGTTTCGGCGTCGATGACCTCGCCATCCTGGGCGGCGGCAGCGGAAGTTACACCTTCGAGGCCGACGACCCCGACGACACCGACGACCTGGAACTGATCATCCAGGCCGACGCCGAGGTGACCATCGAGACGAGCCTGCGGCTCGAATCACTGACGCTGAAGGACGCCTCCTTGGTCACGCTGACCGGCAACGGCGCGGCCTTCATCCACACCGACGCCCTCTCGATGGAAGAAGACGGGGGGGGCAGCCCCACCGCCACACTCGACCTGACGGACAACAACCTCATCGTCGATTACGACGGCACCAACCCCTTCAGCGACATCCAGGACTGGATCCGAGAGGGGTATAACGGCGGGGGTTGGGACGGAACCGGCATCACGTCCAGCGATGCCAAAAACCACCCGCAGAGCATAACGGCTCTCGGCGTCATCGACAACGCCGACACCGAGCCAGGCATCGGCGGCCTGGAGGACCTGGACGGCGAGCCGGTGGATGAGACTTCCGTACTCGTCAAGTACACTTACTATGGCGACGCCAACCTCGACGGCATCGTGGACTCGAATGATTACGACCGGATTGATATCAACTGGCTGCTCTGGGTCAGGTACCAGAAGGTGCCCGACGGCGGGTGGCGCTGGGCCGTCGGCGACTTCAACTACGACGGCACCATCGACTCGAACGACTACGATCTGATCGACAACGCTTACACGCACCAAGGCGGCGCGCTGTAGGGAACGGTGCACGGCATCCCCTTGGGACGCCGAGGGCCGGGGGGCTTTACAAACAGGCTTGCCCGGTGGCCGCGGCCGGGCGGGCGCCGGCCGTCAGAGATTCGCGCCGGGCGGCTCAGTCCTCCAGGCCCGAGAGGTCGGCCTCGATGCGTTTGCCGGCTTTCATCATGTCGGCCCAGGTGAGGCGGCGTCCGGCGCGGGCGGCGTCGCGGCCGAGGATGCACGCGAGGGTGCTGTTGACGCTCGGCTCGACGGTGGGGTTGTCGCAGGCGCCGTCGATGATGCTCTTGTGGAAGAGGTCGAGGTTGGCCTGGATGCCGGAGTTGTAGAGACCCTGGACCTCGCCGCCGCGGTAGGCCATCGCGCCGCCGCGCACCCACGTCTTGGTCTGTCCGCTGTAATCGCCCTCAAAGTACGCCCCGTGCCCGTAGGCGGTGCAGTTGCAGGTGAAGGGCCAGAGGTTGGGCACGTGCTCGCCGCGATGGTTCCAGACGAGGCCGTCGTCGAACCGGTAGGTGACGGAGTAGACGTCGTGGGTGTCGCCGTGGGGGGTCGGCCGCGCGGCCCGCGACGCCCCCACGGCGCTGGCCGGCAGGCGGTCGGCCACCCACAGGGCCACGTCCACGGCGTGGATGCCGGCGTTGACCAGCATCCCGCCGCCCAGGGCGACGTCGTTCACCCAGATAAGGTGCCGCAGGCGGCTCTCGACCGTCTCGGTGAGCGGCGGGTCGGCGAACCCGTTGTCGTTGTACACCGACGAGAGAAAGGCGACCTGGCCGAGCGCGCCGGCGTGTATCCGCTTGATCGACTCGATGAAGAACGGGTGCGTGCGGGTCTGAAAGTCCACCAGGAAGACCTGCCCTGCGCGCGTGGCACGCTTCCCCAGGTCGGCTATCCGGATGCAGCCGGGCACATCGACAGCGACGGGCTTGGCCACGTAGACGTGGCATCCCGCCTCGACGGCGGCGGCGGCGTGGTCGGGGAAGAAGCACGGCGGCGTCTCCAGAAAGACCGCATCGACCTTGGCGCCGATCATCCGCTTGTACGACGACAGGCCCGTGAAGCGGCGCTCCTTGGGCACAGCGAACCGCTCGCCGGCGGCGTCGGCCACCTGCTCGAAGTAGTCCGCCAAGGCCGTGATCCGGTACCCCGCGTGCTTGGCGATCATGCCGGCGATGAGCCGCCCGCGCCCGCCCAGGCCGACGCACCCGACCTCGACGCGCGAGTTCGCCTCC
>DATKXP010000319.1:0-17498 GCA_035529015.1 Phycisphaerae bacterium | reverse complement strand
GCCGACGCGACGCGCCCTCCCGGCCGCGCGTGGTTGTGGCTCGCGGCGTTCGCGTTGGCGCTCGCCCTGTACGTCCTGACGCTCTCGCCGGACCTGACGTGGCAGGACTCCGGCGAGTACCAGCGGACGGCGGCCCAACTGACCTGGCCGCCCGGCGCCGACACCGTCTGGTGCCGGCCGGGCGAGGCCGTCCGCGTGCATCCGTGGTTCCTGGTGACGGCGCGGTTGCTCGCGCTGCCCGGGGTCTGGACGTACGCCTACGCGGCGAACCTCTCGTCGGCCGTGAGCATGGCGCTTGCGGCGGCCAACGTGGTGCTGCTCGTCTACCTGATGACGCGGTTGCGTTGGGCGGCCGTGGTGGCGGGGCTCGCCTTCGCCCTCGGACACACCGTCTGGATGTTCGCCGTGATGTCGGAGGTGCTGGGGTGGACGGCGGCGTTCCTGTCGGCCGAGTGCCTGTGCGCGTGGGCCTGGTCGGAACGGCGCCAGGCCCGGTGGTGGCTGCTGCTTTTCTTTCTGAACGGCGTGGCGCTGAGCAACCACCTGATGGCGCTGTTCAGCGCGGCCGTGTTCGGCGTGTGGCTGGTGATCGAGGTCTTGCGCCGCCGCACGCCCGTCTGGGTGCTTCCGGCTGCGGCGGGGCTCTGGCTGGTTGGGGCGGCGCTCTACGGGATCGTCCTGGGCGTGGAGTATGGGCGGACGGGCGACGCGGCCGCGACGCTCCTGTCGGCGACGGTCGGCGGATTCGGGACGAAGGTTTCCAACGTGTCGAGCCTGCCGGGGCTCCTCGGAAAGAGCGTCCTCTACCTCGGCCTGAACTATCCGACGCCGGTTGCCCTGGCCGGGCTTGCAGGGATCGTCGTCCTCTGCCGCCGCAGGGACGGCCTGTCGTGGGCGCTGCTGGCGGTGGCCGTGGCGTATTTCGCGTGGGCGGCGCGGTACAATGTGCCGGACCAGTTCTCGTTCTTCGTTCCGTTCTACGTTCTTGGCAGCGTGCTGATCGGTCTGGGGGCGGCGGCGATGGCGGCATGGCGCGGACGGTGGGTGGCCCCGGTCTCGGTTGTCCTGGCCATCGTGCCTGTGGCCGTGTACGCGGTGCTGCCGGCTGTGGCCCGGGAGGCCGGCTTCGTCTTCGTCAAGCGCGAACTGCCGTACCGCGATCCGTACACGTACTTCCTGCAGCCGTGGAAGTGCGGGGACTCCAGCGCGCGGCAGTACGCCGAGGAGGTCCTGGCGGCGCTGCCCGACGGCGCGATTCTCCTGGCCGACACGACGGCAAGCACGCCGCTGAAGTACGTGCGCGACGTCGAGGGGGTGCGCCGCGACGTGCTGATCGTGGACCCGTACGACGCGAAGTTCGTCGCGTCGCACGGCCCGTTCTGGGGATCCGATGCGAGTGTCGTCTCGAGATTGGCCTCCGGCCGCCGCGTGTTCGTCACCTCCGATGCGGCGGGCTACGTGCCGAAGTGGGTGGGTCCGCCGTCGCGTCTTAAACCTGTTGGGCCGGTGTTTGAGGTGACGTCTCCCCCGGGCGAGGAGGCGCCATGAGCCTGGTCGGACGGGCGGTCAAGCGGCTGACGGACGTGGCGGTGTCGGGGACGGCGCTCGCGCTGGGCTGGCCGGCGCTGCTGGGTCTGGCGTTGGCGATTCGCCGCGACAGTCCGGGGCCGGCGCTCTTCAAGCAGGAACGGGCCGGGCGGGACATGAGGCCGTTTGTGATGCTGAAGTTCCGCACGATGCGGACCGACGCCGAGCAGTTCGGCGTCAGCCCCGGCTCGCCCGACGACCCGCGCCTGACGCGGCTCGGGCCGTGGCTTCGCGAAACGAGCCTCGACGAACTGCCGCAACTCTGGAACATCCTCAAGGGCGACATGAGCCTTGTCGGTCCGCGGCCGCTGTACCTGAGCCAGGCCCGCGAGTTCAACGAGCGCGAGCGTCGGCGGCTTCAGGTGCGGCCGGGACTGACGGGCCTCGCGCAGATCATGGGCCGCGGCGAACTGCCGCACGAGGAAAAACTCGAGATCGACGTGCAATACGTCGAGCGGATGAGTCTGTGGCTCGATCTCAGGATTCTCTGGCAGACGCTCCTCAAAGGCTTCGGCCGCCAGACGGCGTACCAGAAGTGGTGAAGCCCCGACGCCCGTCCTGGCTGCAAACGTGGCGATGTATGATGGTGGATTGACATCGGCCGGGCGGAGGGTATGCTGGAGGTCGGCGGCGGGGGGAGGCCGAACGGTCGTCGCGTGGATGGGGCCGAACAAAGGCGGACGGTATGGCTGACGAGGTGAACATTCTGCTGACGTGCATCGGACGGCGCGTCAGCCTGTTGGAGTCGTTCCGCGACGCCCTGGCCGAACTGGGCGTCAAGGGCCGCGTTTACGGGGCCGATCACTCGCGGTTGGCGGCGGCGTTCCACCGGGCGGACGAGGGGTTCGTGGTTCCCTTGGCCAGGGAAGGGGAGCCGTACGTCGAGGCCCTTGTGGCGATCTGCAAGGAGCGGGAGATCGCTCTGCTGGTGCCTCTGCTCGACTGGGAACTTCAGAACCTGGCCGAGGGGCGCGAGCGGTTCGAGAGGGCCGGCACCCGTGTGCTGATCTCGTCGCCGCAGGTCGTGCGCATCTGCCGCGACAAGGTCCGGACGTTCGAGTTCCTCAAGACCCACGGCTTCGACACGCCCGACGTGCTCATCTACGAGAAGGCCCTGGCGGCACGTTTCCCCCTGTTCATGAAGCCGCGCTACGGCTCCAGCGCCAAGGACGTGCACGCGATTCCGGACCGCGAGGCGCTGGAGTTTTTCCAGAAGACCGCTGCCGAGGAGACCGTCATCCAGGAGTTCGTGGACGGCCGGGAACACACGGTGGACGTGTACGCGGGTCTCGACGGCACGGCCCGCGTGGCGGTGCCGCGGCGGCGGCTGAAGGTGCGCGACGGCGAAGTCTCGAAGGCCGTCACGGTGCGGCACCCCGAGATCATCCGCCGGAGCATGCAATTGGTGGAGGCGCTTGGGGAATGCGCCGGCGTTGTGACGCTCCAGTGCTTCCTGACGGCGGACGGCGGTGTCCGTTTCATCGAGATCAACCCGCGTTTCGGCGGCGGGGTTCCGCTGGCCATCCGGGCGGGGGCGGACTTCCCCCGGTGGCTCATCGAGGAACATCTTGGCCGCCGGCCCGACATCGACCCGGAGGCCTGGCAGGACGGGCTCGTCATGCTGCGGTACGACGAGGCCGTCTTCCGAAGCGTCGAAGAGGTAGGAGGACTGAGCGGCGCTGAAGGCAGCGACCAATGACCGGCGCCGAGGCATAGCGGCGGCGCTCCTGGGCGTACGCGTCTTGGGGGGAAGGAAGGGGTGGTGCGATGTTCCCGCACGGTGAGACCGTGCCCCCCTGGGTTGAAATCCTGGCCCGCCTGTGGGGGCCCGGCGTCTGGGTGTTTGTGACAGCCCTGGTCCTGGGTCTGTTGGCCACGCCGATCTTCCGTTGGCTTGCCCTTCGCAAGGGGATTTGTGACAAGCCGGACCGGGCGGTCAAGATTCACTCCTCGCCGATCCCGTATCTGGGCGGGTGCGCCATCTGGCTGGCCTGGACGGTGCCGGTCCTGTTGTACGGGCTGGTGAGCGAGGGGGTGAACTGGTGGGCCCTGGGGGCGCTGTTGGCCGGCGGTTTCGTGGCCTTCGTGACGGGGTTGGTGGATGACCTGAAGGAGATCCGTCCCCGCTACAAGTTGCTCGGCCAGGCTGCCGCCGGAGGCATCCTCCTGTTGGGCGGGGTACGCTGGTTTGCGTTTCCGGACCTGCAGGCGCTGGTGGGTCTGGATCTGGCCGAGACATCGGTCGCGGTTCTGGTCATATGCCTGGCAGCCCATTTTCTGGTGGTCATCGGCGCCACCAATGCGACCAACCTCCTCGACGGCCTCGACGGCCTGTGTTCGAGCGTGACCGTGACGATCTCGATCGGCTTCCTGCTGCTGGCCACGTCGCTGACGGCCTGGGCTACCCCGGAGTGGTATGGCGGGGGTATCACGTACGAGTACTCTCGCCTGATCATGGTCGTGGCCTTCGCGTTGGCGGGTGCGGCGATCGGCTTTCTTCCGTACAATTCGCCCCCCGCGCGGATCTTCCTGGGCGACGCGGGGAGTGTCTTCATCGGCTACGTCCTGGCCGCCATGATGATCATGTTCGCCAGCCGGTTTGGGATGGTCAAATGGTTCGTGGCCGCCCTCTTCATCTTCGGCCTTCCGATCTTCGATACGGGGGTGGCCCTGGTTCGCCGCCTGGCCAACCACCGGCGGGTCATGATGCCCGACCGCAGCCACGTCTACAACCAGATGGTGGACCGGCTCGGCCTGTCGGTGCCGGTGACCGTCGGCATCCTGTTCAGCGTCAGCGCGGTCCTGGCGGCGGTGGGGCTGCTCGTCCTCTACATTCCCGGGCGCTACGCGAGCGTCATCTACCTGGTGGCCGGCGCGATGCTGTTCGTGCTGGTCTGGCGGCTGGGGTTCCTCCGAATGAGCCAGGCGGAAAAGGACGCAGCCGACCGGTACCTCCAGAGGCGGCGCGGCGTTTAGCCGTCGGGCCGTTTGCGTTTAGCCGGCGCCGGTACGGCGACGCAACTGGCCATCGGCCCGTTACCGGCAACGACCGTCGCCGTGCCGGCGACGGCTAAACGTGGCGCGTCCGTACGGGCCGACGGCTGTGCGGCATTGACAGACCGGCCAAATCGGGTATCCTGATTGGAGTGTCATAGGAGCCTCATCGCACGACTGTCGGGGAGAGCGGTCATGGCAAAGAGGCGGGCGAGGACCAGGGCCAGAAGCAAGGTCACCATCAAGATCCCCCGTGAACTCTACGAGAACCTTCAGGGCCTCATCGACGGAACGGGCTTCCGATCGGTCACCGAGTTCGTCGTGTCGGTTCTGCGCGACCTGGTGGCCGGCGGGCGCCTCGATGAGGAACCCTCCCTGAACGTCCGCGAGATCGAGATGATCCGCAAACGCCTGCGGGCGCTTGGGTATCTGGAGTAGGCCGGTTGCCGGACGCGACGGACGAGCCCGCTGCGGGAGCGGCGGGGTATGCTCCCCCGGGGCGAAGTCACGAGAGGATTATGACGTGCCCGACAACCGCCGCGTTGCCGTCATCGGCTGGGACTGTGCCACGCCGCAGTTGATCTTCGACCGCGATCTCGACGCCCTGCCGAATCTGAAGCGTCTGGTCTCCGGCGGGGTGTACGGACGGCTGCGCTCGAGCGACCCGCCCATCACGGTCCCCGCCTGGACGAGCATGATGACCGGCGTGGACGCCGGCACCCTCGGCTTCTACGGGTTCCGCAACCGCAAGGATTACTCGTACGACGGCCTGACGTTTGCCACGAGCCTGGCGGTCAAGCGCGAGCGTGTCTGGGAGCGTTTGGGACGGGAAGGACTGCAGAGCCTCGTCCTCGGCGTGCCGCAGACCTTTCCGCCGAAGCCGTTCAACGGCCGCCTGGTCGCGAGTTTTCTGACGCCGAGCGTCGAGAGCCAGTTCACCCATCCGCCGGGCCTGAAGGACGAGATCGCCCAAATCCTGGGCGGCGAGGAATACCTGATCGACGTCAAGGGTTTCCGCACCGACGACAAGGGGTACATCCTCGACCAGTGCTACAAGATGGCCGAGCAGCGGACCCGCATCGCGACGCACCTGCTGGCGGCGCGTCCGTGGGACTTCTTCATGATGGTCGAGATGGGCATCGACCGCGTCTACCACGGCCTGTGGTCGTTCAGCGACCCCGCCCACCCGAAGTACGAGCCGGGCAATCCGTACGAGAACGCCATCCGCGACTATCACCGGTTCATGGACGCCCAACTCGGCGAGGTGCTGGCGGCCGTCGGCGACGACGCCGTCGTCTTTGTCGTCAGCGATCACGGCGCCAAGAAGATGGACGGCGGGATCTGCGTCAACGAGTGGCTCATGGCCAACGGGTGGCTCGCGCTCCAGGAACCGCCCGCCGAGCCCGTGCCGCTTGCGAAGTGCAGGATCGACTGGTCGCGGACCCGCGCGTGGGGCGAGGGCGGGTACTACGGCCGCGTCTTCATGAACGTCGAGGGACGCGAGCCGCAGGGCATCGTCCCGAAAACCGATTACGAAACCGTCCGCGACGAACTCGCCGCCGCCCTGGCCGCCGTGCCCGACCACGAGGGCAACCCCATCGGCACGCGCGTCCTCAAGCCTGAGGAGATGTACCGGACCGTTAACGGTATCCCGCCCGACCTGACCGTCTACTGGGGCGACCTCAACTGGCGAAGCGTCGGCCAGGTCGGCACCGGGCGCATTCACACCTTCGAGAACGATACCGGGCCCGACGATGCCAACCACGATTACCACGGCATCTTCGTCATGTACGATCCGAGCCGGCCGGGCGGCGGACGGCAACTCGAGGGCCTTCACCTGATGGACGTGGCGCCCACGATCCTCGGCCTGTACGGCCTGGAGCCCGAGCCCGACGTCCAGGGCAAGCGGATCGAGTTTTAGCCGCGAGCCGCCTTCGTCCCGGCTGGCCGGGACTTCGGCGGGCCAAGCCCGCAGGGGAGCGCGTTCGCGCGCCCGCCCATACCAGCGCTAAGGAGCAGCCATGGCAGACGAACGCGTGCCGCTGGCGCGGCCCGACCTCTCGCAGGACGACATCGACGCCGTCGTCGCGGTCCTGGAGACGCCGTACCTGAGCCTCGGCCCGAAGTTGCCGGAGTTCGAGGCGGCGCTGGCGGACTTCATGGGGATGGCGCGCGGCGTGGCGGTCAACTCCGGAACGAGCGCCCTGCATCTGCTGGTCCGGGCGCTGGGGCTCGGGCCCGGCGACGAGATGATCACCAGCCCGTTCACGTTCATCGCCTCGGCCAACTGCGCCCTGTTCGAGGGCGCGCGGCCGGTGTTCGTCGATATCGACGAGACCACCTGGAACATGGACGCCGGGCGCATCGAGGCGGCCGTCACCGAGAACACGCGGCTCCTGCTGCCCGTGCACATCTTCGGCCGGCCGATGCCGATGGACCGCGTCATGTCGATTGGCGAGTCGCGCGGCATCCCCGTTGTCGAAGACGCCTGCGAAGCCGTCGGCGCCACCTACCGGGGCCGCCTGGCGGGGACGTTTGGTCTGGCGTCCACCTTCGCCTTCTATCCGAACAAGCAGATGACCACCGGCGAGGGCGGCATGATCGTCACGGACGACGAGCCTCTGGCCGACCTGTGCGTCAGCATGCGGAACCAGGGCCGCGACCCCGGGGCCGGGTGGCTCGCCCACGCACGCCTGGGCTACAACTACCGCCTCTCGGACATCAACTGCGCGCTGGGCCTCTCGCAGTTGGCGCGGCTGCCGGCGTTTATCGACGCCCGGGCCCGCGTGGCCGAGCGGTACCTCGATGCGCTCGCCGCGCTCGACGAACTTGTCCTGCCCGCTCCGTACACCGACGGCAGAGTGTCGTGGTTTGTCTTCGTGGTCCGTCTGGCCGACCGCTTCACACAGGAGCAGCGTGACGCGGTGCTTTCGGACCTCACGGACCAGGGCATCGGCTGCTCGAACTACTTCACGCCCGTCCACCTGCAGCCGTTCTACGCTGACTTGGGCTACAGGCCCGGCGATTTCCCCGTCTGCGAGAAGGTGGCCGCCCGCACCATCGCCCTGCCGTTTTACAACCGCCTGACGGAAGCGGACCAGGACGTGGTTGTGGAGTGCCTGAAATCCGCCCTCGCGTGCCTCTAAGCGGTCCGACACAAGTTTTGCGCGGTGGGTGTCCTCACCCACCGCGGAAAAACGGACGGTGACGCGGCGGGTGAGGACACCCGCCGCGCCCCAACTTAACAGGACTTATGTCGGACCCCATAGCAGGAGCCCGCGACGCCGGCTGCCGATAGGACGTAGAGCGGTCTTGCGGAGGCGTCCCGTTGCCGCCATAATAGCCCCCCACGACCGCGGAACCGAGGGGACGCCCCGGCCGTTCGTGCGTACAATATGGGGGAATAGCGAGGCACTCGATATGCGACGATGGTTTTTGCTTCCAATCATCCTGGCCGCAGTGGTGGGTGTGGGCGCGGTCTGCCAGATTCTCCACGAAGGTGCGGCGTGGGCTGCCCAGAAGGACAAGGGCGGCAAGGGGAAGTCGTCCGGCGCCAAACCGCAAGGCGGGGGCGGCGGCGGGCAGCGCTCAGGGAACGGCCTTACCGACGAGCAGGTCGTCAAGGCCATTGAGAGGGCCCAGAAGCACCTCATGAGCCAGCAGGGCGGCAATGGTTCCTGGCCCGAGCAGAAATACCACCAGTCGCCGATTCCCTGCGGCCACACCGAGATGGCCGTGTACACGCTCGTCTACACCGGCGTTCACCCCAACCGCGAGGCCGTCTCCAAGGGCCTGGATGCTCTCATGGGGCGGGGGGAACTCGGCTATACCTACGCCACCAGTATGCGGACCATGGCCTACGCCCACCTCCAGAACAAACTCTCGGGCGCCAAGCGCGACGCCGTCCGCAAGGCCCTCATCGCCGACGCCACCTGGCTGGTGCAGGCCCAGGGCAGTCACGGCGGCTGGAACTACACGAGCCTCGGCGGCTCCGGCGGCAGGTACGATCTCTCGAACACCCAGATGGCCATGCTGGCCCTGCGCGAGGCGGCCTTGGCGGGCGTCGAGATCCCACGCATCGTCTGGGAACGCAGCATGAAACTCTACTTCGACCAGCAGAAGAACGACGGCGCGTGGAACTACGGCGAACACAACAAGAGCCTCGGCAACAACACGCCCGGATACGGCACCATGACCGCCGCCGGACTCGCCAGCATCTTCATCGCCATGGACAACCTGAACCTGGCCAGCGGGTGCCCCTGCGTGAACGGGCGCAGCGCCCGCGTGAGCGGCGACTTCGAACGCCGCGTCGATGCCGCCCTGGGGTGGCTCGGAAAGAACTTCAAGCCCGACGTCAGCCCCAAACACCCCAACGGCCCCGACAAACACAAACGCTACTGGCTCTACAGCGTCGAGCGCGTCGGCATCGCCGCCGGGTACAAGTACTTCGGGACACGCAACTGGTTTGAGGAAGGCGCCACGCACCTGATTCGCGCCCAGGCGGGGAACGGCTCGTGGGGCGGCATCCCGGAGACGTGCTTCTGCCTGCTCTTCCTCTACAAGGGCCGCGCCCCCATCCTCTACAACAAACTCGAGTACGAGGGCGAGTGGAACAACCACCGCCGCGACATCGCCAACCTGACCACCTACATCGAGAAGGTCAAGGAACAGATGTTCCACTGGCAGATCGTCAGCCTGAAGGCGCCCGTCGAGGAACTCCACGATGCGCCCGTCCTGTACATCACCGCCGAGAAGCCGCCCGAGTTCTCCGACGCGCACAAGAAGAAACTCCGCCAGTTCACCGACACCGGCGGAACGATCCTCCTGGAGGCGTCGTGCGGCAACCCGGAGGTGCGAAAGTGGGCACAGGATTTCATCAAAGAGGTCTGGCCCCAGTGGCAACTGAAGCCCCTCGGCCCCGAGCACGGGTCGTTCACCCACCCGCACCCGCTCAAGCAGCGGCCCGAAATCCTGGGCCTGCACGACGGGATGCGGACCTTCCTGTTCTACTCGATGGACGACATTTCCTGTTCGTGGCAGTTGAAGTCCTATGCCCGCCGCAGTTACCTCTTCCAGTGGGGCATCAACCTGTTCACCTACGCGACTGACCAGAGCCCCCTGAGGGCCAAACTCCAACCCCGCCAGCCTACGGAAGCGGACCGGTATCCGGACGCCGTGCGGGCCGGCGGCCGCAAGAGCCTGCGCCTGGCCCGCGTCGAGTACGACGGGCCCGGCTGGCTGACCGGCCGCAACTACCGCGTGTTCCAGCGGCTCACAAGCCACCTCAGCACGAAGGCCGGCATGTCCTTGACCGCCGACGAGAAGGGCGTCAAGCCCTCGGACCTCGGCGGCACCGACATCGCCTACCTCATCGGGCCGGGCGAGATCAAGATGCCCGAGCCCGAAAAGCAGGCCCTCAAGGCCTACGCCGACAAGGGCGGCTTTCTCTGGGTCGAGGCCGCGGGAGGATCCACCGAGTTCCACGGCGCCTTCCTGAAATTCGCCACCGACGTCGGCTGGCAACTCAAGCCCGTCCCGCAGACGCATCCGCTGATGACCGGTCGCCTGTCGGGCGGCAAAGGCTACGGCCTCATCTCAAACGTCCAGTTCAGCCGCGCGCTGCGGGTCCTGCGCCTCGGCCGGCCGCACGCCGACCTCACCGGCATCTACGCCGGCGACAAACTCGTCGGCGTCTACACCCCCTTCGACATCCTGTTCTCGACGACCGGCTACGAAGCCTACGGCCGCCGCGGCTACAAGGCCCAGGACGCCCAGGCCGTGGCCACCAACATCGTCCTGTTCGCGGGCGGCCGGCGGGCGGGTTGACGGGCGAGGGGTCCGAAACCCGACGAGAGGACCTCGTCAGGCACGACTTCGGGACGGACCGCTAGCGCTACAGCGCCACTTCCCGCGCGGCGGGTCTCCCGACCCGCCGCGCAACGAGTAGCGCAGTAGGACTAATCCTACAACGCTACTTCGGCTTGTTGTCCGCCTGGTGGCCTTCCCAGGCCACCAGGAACAGGCACAGACTGCGTTCGCGGCGGCCTGGGAAGGCCGCCGCGCGGAATGTAGCGCAGTAGGACTAAGCGGACTTACGTAAGTCTTGCGCGGTGGGTTTCCGTACCCACCGCGCTTGCGACCGCCATGTCGCGGCGGGTACTCCAGACCCGCCGCGCACCAACCGCAGAAAACTTACCTGACCCCGCTTAGGCACTGCGGCCCCTGACGGAATCCCGGCGGCAAAGGGCGGAGCCCCCCCCGGTCTTGCGCCCCTCACCGTTCTGAACGGCCGAGTCTCACCGCGCCCGGCGGCACCGGCGCAAAAGCATCCCGGCCATCCCTGCCGCCAACAGGCCGATCGTCGCCGGCTCGGGCGCCGGGACGAACACTTCCATCATGTCGGCGCTCTGGCCGCCGTCGATTACGCTGGACAGGTCGATGGTGTAGGCCAAGGCGTCCGTCTCGGCGAAGAACCACGACGACGTGCGGCCAGGCTCGAGCAGCCTTTCGACCATCTGGCCTTCGTCGTTCGGGGCCTCGAAAGCGAAGGCCAGTTGAGGGTTACCTCCTGTTGGCCGGCTCAACTGCAGGACATCGCCTTCGTCGAAGGCCTCAGTGCCCGCAAGATCGAGCACGCCGCAGTCGATGATCTCAAATGCCGTTGCGTCGAAACCGGCGATGTTGCCCCTGCGAACGGGAGCGGTGCTGTTGTTCTCAATCTGGTACGCAAAGAGAAAACGACCGTCGTCGTGCTCCCAGGCCTGGGAATACACAATAACGTCCATTGTGCCCATTCCGGGCACGCCCGACATGGCGTCCACCAGTGTCCATGCCGGCGGCATGTCGGTCGCGGTGTAAACGTTGAACGCCGCGCCCGCCAGCGGCGGGTTCGGGTCTGGATGGCGCCTTGCGGCACCGCCCAGGAGGTCGGCCCCGGGTGGGACGAGCGCCCCCCTTGCCGGCAAGGGCCAAGCAAGGGCCAGCGCTCCCATAAGGAGAGACAGAAAGGCGGTTTGCGCCTGTACGAATCTGCGTTTGCCCGTCATTTCAGGTTCCGTTCATAGTCCCTCCGTTGCCATTGGACACACCGTCCCTTCCCGCAAAGGGACGGCGCCCGGCTCTCGGCCCGGTGACCGTTTCACCACCCGATCACCGGGCGCAGCCGGTCTTCAGGCCCGGCCATGCACGTCGCCGGGCGGATGGACCCATTCCCTGCGAGGTGAGGGTCCTGCTTCGTTCGGCACAGACCCCGCCCCCTCGCATGGCCGCGCCATGCGAAGATGCGGCGCTTTGCGCATCTCGCACGCATTCCAACCAACCTGCCGTACGGCTACATCCTGCTGCGCTTGCGAACGTATCGGCCCAGACAGCCGACGCCCAGCACCAGGCCGGCCAGCGTCACCGGCTCGGGAGCAGGGACCAGCACCGCAACCGGAGAGGCGCTGGATCCGGAGTCTTGCACCGTCGCCCTTCCGACGTGCCAGGATGGCGCATCGGTCACGGCGTAGAACCAGGTTGAGGTCTGGCCAGTTTCCAGGAGCATCTCGGTCATGCCGCTGCCATTCCATCCCTCAAAGGCGAAATTGAGTTGCTCGCCGTTGGCCGGGCGGCCCAAGGCCAGAACATCCCCATCGATGTAGTCGTCGGAGACGGCCCCGAAGTGCAGGACCCCCGAATCGAGGAATTCCCACCCCGAAGCAAACCCCGCGAGGTTGCCATGGCGGATGTCCGTCGTGCCGCTGTTGTAGATCTGGTAGGTAAACAGCGTATGGCCCTCGCTGTGTGTGTAAACCTCGGAGTAAAACGTGCCCGCCACCTTCTCGTTGCTGAAGTCCGTGGTGAGCGTATCGGCCAGGGTCCAGCCGGTCAGGCCGCTCCCCGTGAACACGTTGAACTCGTACGTGCCGGACAGACCGAGTGTGCCGTCCGGGTGGATGCGGGTCCGGCCGGCCGGCAGATCGGCGCCGGGACTCACGAGCACGCTGAGGGCCTGAACTGGGACGGCCATGGCCAGAACGAGGCCGACGGCCGCAAGCGCCAGGATGGGTGGGCCGCGTGATAAGCAGCCCGTCAAAGATGGTATTTTGAGTTTCACGGTTGCCTCCTTTCGTTGGATGAAACCATCTTACCTGCGTTTGCGGACGTACCGTGCCAGGCAACCGATGCCGAGCATCAGACCGGCCAGGGTCACGGGCTCGGGGACCAGTTCGGCTTCGAGCGTTCCGGTTGCAGTGCCGGCCATAAGGTCGGAGCACGTCTGCGAGGTATGATACCCGAGGACCTCGCTGAGGACCGTTTCGCCCTCGAAGACCTCCACGTAATTGGCCGTGGCGTCGCCGACGAACGACCGGAAGCCCGTGGAGGGCAGGACCCTGAGGAAGCTGTCCGAGCCGCTGGTCACGATGTCGCCGGCCAGAACCGTGTGGAGGTAGTCTTGGCCGCCGCTGGTGTACCAGTACGACATGGTCCACTGGACCCAGTCTTCCTCGCTGTCCGGGGCGTACTCCTGCGCCATGGGATCCGAGTTGTAGTCCCAGATGCCGATGGGCAGCTTGCCGCTGCAGTCGACCCTCAGGTAGTAGTAATCGCCGTCCGGGAAGTTCAGTTCCGGCGGCGTCTTGTCCAGGAAGTAGTTGTTGAAGGCCTCGATTTCGGCGTCGGGAATACCGGTCTGGTACTCCAGGTTGAGTTGGAACTCGCCGGGCATCTGGTAGCCTTGGCCCGCGGCGTACGTTCCGAGGGCCAGGTCGCTCGAGGGCCGGTATTCGGCGCGGTCCCTAATACTTGTGGCCCCGGCCGTCGCGGTGACGGCCAGAAGAAGGCTGATTCCTGCCAAGATTGCCATGTATCTCATGACTTGTTTCTCCTTCGTTTCTTCGCGGCCCCGGCCGCGCCGTGCGGCCGAGTGGAAGGCCGAGAAGCCGTTGTGTTTCTCTTACACCTTCCGCTTGCGGACGTAGCGGGCCAGGCAACCGATGCCGAGCATCAGACCCGCCATCGTCACGGGTTCGGGGACCGTGGAGCCATACTCGAAGTTGTCGAAGATTACAGAGGGCGGCGTGTCACCCCACCCGGACAGCGGGTCAATAAACATAACGCTGAGTTGCAGGCCGCCAAGATCCGTGTAGTCGGCGCGCGTGGAAGTGCCGACCTCTGTTCCGTCGATGTAGTAGTGGAGCTTGTTATCCGTGCTTGAGAGTTGGATCTTGAAGTTGTGCCACGCGGGGTCATCGCCCTGGTCCAAGTTGGGCCGCTGGACGGTTGTCGCCTGCCAAGGCTCTTTCGGACGGTCGGCCCAGCTGTAATAGTAAACGCCCTCGGGGTTACCCCAGGGCCGCCCGCCAAACTGAACGTCCGTCCAATCGTCGTCGACCACCCAACTTGGAAGGGTGTAGAGTTGGCCGATGGCGTCCATACCTGACGTATAACCCGCATCGTACATATCCACGCTTACCCACGGGTCGTAAGCGGTATTGAGAACGCCGCCTGGTATTACGCTGATCTCGACGTTACCCCACCAGTGCAAGTCTGCCGCGCTATCCATGTAGAGATTCGCTCCGTACCCGCTCCGGCCATATGGGGTGAGGTCCACCTGCTCCATTTTCGCGATGGGCTCCGCACCGTGACGGTACTCTTCTGACTCCCACCCGGGAGCCCAGTCCTCCGGCGTCCACGAGGTCTCAAAATCGTGCTTGACGTAGTATGTGGCCCCGGCCGTCCCGGTGACGGCCAGAAGAAGGCCGATTCCTGCTAAGATTGCTGTGCATCGCATAACTCTTTCCCCCTTTCGAGAGGAACCTCTCTACTGCCGTTTCTCTGAGTTCGGGTCGGGCCTGGCGGTCAGGCCGATCCCGTTTTGGCCGGTGGGCAGCGCCCCGGCCGATTGCCTCATACATCTTTGGTGCCACTTCCGGCCCGCCTGCGGCGGACGTAGCGTGTCAGGCAACCGATGCCCAGCGCCAGGCCCGCCATCGTCACGGGCTCGGGGATGGGGGCGTACTCCAACCCGAAATCACCCAACGTGTAATTGTAGTTCTCGACGCTGCCGCTCGTGTCGCCGCACATGAGGTACCACGTGTCCGGCATCTGCGGGTCTCCGGTGCCGGCGTAGGTCCAGTCGGAGTTGGGGGAAATGCCGGGGACCGTGGTGCCGGTGAACGGCGAGCCGAAATAGAGGCCGCCGATGTCGGAGATCAGGACCGGGTCGTTCGTCCCAACGTCGCTCGACTTCCACAGGGCGGAATCCCAACTGCCGAACTTCGCCATTCGCACACAGCCCGGATACAGCCAGTCCAGCGTGCTGGTGTCGGTGCCGTACACGCGGACACCCAAGGCCTCGAAGAACGCCTCGCCCATGCCGCTTGCGGAGGTGGCCTCGTCGTAGATCTCGCGGTCGGTCTGGGCTTGGCCGCTGAAGTAGCTCATGGCCACGAAGGCGTAGTGGCCGGAACTGTCGGTGACCCAGAAGTTCGGGTACACGATCTGGCTGTCGCCGATGCCCGTGACGGAGTTCGAGAACTTGAAATTGACGAAGTCGTCCACCTTGAAGCCGTTGACGGCCGAGGTGCCGATGGCCACCTTCCCGCCGCCCACCGCGGTGATCGTGAACGTCTCGTTGGTGTCGTTGCTGCTGGTGCTGGTCGTGTACGTGCCGCTGCTGCCGTTGCGGATGACGTGGGCGGAGAAATCGGAGTAGGTGGCGGTAGTAGCCAGCGCGCCGCCCGCGGCCAGAAGAACGCCGATTCCTGCCAAGAGTCCTATGTATCGCATGACTTGTTTCTCCTTCGTTTCTTCGCGCCCCCGGCCACCCCATGCGGCCGGACCGAAATCCCAAGAGTCTCCTACAGCGCCCGCCTGCGGCGGACGTACCGTGCCAGGCAACCGATGCCCAGCATGAGGCCCGCCAGGGTGACGGGTTCGGGGACAATCTCGGCCTGCACGTCCTTGAAGGAAAACGAGGCGTTCGGATCCATGCTCCAAATTTGGGCAATCAGGTAGGCATCGCTGTAGTCGTTGTCGTTGGCAACCGGCTCGCCGTCGGTCACCCCGTAGGGGAAGGGCTGTGTCCCGTACACGCTTGCGCCAGTGGCCGTGACGGAGAGGTAGGAGTTCCCCGGTGTGGTCGGCGACATCGTAAAGTCGAACTCCCACGGGTCCGACGCGGTCGGTGCTGTGAGGGGCCAGGCGAATGGCTGGTTGCCGCCGTTCTTGTTGTGGTAGGTGGTGCTGGACCAATCATCCCAGCCTTCCTGGAGGGCGAGATCTAAGTCTGTTCCGTCGTCCCAGTGGACCACGTAAAGGCCCTTGTCGAAGACGGCGGGTTTCCAGCCGCCACCGAAGGCGGTTTGCCAATAGTCGTACTTGTCCTTGGGGATCACGCCAATCTCCACCCAACTGGTGCTCGGGTGGGATATGTCCGTGATCTTGCCTGATACCTGCTTAACCCAGTTCCCTGACAGGTTCAACGGGACGACGCTTTCCGCCCAGTACGCGTTCAGGCCGTGGCCACCGTAGTACGTATCTGCGGTGACGGTGCCGTCCGGCAAGGAGACGACGGACGATGCCCCGGCCGTCGCGGTGACGGCCAGAAGAAGGCCAATTCCTGCTAAGAGTCCTACGTATCGCATTGCTGCATCCCCCTTTCGGAGAACCCTCTGCTGCCGATTGCCTTTCTTTCGGGTCGGGCCTGGCGGTCAGGCCGATCCCGTTTTGGCCGGTGGGCAGCGCCCCGGCCGCTTGAGTCAGACGTCGTTGTTCACTTCCGCCTGCGGCGGACGTAGCGTGCCAGGCAACCGACGCCCAGCACCAGACCGGCCATGGTGACGGGTTCGGGGACGGTGGCGTCGTTGAACGTGCCGATGTAGTCGTCGCCGCCGAACGTGACGACCACGTTGCGGATTTCCCGCGTCTGCGACCCGTAGATATTGTTGCTGTTGGCGGTGTCGCCCCATATCAGGGCCAGGCCGTGATTCGCATCGAAGCTCGTACCCCAAGCATCCCAACCACCCGTCGGACTTCGCTGGTAGTCATACCAGCCGGCAATGGTCAGATTCTTGATCTCGTCCCACTGGAACGTCGTGTAGGGGTAAGTGTAATCGCTGGACAGTCCGTCGTGTTCGTAGATGGCCATTTTGGCATCCGAGGGGATATCGCCGCGCGTAAGGTCGATGGTCATTTTGTTCCATCCGTTGATGGGATCGATCACGCCCACCTCGCCAATGCCTGAGGACGTCGGCGCAAAGATGCCCAGATGCGTGCCATCGGTCACAAAGAAATTTATGGTCGTGTAGCCGCCCAGCGTGTTGTTGTATTCGAACTCCAGCTTGATGTCGCTGAGTTTCTGGCCGACAGCCACATCGGTCGTGGCAAAGGTTCTCATGCCTGAACGGTAGTCGACCTCAGGCTTGTTCGGTCCGGCGGTTGTTGTGGCAATTGTTCCGGGGGTCGAGCCGTTGTTCTCGTACCACACATAGTCCGTCCACCCCTGCTGGTTATACAGCAGTGATGAGTCGCCGCTGCCGATCGTGAACTCCCGGACACCATGGACTGTTGCCACGTCCCATGTCGACGTCAGGGCCCCGGCCGTCCCGGTGACGGCCAGAATCAGGCCAATTCCTGCCAAGAGTCCTATGTATCGCATAACTTCTTCCCCCTTTCGGAGAACCCTCTGCTGCCGTTTGTCTTTCTTCCGGGTCGGGCCTGGCGATCAGGCCGATCCCGTTTTGGCCGGTGGGCAGCGCCCCGGCCGCTTGCCTCATACATCTTTGGTGCCACTTCCGGCCCGCCTGCGTGGGTGTTCAGACCTGTCACACTGAGGTCGCCTGCGGCGACCGAAGGGTCTCGCGTTGCGTCCGCGGGAAACAGCACAACCGCGGCGAGATTCTTCCCTCGTCCCCTTATGGGGACTCGTTCAGAAT
>DATKXP010000318.1:0-6584 GCA_035529015.1 Phycisphaerae bacterium | reverse complement strand
TGCCGTTTCCAGAAAGGTCCTATGACTTTTCCGACGCGGGTGCCACTGGCGGCTTGTCCGCCAGTGTCTCATCAGCACTGGCGGGCAAGCCGCCAGTGGCACCCCCGAGAATACACAGGACCTTTCTGGAAACGGGACTAGCCGCGAGCGTCAGCGAGCGGGGACCTGCCGCCACGTTGCAAGCGTGCCACGAATCGTTGCCACACCCGGCCGGCAAGGGCGCACGGAAAAGGGTTGACCCAAGTCATCGGCCGACCTATACCCGTAGCGTCTTGCCAATCAGGGACCCGGTTCGCGAGGTGCCGGCGATGTACGCAGCCATCATGGCGGGAGGGGAAGGCACGCGGCTGTGGCCGGTCAGCCGCGAGACCTGCCCCAAGCAATTTCTGAGCATCCTGGGCGGCGAGCCCCTGCTCGTCCAGACGATGAAGCGGCTCGAGGGCCTCCTGCCCATCGAGAACGTCCTCGTGCTCGTCAACCGCAAGCATCAGGACGTGGCCCGGCGGCTGGTGGGCGACCTGCCTCCCGAGAACCTGATCGTCGAGCCGCGCATCCGCGACACCGCCCCCTGCATCGCCCTGGCCGCCCGGATCATCCGCAAACGCGCCGGCGACCAGACCGTCGTCTGCCTGCCCTGCGACCACGTCATCGACCCGGCCGAAGGGCTGCGGGAATGCCTGCGGCACGCCGAGGCCTGCGTCGAGAACGACCCGTCGTCGCTGTACGCCATCGGCGTCCGACCCACGTACCCCGCTCCGGGCTATGGATACCTCCTGCGCGGCGAGGCGGTGGCCGAGATCGACGGCCGGCCCGTGTACGAGGTCACCAGTTTTCACGAGAAGCCCCCGGTGGCGCTGGCCGAGGCTTACTTCGATTCCGGCGATTATTTCTGGAACAGCGGCATCTTCTTCTGGCGGACCGACACGATTCTCGACGCCGTCTGCCGGCACCTGCCTCAGTTGCACGAGGGGCTCGCGGAGTTGGAGCCCGACCTCGACACCGACCGCATGGCCGCCGCCCTCGCCAGGGTGTTCCCCGGACTGCCGCACATCAGCATCGACTACGGCGTGATCGAGAAAGCCGACCAGGTCCGCGTCATCGAGGGACATTTCGCCTGGGACGACGTGGGCACGTGGCGAATCCTTCCGGCCCACGTCGCGGCCGATGAAGACGGCAACGTCGGCCGCGGCGAGGTCGCCACGGTGGACGCCAGCGGAAACGTCCTTTATTCCAAGAGCGACCATCTCGTGGCGGCTCTCGGCGTCCGCGACCTGGTCATCGTGGCAACGCCCGACGCCACGCTCGTCACCACCCGCGCCGACGCCGAGCGCGTCCGCAACCTCGTTGCCGAACTCAAAGCCCGGCACCTCGACCGGTACCTGTGACACGCAGCCCTCGGCAACGACACGGGGGTGGCGTTGTCAGATCGGGGGCGAGCGTCGTTAGCCGCCGCGCGGAACGTAGCGTAGTCGTATTAGTTGCTGTGTCTCGGCATTTCGCTGGCGTGGCGGATGACGCCGACGGAGCGCGGCACGATGAGGTCGAACTCACGCTCCCACGAGACGGCGACGACGGCGCCTTCGGCCTCGGCCACCTCCGGGGGCACCGCCACCTCGCCCCGCTCACCCGGTTCGATGCGCGTGTCGGTGTCGTGGCAGACGCCCCCTGCGCGGACGCCCTCGACGACCACCTGGACGGCCGAACGGTTCTCGACGCGGACCGCGTCCTTCTCGGCCCGGACCTCCAGGGCCCCTTCCAGGAACGTGCCCGCCCCGCCGAGAGGAACCGTCTCGTGAAACCGGTCGCGAACGTCCACGAGCAGGACGAACTGGGCGCTGTACTCGCCCAGGTACCCGTGATACTCGACGACACGCTTGTCGGGATCGGCGGGGTTGACCACCTCCAGGATGACGGGCCGGCCGATGTACTGCTCGATCATCGGCTCGTAGGCGTTGGCGGTCTCGCCGACGAGCATCGAGCCGATGGCGTTGATCTGCCCGCCCTGGGTCTGGAGGGCCGGGCTCGGCGACGCCTTGGCGGCCTGCTGGACGCTCATCCCCATCGCACTGACGATGGCGTCGCGGAACGTGTTGACGATGTTGCGCGCCCACCGGGCGATGCGCGTCGGCAGCGGCGGGTCCGCCAGTTTGCGGGCCTGGCGCTCGCGCCGGCGGCGGCCCGTCTCGTCGAGGCGGTCCACGAAACGGTAGATCGCGAGGATCCTGGCGAGTTCGGTCTCGTAGATCAGGAACGAGTTCTTGCTCGGCTCCTCGAAGGGCGACTCGTACACGAGTTCCAGCCCTTTCGAGAAGACCTTCAGGAGGCCCCAGATCCGCCGGCCCGCCTGCTCCACGAGCGTCACGTGATGGTTCTTGAACTTCCGCAGGCACCGGTCGCGCTTGCGTGCGGCGACAAATGCGCCGATAAGCGCCACCAGAAAGACGAACGTCAGTGCCAGGGCGAAGGGGTTCGCGAGGATAAACTCCACGACGCCGCCGACTTCCTTCTCGGCCTCCTTGATGGGGCCCGGCGCGGCCGCCTGCTCGGCCAGGATCACGAGATGCATGATGGACCGCCTCCGAAGGGCGTCTACCAGAGAGGCTGTTTCCCGACTCAACTCTCCGCGCGGCGGCCTTCCCAGGCCGCCGCAGCACCCATCGCCCCCCATGGGGATAGCGCGGTGGGCAATCGTGCCCACCGCGCGGCGGCTACGAGAAGAGCCGCGGCTCCGCCGCCGCGCCGGCCTCCATTTCAACGCGCTTGGCCGCACGCCGCGCGTAGTCGTCCGACAGTTCCACGCCGACCCATCGCCGCCCGTTCCGCGCGGCCGCCACCAGCGTGGTGCCGCTTCCGGCGAACGGGTCGAGCACCACGTCGCCCGGCTTCGAGCACGCCAGGATGATGCGCTCCATCAAGTTTACCGGCATCTGGCACGGGTGCCATCCGACCCGTTCCTTGAACGTGCCGCAGACGCGCGAGAACGTCCAGACGTCGTCGGGAAGTTTGCCTTTCGGGTTGGCCCGCCTGTCGTTGTACTTCAGTTGCCGGTCGCTCTTGATGCGCAGGCGCCGGTCGTCGGCGTTGAACGTGAAGTTGCCCGGGTCCTTGACAAAGTAGAACAGGTGGGCGTGGCCGCGGTTGAACTTGCCCTTGCAGTTCTGGCCGAAGGTGTACCGCCAGATGACCCAGTTCCGCAGCGTGGCTCGCGGCCGCATCATGACGCGAATCTCGGCCGCGTACTCGTCGCCGATCGCCACCCACAGCGTCCCGTTCGGCTTCAGGACCCGAAGGCATTGGTCCAGCCACCGGCGCGTCCACTTCACGTACTCGGGCGGGGCGAGGTGGTCGTGGTACGTATCGTACTCGTACCCGATGTTGAACGGCGGGTCGGCAAAGACCAGGTCCACGCAGCCCTCCGGCCACGTCGGCAGGACTCCCAGGACGTCCCCTTGGACGATGGTGCCGAGCGGCGGCACGTCGGCCATCCGTGGTACCCCCAACCGGTTGCGGCCCCAGGGCGCGGCTGCCCCTACGTCTTGTTCTTTACAACGCCGACACGCGGATTATAATGACCCCCGCGAGCCGTGCAAAGGGTTTTCGACGCTCTCGAGACAACTCTGGCCTCCAACGCAGAAGGGACGTGGGGCTGATGCGCAAGTCGTCTTCTTTGATTCTTTCGGTTGGCCTCGTTGTGGTTCTCCTGGCGCGCCCTCCCTGCGCGCCGGCCGCCGAGCCGAGCGCCGCCGTCGAGGCGCTGCGGGCTGACATCGACACGATTTTCGCGGGCGCCGACCTCGGCAAGACGACCGTGGCCGTCCAGGCCGTGGCCCTGGCCGCCCCGCCGGACCACGCCCGAAACGACCTCCTGTACGCCCTGCGGCCGGACACACCGCTCATCCCGGCGAGCACGATGAAACTGGTGACCACCGCCGCCTGCTTCGACCGCCTGGGTCCCGGGTGGCGGATCCGGACCCACATCGGCCGCATCCCCTCGCCCGGCAAGAAGGGGGCGTGGGACCTGGCGGTCATCGGCGGCGGCGACCCGAACTTCTCCGGCCGCTTCTGGGGCGGCGACACCGTCGGCGCGTTCCGCAAATGGGCCGACGTCTTGAAAGGCCGCGGCGTGACGGCCGTCGAACGCGTCCTCCTCGACGATACGCTCTTCGACACGGTGCTTGTCCATCCGAGTTGGCCGACGAACCAGCGTGGTGAGTGGTACGAGGCGCCCGCCGGCGCCCTGTCGATCAACGACAACTGTCTGAACGTTCACGTCGCGCCGGGCAAGGTGGGCGAGCCCGCGCGCGTGTGGGTCGAACCGCCCGGCGGCGTCGCACGCGTCACCGGCAAGATCCTGACGGTCGGCGACCGCAAGGCCCACCTCTTCATCCTTGAGCGCGTGGTGGACGAGGGGGGCCTGGAGATCCGCGCCGCGGGCAAGTTCTGGGCCGAGGCGCCCGAGGCGACCGAGTTCCGGACGCTCGACGATCCGACGCGCGTCTTCGGCGCCGCCCTGGTGCACGCGCTCCGCGCTTCGGGCATCGCGGTGGCCGGGCCGGTGGTGCGGGCGCGGCTGGCGGCGCCCGACGGGGCGGCGCGGCAGGACTTCGTCTGCGACCTCGTCCACACCTCCCGCCTCGACGCCACCGTCGCCGTCGCCAACAAGCGGAGCCAGGGCATGTACGCCGAGTGCCTGCTCAAACTCCTGGGCGCCTACGGCCTGACGCCGCACGTCACCACGCCGCTGCCGCCGAGGCGGGGATCGTGGGACAGTGGCACGGAGGAGGTCCGCCGCTGGCTGGCCGAGCGAGGCGTGCCGAGCGCCGGGTGCGTCTTCGACGACGGGTCGGGCCTGTCGCGCGAGAACCGGCTGACGGCGTTTGCCGTCACGCACCTGCTGGGGTTGATGCACCGCCTGTACGGGCCGCAGTGGGTCCAGACGCTGGCGGTCGCGGGGCGCGACGGCAGCCTTCGCAATCGCATGGACGGCACCGCCGGCGAGGGACGCGTGTACGCCAAGACCGGCTACGTCCGCGGCGTGAGCGCCCTCTCGGGCTACGTCTACGCCGCCGGCGGCCGGGTCATCACCTTCTCGATCCTGATGAACAACCTTCCCTCCGGCGCCCTCTGGAAAGCGCGGCTGGCGCAGGACAGGATCTGCCTGCGTTTGGTTAACATGTAGGCCGCGGCGCGCCGCGGCGGTCACTGGAAGTTCGTCACGTCGTCCCAGACGGCCCTGCCTGCCTCGATGTCCTCTCGGGTGGCGGGCCGGTAGGTTGCGGCCCGGCAACCGCCCGTCTTCTCGTCTTCGACGACGTAGCCGTACAGCCGGTCGCGGCCGGGGGAGATGAGGAGGTAGTCCTCCCGCTGCCACCGCAGAATCTCCTCGTTGTCGCGGTACTTCGCCGACAGTTCGAAGTGCTCTCTGCTCGCGAAGCCCGTCCGGCAGGTCGGATCGACGGGGTTGTCATGCACGTCGTACGGCGGATCGCGCTTCGGGTCAAAGCGGAAGTACAGGATGGGTTTCGGTGGCCGGAAGGCGTCGAGGACGCCGTCGGTTGTCTTTCCGGCCTCATCTTCGAGATACGGTCCGTAAGTATGATCGCTCTGGCCATTCAATGGCAGTTGCCCACCAACCGGCGCGCCCCAGCCTTCGCCTGTAGGTCCCATCAAGTAGTAGGCCAGATTTTGGTAGCCGTAGTCCTTGGCGCCCCCGTCTCGTCGACTGCTCGGGGGATAGACGCCCCAGTCTGACTTGAAGGCCTCCAGGCCTACCGAAAGAGACTGAACCAGGGCCCTGGTGCGGCTTATCTGGGAATCGGCAACAGTTCTGCCGGGGGGCACAACTAATCCGAAAAGAAAGAGCAGCAGCGCAGCCACCCCGACCACGCCCCAGGCGACGGCCTTCCATCTGCTGCGGACCCTCCCAGGTTCTTCTGAGTTCATACGGGGCCTCTCCTACGGCACCAAGAACGAGTCGTCGAGGCTGTCTGGCAAGACACACATATTGTACCATGCAGGAGCGGCAAGATCAAACGAAGTGCCGGGTCCTGCACCGTACGCCGGCGAGGGTCCGTGCCGTCAGGCACGATTGCGCTGTAGCCGCGGGCGCGAGCCCGGGGAAGGCGGGAGCGGGACAGTCTCCATGAGGAGCCCCGGAGGGGCGATTGAAACTCAGTCGCCCCGATGGGGCTCAGGGGCTTGGGGGCCTTCCCGTCTCCCCGGACTGGCGTCCGGGGCTACAGCGCAGCTGCCCCTGGCGGGGCGGACGGCAACGGCGAGATTCCTCCCCTGGCTGGGCGCCCCTGGCTGGGCGCCGTGGCGACCGCGTGGCGACCGCGCTCGCCCCGGCACGCCGGGGCTCGGGGGGAATGACACGTCAACGGCGCGCGATCCCCGTCGGGTGCTTCTCCAAGAACGCCGCGTGCTGGGTGCGGCCGGTCGAGTCTTTTAGGGTTGCCGGGCGGGGGAGGGGGGTCTAATATCGACCGTGCGCCTTGCCGTTGCGTGCGCACTGGGTTGGGTGCGTAGCCGCGACCGAAAGGTCGCGGCTCGATGCCTGGCGCGCGATGCGACATGTTGGGGAG
>DATKXP010000317.1:0-2205 GCA_035529015.1 Phycisphaerae bacterium | reverse complement strand
GGGTGGGAACGCATCCAGATGACCAAGGCGTGCCTGCTGCTGGCCGAGAGACTCGAGGCGGGCGGGACGAAGACGGCGGCACGTATGTAGCGCTGTCATTCTGAGGGTCGCTGGGGCGACCCGAAGAATCTCGCCGTGGTCTTTGCTGTTTCGTCGTTCCCACGGCGAGACCCTTCGCTTTGCTCAGGGTGACAGACCCCAGCACCTCACGCATGAAAGAACTCGTCATCCTCGTCGGGATGCAGGGCGCCGGCAAGACGCATTACTGCCGGGCGGTCCTCGCCGACTATACCCGCGTCTCACAGGACGAAGGGCCGAAACGTTTCCCCGGCGTCCTGCGGCACGTGCGGGAACTCCTGGAGCGCGGCACCAGGCGAATCGTCATCGACCGGACCAACCCGCTGCGGCATCAGCGCGACGCGTTCGCGCGGCTGGCCCGTGAGTTCGGCTGCCGCGTCAGGATCATCTACTTCGACGTGCCCCGCAGCGTGTGCGAAGCGCGCATACTCGGCCGCACCGACCACCCCACACTCGGTCCCGACCGGATGCGCGAGGCCATCGACCGCTACGTTCACAGCCTCGACGTGCCCACCGAAGCCGAATGCGACGAACTGGTCGTCCTGGACGCGGACCATGAGCCTGCGTGACGATCAGCCATCTCGCCCGCCAACCGCCGGGCGGGCGTGCGGATCAGGCTGCCCCCTGCAACACCCACCCCTCCCGGTACGTGCGGCGAAGGAGGGCGTCGGCTTTGGCGTTGTTGGTGATCTTGCACGCCAGCGGGTCGTATTCGAGCGGTTCGTCGGGGACCTGATTGGCGACGTTGGCGAGTTGGAGGAACTCGTTCAGGGGGCCGGAGTAGTCGAAGTTCGAGAGGGCCGCCGGGCCGCCCTGCATCGCCGATCCTCCTTGCGTGATGGCCGCTCCGCTTCGGCCGGCATCATACCTCGTGTGCCACCCGCTTGCGCCTACCACTACCGCGCTGCTTTCCGCGCGAGACCGCCCATCTGGTACCCCGGGCCGACGGTGTAGAGCCGGTTCAGGGGCTCGGTGTTGACGTGGGCACAGACGACCCGGCCGACGAAGACGACGTGGTCGCCGCTCTCGATTTCGCCGACGAGGCGGCACTCGAGGTTGGCGACCGCCTCGTCGAGCAACACGGAGTCGATCTCGGCGGCGGGTCGTGTCGCGACGCCGGCCTCGGCCAGTTTGTCGGTGTCGCGGCCGGACCGCGTGCCGAACAGGAGCGTCTCCCTCTCCTGGTGCTCCGACGGAAAGGCCAGGACGAACTCCTTCGCGCCGCGGATGGCTTCGAGGGAGTAGCGTGTCTTGCCGACCGAGATGGCCCACATCGGCGGCGACCCCGACGCCGGCATCGCCCAGCCGAGCGCGATGGGGTTGTACTTGCCCTGCGGGTCCTTCGCAATGGCCACAGCCACTTGCTCGGGGTACTTGGTGCGGCTGGCCTCGGCGTAGGTGGTCTCGGTCTGCATGGTCGGGTCTCCTTCGATCGGCGCTGCGTCTTCCACCCAGACGGGCAGAAGACACCGTCTCCAGGATAACGCGCCACGGGGCCAGTGGCAACGCGGTGACAGAGCGCGTATACTGTGGCCAGGAGATGGAGGAGAGCCACTTTGAACGGTCCCTCGGACAGCAAACGCTGGATCGTCGGCATCACCGACCACGTCGTGCCGCCGGCCGACATCGAGCAGGAGGCGTTCCCGGAGGCCGACTTCCGTTTCCTGTCCGACTGGCGCAGGGGCAACAACGCCCGCCGGGCCTGGCAGGAGGCCGATGCCCTGCTGGTCTGGCATTGGGTCGTGGACGCCGAGACGGTCGGCCTGTTGGACCGCTGCCGGATCGCCATCCGCTACGGCGTCGGCTACGACCTGGTTGACGTGGCGGCGCTCGCGGCGCGGGACATCCCCTTCTGCAACACGCCCGACTACGGGACCGAGGAGGTGGCGGACGCGGCGTGCGGCATGATCCTGACCCTCCAGCGGCAACTGCTCGCCTACGACCGTGCCTGTCGCCACTACGCCGAAGGATGGCAGGAGAACCTGCTCCATCCGCAGCCGCGCACGTCCACCCGGACGGTGGGCGTTGTCGGCGTGGGGCGCATCGGCACCGCCCTGGTGAACCGGCTGAAACCGTTCGGGTACCGCATCCTCGGGTACGACCCGTACCAGCCCTCCGGCCAGGAGA
>DATKXP010000316.1:0-6712 GCA_035529015.1 Phycisphaerae bacterium | reverse complement strand
GTGCGGATTCAGGGCGACGCCCGTGACGCGGGCCGGGGCGGTTGAGTTGTCCTGGCCGGGCGACCCGTCGGCGGCCGGGCTCGCCGTCCAGTTCACCGGGTCGTCGCCGTACTCGCCGAGCGTCACCCGTTCGAGCGACGGCCCGTTGCCGTCGGGGTCGGTCGGCCACGGGTCGCCGACCGCGCTGCCGTCGCTGTAGTCCACCGAGTCCACCTGGATGTACCGTACGACCTCCTGCCATACGCCGGGCTCCACCTCGACCCATTCGGTTCCGCCGGGCTTCGAGAGTTCGATCGTCTCGCCGTCGTTTTCGAGTGCGGTCAGGTTCTCGAAGGGCCCGTAGATGGGGACCGACGGGTCGATGCCGAACTTGGTGCGGAACGCCGCCGGGCCCGACTGCGTGACGAGGAGGTATCCGCCGGCGGGAAGCATCACGCCCATGGGGAAGGCGAGGTCGAACCCTTCGGTAAACCGCCATGTGCGGTCGGGGTAGGCCGGGTCGTAGAGCGGCACGTCGGCGCCGCTGATATTGTACAGTTCGACGAATTCGTCCTGGCCGTCCACGGGGTGATACATGATCTCGCTGATAACGACGGGCCCGACCTTCGGGTAGGCGTTGAGGTACCCGGCCGTGGGGGCGCTCAGCGCGACGAAATGGACCGCGCCGGTGCTCGTGGTGTATCGGCCCAGAGTGACGGCGTTGTCGCTCGCGCCGAAGACGGCCGACTCGACGTAGTCGCCCGAGGGCGACGAGAGCCAGACGTCGTCGCCGTGCTCGCTCAGGGCGAAGGCGGCGCCGAAATCATCGGTCTCAGTAAATACCATGTACTGGCCGGGCTGGAGGACCTTGTCGCCGGGGGCGGTTTCGGTGATCTCGTACTGGGTCAGGGCGGCGCTGTCGTCGCTGAGGAACCAGCCGGCCAGGTCGATGGGCTGGCTGTAGTTGTTGTAGATCTCGATCCAGTCGCCGGTGGGCTGGTCCTGGTGCGCGAGGACCTCGTTGATGACGAGGGCGCCGACGGGGTACTCCGGCGCCGGGTCGGCGGCGCCGGGCGACCCGTGCAGGACGCCCGAGGGGCGCCACGAGCCGCGCTCGTCCCACGTCCGCCGGTGCGCCAGCGGGTCGAGGATGTTCAGGCTCAGGCCGTCGCCGTCGGTCAGCGGCGCGTACCAGTCGTTGTCGTAGTCGAACCGCAGGACCGCCGCATCGTACGGATCGGGCAGCCGCAGGATCACTTCCTCGCCGTCGTTGTCGAGGGCGCCGTCCCACTGGCCGGCCACGTTGACGGCGGAGCCGTAGCGGTACTCGAAGTCGGCGAGGTCGGCGACGACGACGACGTACTGGCCGGCGGGCAGCGTCATCGCGGGAAAGGTGAAGTCCACGCCGCCCCGCAGCCGCATGCCCGTCAGGTCGAGGTCTCCGGTGCCGGTGTTCTGGAGTTCGATGAACTCGTAGTCCTTGCCGCCCTGCGGGTCGTACATGATCTCGGTGATGCGCAGGTCGTCGAGCAGGTTGTAGAGCGGCTCGAGCGGGTCTTCCTCCGACGTGGTGTGGACGGTGGCGGTGAGGTTCATGGCCCAGACGACGTCGCTGGAGTTGGCCGAGCCCTGGTGCACCTCGACGGCCAGGAGGTTCTCGCCGGCCACGAGTTGCCCCGGGCTGAGGGTATCGGTGTCGATGACGAACGACTCGAACACGACCTCGCCCGACCGGGAAGCCATGCTGCCGAAGTTGATGGCCGTCGGCCACGGGTCGCGCATGGCGATGCGGCGAAGTTCCTGGCCGTTCAGGTACAGCACGGCACCGTCGTCAACGAGCGTGTTGAGGTTCAGGGCGACGACGTCGTCCGGGTCGGTGGCGCCCAGGTCGAAGGAAATGCGGAAGTAGTAGGTGTTGTACGGCCTGCCGTCGCCGCGGTCCGCCAGCAGGGTGTTTTTGGGGAGCGGCGAACCGGTGCCCGGCTCGTTGGGCAGGGCGTCGCTCTCGATGTAGAGGACGGCCGCGCCCGTCTTCCAGAGCGACCCGTCGCCGGGACTGGCCGGATCGTATCCCGTGCCGTACCAGATGGTTCCCAGGTCGAAGCCCGACTCCTCGTAGTGCCACGTGTCGGTGTAGCCGAGGAGGTTCACCTCGGTGGTCACGCCGGTCGGGTCGGCCGGGTTGGCCACGCCGGGCGTCGGCAGGCGGAAGAAGGCGTAGGCGTCGGCTCCGTCGGGCGTGCGGCCGTAGGAGACGTCCGCCGTCTGCGGCGTGTAGTAGACCTGGTCGATGGGCCCCAGGTCGGCGTCGAAGAGGCCGAGCAGGCCCTGGAACGGCGAGACGGCGAAATTGACGTGGTCGGCGCCCTGGCCGGGATCGTTGTCGGCCGTAAAGACGGCCATCGCGCCGCCTTCGGCGAAACTCAGGGCCGGCACCTGGTACAGGTCCGGCACGGGCCCCGGGCTATCCGACAGGTACAGCCCGCCCAGACGCACCGGCAGCGGGTCGGCGTTGTAGAGTTCGACGAAGTCGTTGACAAAGAGCACCTCGCCGTCGGCGAGCCACTCGTTGATGCACAGCGTCTGGGCGTCGCCGGTGCGGGTGGCCTGGTTGGCGGCGCCGAAGGTCGGGTCGGTCAGGGTCCAGGCGGCGTCGGGGCCGGCGCGGCCGATGGCGCGGTCGGCGAGTTGAATGCCGAAGGCGACCGAGTCCACCACCGTCACGCCGCCGGGCGCGTACAGCCACACGTCGTCGCCCTCGGCCTTGATGCCGAAGCCCAGCCACGTGCCGCCCACTCCGCCGGGGTCGGTGTCGGCGTAGAGGACCAGGTGCTGGCCCGCCGCGATCGACGCGCCCGGGCCGAAGGTGAACTTGCCGGGAATCAGGTCGTTGTCCGTCAGGCCGTAACCCGTCAGGCTGAGGGCAGGTGAGCCGGGGGCCGCGTCGTAGTACAACTCGACGGCGTCGGGGTAGTACAGCCCGCCCACCGGAAGGGCCGTCTCGTTGTCGGCCAGGACCTCGTTGATCCGCAGTTGCGCGAAGGCCGGGTCAACGGTCCACGTGCGCGAGGCGGTGGCGTCGGCCTCGCCCTGCCAGAAGCCGGCCGAGTTCCTCGTGACGACGAACACGGTGTACTGGCCGGGCGCCAGGGCCGTGAGTTCAATGGGCGGCACGGCAGGCGCGGCCTGCGGCTTCCAGCAGACGATGGTGCCGGACGCGGGGCTCGTCGGGCTGCCCGTGACGGTGTAGTCGAAGGTGTTGGCCGTCACGTTGCTGATGGTGAACGGGCCCTTGTATTCGCGGCTGCCGGCGCCCTCGATGACGATGACGTCGCCTTCGGAGAAGCCGTGGCCCGGCACGGTGGCCGTTGCGGTCGAGCCGTTTCGGACGAGCGACGTGACGGCGTGGTTCGGCACGGTCCAGTCGAGCGTCGCCTCGGCCGACCAGTCGCCGAGCCAGGCGCCGTCCTTCATGACGCGGTACTTGTAGCCGTAGATGTCGGGCCCGCCGACGGTGAGGGTGGCGGTGTCCTGCCACGTGGTTGTGTTGGGTTCGCCGGCGACGGTTGCCAGGTACCCCGCCAGGGCGCCCATGTCGGCGCCGTTCGGGCCCGTGCCGATGGCGGGCGACCCGGGGCGCAGAACAAAGTCCGTCCACGGGTCGGTGACGTTCGTCGTGTTCCACAGGCGCGGGTTTTCGACGAGGTTGCCGACGCCGCCCACCGGGAAGGTCCCGAAATCGACGTCGTAGATGATGTTGCGGTTGGCCGTCACGACGGTGGTGGTGCTGAGTCCGTCGAGGTTCTCCCACAGGTTCTCGGCGCCCACGATGATGTTGCCTTCGAGGATGACGCCGACGCCCGGCCACTGGCCGGAGCGATCCTCGAAGAAACTGACGACCGCGGTGGTGGCGCCGCTGTAGGTCTTGTTGACGTTGACAATGGTGTTATTCACCGCGGTGATGAACCCGCCGTCCTTCGACAGCAGGGCGTGGTCGACGTCGTAGAAGGTGTTTCCGGCGACGGTGACTCGCGAGAGGTCGCCGTACTCGGTGCCAATGGCGACGCAGTACGACTTGCTGGCGCGGTCGGCGTCCTGGTGGACGTTCATGAAGAGGTTGCCGGCCACGTAGGCGTCGGCGGCGTCGAGGTCGAGGCAGTCGTCGCCGCCCCCCGCGAACACGTTGTTGGTGAACCGGGCGATGGGGCCCGGCCGCTGGCCGCCCGTCAGATCGATGACGTCGTTGTACCCGGATGCCCCGCCGAACCAGTTTCCGTCGAACAGGGCGTACCCGTCGGCGGGGAACCCCCAGAAGTGCACGGCTTCCGCGGTGCTGATGGTCGGAAGAACCGAGTTCGTCAACTGGATGGACGAGTCGTGCCAGTCCAGGAACATGGCGTTGTGGTGGTCCCAGACGATGTGGTCGAGGTGGACCTTGGCGCCGCCGGTCGCCTCGATCGACTCCGAGCCGTTGCCGGAGTACTCGATGTCGACGTAGGCGAGTTCGCTGGCGCCGGCGGGGCTGCCCGAGAACCGGAGGCCCGTCCACTCGGCCGCGCCCGGCGTCGAGGTCAGCCGGACGTGATTCAGCGCGGTGCCCCGGGCGTCGAGTCGGCCGGCCACGGTCATCTGCGTCCCGGCGTCGAAGAAGACGGTGGCGCCGGGTTCGATGACGAGCGTCGCCCCCGACGGCACGGTCACGTTGGCCGTGACGTGGTACGGTCCGCCGGCGGCCGCCCAGGTGGTGGTGCCGGCCGGGAGCGTGCCGGAGACGCCGGTCATGGAGCCGGTGTCGTACCAGACGTCGAGGGTGGTTCGCTCGACCTCCGCCCCGGTTTCGTCGAGCGCCTGGACGGTGAGGCGGTTGATTCCGGGGCTAAGGGTCAGGCCCGCCCCCGGCGTGCCGCGCGTGGCTGCCAGTTCGGCCTGGATGAGGAAGTCCGTGTCCGAGGCGCCGTAGTTCAGCCCGTGAATGGCCAGAACGTTGTCGCCCACGTTGAGGTCGCCGAGGTAGTCAGCCAGGTCGATATCCTCGAACGTGTCGCCCGCGTGCTCGCCCGTGGCCGCACTGTCCCAAGCCAGGCCGGCCGGCGCGTTCCTCTCGGTCACCTTGATGCCGTTCAGGTAGGCGGCGAAGCCGTCGTCGTACCGGATGCTCAGTTTCAGGGCGTCGTAGGTCGAAAGGTCGGGCGCCTGAAACTCGATGCGGGTCCACAGCGACGCGCTGGTATCCATCATGGCGTCGGCCACGTCGGTCCCGACGTAGGCATCGTACGGCCCGGTGCTGAACCCGAGGCCCATCGCCACGGGGGTGATTGTCCCGAACGGCACGGTCATGCCGGCATTCCGGTCGCCCTTGCTCGCGGTGGGGCTGCGGACGAAGTCGGCGGCGCCGTCGGAGTCGCGGTTGCCGGTACGCTTCAGGAATGAAAGCGGCCCGCTGGGTGCGACGTTTTCGAGCCGGATGCCGGCCAGGCCGTAACCCTTGGTTCCGTCGGCGGTGCCCGATCCGACGCCGGGAGTGGGGCCGGTGTACTGGGTGGAGATGACGGAAAAATCGCCGTCGGCCCCGGGGTCGATGTCCGTCCAGGCAGCCACAAAGCCCTGGTCGGCTGCACTGTTGTACCCGGTCCAGATCGCTACCTGGTTCGGGCTGACAACGACCACGCCGAGGCCGCTCGAGTGGGCGGCCGTCGCGCCATCGGCGTCATCGAGAGTCACCAGCGTCCAGCGATCCGTGTAGCCGGTGTCGCCCCGGATGGCGGTGCCCGTGAAGTTGTAGGTGACGTCGGGGCCGGTATCGAGGCCCGTGAAGGTGTGGGTGTAGTAGTCGCCGTCGAGAGCCGCAATCTCGATGCTGCTCTCCGTGGCCGTCCGGAAGTCCACGTACCCGTCGAAGACGGTGTAGGCGTCGGTGCCGGCGGCGGGTGCGGCGCCGTTGTCCCCATAATGGATCCCACTTGCCGAGGTCGCCAGCGTGACCGGTGTATCGTCGCCGGTCGCGACGTCCTTGAGGGGCCCCGAAACCGTGCCGTTGGCCGCATACGAGGTGGCGTTGGCGTGCGTGCCGGTTCCTGCAACATGGTCGTTGAAGGCGGTGAACTGGACGGCGGGCGGGCCGCTTCCGGCGGTTCCGATGTCGGCGCCGGCGCCGCCCCACCCTTCGCCGACGGTAATGTCGGTGAAGCCGCCGTAGTCGATGGAGAGCGAGGCGATGTCGCCCACCGTGTATCCCCAGGCGACGAAGTCCATGACCGTGCCGCCCGAATCGAGGATCATCGCCCAGCCGGGACCTTCGGGGTCCCATGGGATGGTGGCGCCCCAGTAGGCCTCGCCGGGGTCGTCGGTCTGGTAGAGCACCTGGCCGGCGGCGACCGAAGGCGGCAGGTGCCACGCCGTAGCGAGCACGTCGTCCGGGCTACCGAGCGACGGGTCATTCACGAGCACGGCCCAGTCGGTGGTGTCGATCACGTCGTCCGAGACGTTCTGAATCTCGACGTATCGCGCGAGGCCGGTCGAGACCTCGGTAACGAGGAGGCCTGCCTGGCCTTCGGCGATCTCATCCAGCCAGTCGGCATCATCGTAGGCCGGGGCGGTCCACGCGAGGGGGTCTTCGCCGTCGGTCGGTACGTGAAAGGTTGCGGCGTCATCGGCGGCCACCAGCGTCTGCGACGCGAAGGGTGTGCCGCCGATGGTGGTCCAGGCGCCCTGCCACGGCGAATACGCCGTCTCG
>DATKXP010000315.1:0-9931 GCA_035529015.1 Phycisphaerae bacterium | reverse complement strand
TCCAGGGGCTGGCGGAGCACCTCGAGCGTGTGCCGGTTGAACTCGGGCAGTTCGTCGAGAAACAGGACGCCGTGATGGGCCAGGCTGACCTCGCCGGGGCTCGGAATCGTCCCGCCGCCCACCAGGCCGGCCTCGCTCGTGGTGTGGTGCGGCGAGCGGAACGGCCGCGTGGCAATGACCGACTCGCCCGGCGCGAGCAAGCCCACGCTCGAATAGATGCGGGTCGTCTCGAGCGACTCTTCGATGCCCAGCATCGGCAGGATGGTCGGCAACCGCCGCGCCAGCATCGTCTTGCCGCCGCCCGGCGGCCCGATCATCAGAACGTTGTGCCCTCCGGCCGCCGCCACCGTCAGGGCGCGTTTGGCGTGTTCCTGGCCGCGCACGTCCGAAAAGTCCACGTCGTCGCGCCGCGACTCCTCGAACACGCTCTCCAGGTCCACCGCGCACGGCTCGATGGGCACCTCGCCCGTCAGGAACCCGACGGCCTGGGCCAGGGCCGTCACGGGCACGACCTCGAGGTCGGTGACGACGGCGGCCTCTCGGGCGTTGGCGGCGGGCAGGATGAGGCCCTTGAGTTTCTGCTCGCGTGCCGCCAGGGCCATCGACAGGGCCCCCCGGATGGGCCGCACGGCCCCGTCGAGCGCCAGTTCGCCCACCACCGCGTAGTCCCGGAGGCGGGCCGAGAGCATCTGGCCGGTGGCCGAGAGGGCCCCCAACGCCAGCGGCAGGTCGAACGCCGCGCCCTCCTTCTTCGTATCGGCCGGGGCCAGGTTGATCGTGATGCGACCGTCGGGCCAGACGTACCCGGAGTTCTTCAGGGCCGTGGCCACGCGGTCCTTCGATTCCTTGACGGCCGCGTCGGGCAGCCCCACGACCACCACGGCCGGCAGGCCGCTGCGGACGTCGAACTCGACCTCCACCGGGTACCCGTCAATGCCGTACACGCCCACCGATAGGATCTTTCCGAGCATGCCCCGCCTCGCTTGCCGTGATGATTTACAGCCACGTCAATGCGGAGGCATCATACCGGCGCGCGACCGGGGGAGGCAACTGGAATCGGTCCGCCCCACGCGGGTAACCCCTCCATGACGGTCATCGCGTGGCGCGAGATCGGCGCCGCGACCGTCAGTTGCCGAGCCGCGACCGTCAGGGAGCGGCGCCCCCGCGCCGTCGCCATTTGCCGCTTGGGGCATCCGCCGAGGCGCGGTACGATTGCGCCACCAACGAAGTGCCCCCGGCCTTGCTCGCAAGCCAAGAGGCCGGGGGCCTTCCTGCCGAAGGGTTGTCCATAGGCAGAAAGGAACGGCAAGATGAGGATGCACGTGACGATGGCCGTGCTGTGCGTCGCGCTGCTCGCTTCCCCAAGGGGCGTCCACGGCGCCGAGTATTTCGTCAACAAGCAAGGCTCGGACGCCAACGATGGCGCGAGCCGGGAAACCGCCTTTCTGACGATCCAGAAGGGCGTGGATGTCCTGAAACCCGGCGACACGTTGACGATCGGACCGGGCGAGTATTTCGAGAACGTGCAGCGCGCCGATCTCGGCAGCCCGGACGCCGATACCGTTGTCCGGGCGGAAGTTCCCGGCACGGCGGTGCTGCGCGGCGATGTTCCCGCGCCCGAATTCAAGAAGGTTGACGGGTATCGGTTCGTTTATGCCGCACCGCTCGAGCGGAAGCCGAACGCCGTCATTGAGCATAACACGATTCACACGTTGGTCTCGAAGGCCAACATCGCGGAACTTGAGTTCAATCCGGGATTCTTCCACTACGATGCCGCTTCCCAAACGCTCACCATCTCCAACCTGGATCTGAGCGCTCCGGACCGGTGTCGCTACACGGTGTCCGTGAACGAGAAGAGTGGCATTGCACTTTACAGTCCCCAGCGGGTTGTTATCGAAGGATTGGCCGCGACCGGATTCCATCCCGGCTGGGGCATATTGCTCGGCGCCCCGGTTTCGTGCACGGTCCGCAACTGCGTCTGTTTCATGAACGTGGGGGGCATCGTACTGGAGCCCAACGAGGGCCTCGGAAAGGGAGATGGCGGGTCCAATAACGTGGTGGAGAACTGCGTGTGTTATGGAAACACCTTCGGCGGGATCGTGCGTTACGGCGCCAACAACGATGTCATCCGCAACTGCCGAACGTACAGAAATGTGACCGAAGGCGAGGAGCACTTCGGCATTATGCATTACGCCCGCATGACGGGACCGCTCCTCATAAAGAACAACATCTCCTGGGGGCATAACTTCAACTATTCCGTCAAGGGGGGCAACCAACAGGAAAGGCTGGAGAACTGCGTGGGGCCAGGGTACGTCCGGATCGCCACCGATAAGATGGTCCACAACCTGATCGGCGGCGGCAACGAGTATGACCGCGCCTCCACCAACGCACCCGCCGACACCATTCTCTTTCTGCGCGAAAAGGACTTGGATGAGGATCTCGAGTTTGCCGACCCGCTCAACCTCGATTACCGGCTTCAGCCCGATTCACGTTTCCGCGGCACGGCCCCGAATGGGACCGACCGCGGTCCCTTTCCCTACGCGGCAAGTATCTTCTACGCGTCCCCCGCCGGCGATGACCGGGCCAGTGGTCTGTCCATGCGCAAGCCGTGGCGCACGCTGGAGCGCGCGCTCAAGGGTCTGCGTCCGGGCGATACGCTCTACCTGACCGAGGGCGAATATGCGGGCGTGCCATGGAACAAGGCGGGCAACGGGGAAACGCCAATCAGGATTTGCGCCCGCGGGCGCGGGGCGGTCATCGTCACGGGCGGACTCTCCCTGACCGGCGGCGCGGGGATTGTGTTCGAACGCCTGAATTTCTCCCGCGGTGTGACTCTGAGCAAGAGCTGCGACTTGACTTTCAAAAACTGCACGTTTTTCGGCCCCGCCGACGGACTGAACGCAGACCAGGTTGAGGATCTGAAGGTCACGCACTCGGTCTTTGTGCGCGTGCCGTTGAATCTGAGAAAGAGCCAGACCGTAACGCTGAGCGGAAACGTTTATGCGAATGCCGGGAAGCCCGCCGTCCGGCTCGACACCGTCGGCGCGATTCGCTATTCGGACTACAACAACTACCGCAGTACCGCGCACTCGTGGGAGGTCAGCGGCGCAACATGGTCCTTCTCCGACTTGCAGCAGCGGCATGACCGCTACTCGCAGGCCCTCACGCCGGAATTCACCATCGAAAAGGGCGTGCCGCGCCTCGCCAGTGACATCCCGTTCAAGAGCCTCGGCCCGCGCAGCACAGCCTTGGGGATTCATCACGAGTACGATGTCGCCCCGAGAGGTCTGGCTCTGGTCGGCCCCTTCCTTCATTCGACGAGCGACACGACGGCCAATATCGAATGGTGGGCGTCGCATCCGGCGACCTTCTGCCTGGCATGGGGCGAGACGCCGGAGATGGCGAATACCGTGCGTGGTTTCAGCGGTCCCGAACGCTTCAACACGTTCAGCCTGACCGGCCTGAGACCCGGCGAGACGTACTACTTCAGAATTGCTTCGGCGGACGCCTCGCGCGCGGACGCTGCCCTGGCCGTGCTCAAGCCTGAAGATCCGCCACTGTCTTTCAAGACCGCCCCGAGACCGGCCGACCCGCGCGTGTACTACGTCGCGCCAAACGGGAATGACGGCAACAACGGCCTGCTCCGCGAGCAGGCCTTTCGCACGATCTGCCGTGCCGCAGCCCAGGTGGGTCCCGGCGACACGGTCATGATCGCCGCCGGCGAGTACAACGAGACGGTACGCATCCGCGCGGCAGGAACCAAGGATCGCCCGATCACGTTCCGCTGTGTGCCAGGCGAGAAGGCAGTGCACCGGGCCGAGGACCTGGCCCGGTCCTTCCAGGTTGTCCTGAAGCCGGATAACCGGTTCGACGGATTGTATTTCCGGGGGCAGGGCTTCTGGCGCGAGGGTTTCGTGGTGCGTCAAAGCCCGCGCGTGGCGATCACGCGCTGCCTGAACGCCATGGTTGACGCCACCGAGAGCCCCGAGATGCTGGTCCGGAATTGCGTACTGCACGGGGGATGGACCTCGCTTGCGCTGAGCCGTTGCCCCGATTCGCTCGTCGAGAACAACGTGTTCATCATGACGATACTGCGGCAGCTGACCGTTGACGCGCCAACCGTTGTGCGCCGGAACATCTTCTGCGAGTGCGTCCGCAACAAGACCCATCAGACACTGCTGGAGTTGTCGGGGAACGTCAAGGAGTCGGACAACTGTTTCTACTTGCGTTGGCCGGAGGAAGAAAAACTGGCGGTCAACAACATGCCGTTGCCGCAGTACCGGGTCCGTGCCGGCTCAAACGCGTTCGCCGCCAACCCCATGATGCCGGGCACGCCGGGCAGGTACCAGGGTTGGCAGCATGCCTCCGACAAGGATTTTGACGAGTTCTTCGCGACAAACCCGGAATTGATTCTGCGGGGCATCGGCCTGCAGCCGGAGGCGTTCGACGACTTCCACCTGGGAGCGGCCAAGTGGCCGTACGACCGCGCGTGGGCGGAGAGGTTCACCGAGGCCTCCAAGGCAGCGGCGGCGCTGGCGCAGACCGGCAGGGATGCCCAAGCGCTGACCGCCTATACCAACCTGGTGAAGAATCTGCCGTTGAGCGACCGGCTGAAAGCGGACGTCTTGGAGAAGGCGTCCCTCTGCGCCCAACGGTTGAAGGACTACGACCAGGCGATGAAACTCGCCAAGGCAATCCCCGTGGCGCCTCTTTCGATGCACCGGCAGATGCAGTTGATGCTGGAACAGAAACAGTATGACGCCCTCCTGGCCGCCTTCAGCCAGAAGGCGATGGGCGGACGGAGTTTCCACCTGAGTTTCGCGTATCCGGAACAGGAAGACGTCATGGCCGATTTGTACTATTACCGCAGCATTGCCCACCGGGAAACGCGGGACCTGGCGGCCGCAGAAGCGGATCTGAAGATCATGAACGACAAGCGGAGGCAGCTGTCGTACCGCTCGGGCGAGGCCATTCACGACCTGACGTGGCTGCGCTTGGGCGACTTCTACCGCCAGTATCTTAAAGACGAGGAGCGAGCCCTGGCAGCGTACCTCAACGTGTGCAACCGGACCACTTGGGCCCCCTGGGGGACCCCTCCGAAGCCGGTTTCGACGGGTGCCAGCGAGACGCTCGTAAAGGCGACCAGGGTGGCGTCCGTGATCCTGCGCAAGCAGGGCAAGCCCGAGGAAGCGAGGAAACTCGAATCCGACCTGCTGAAAGCCCAAGCGGAAGCCGCGACCGCCCTTCGCAAGGAGTAGGAAACGATAGGCAAATTCAAGGAGTTGCTGGGGCTTCCCGGAAAGTTCACGGCGGACATGGAAGCGTGCGCGAGGCGGATCGAGGGTTTCGAGAAAGCGGCCCGCGAGAGAGTCGTGGCCGGCGTGAGAGGGCTGGCAACTGATCTCACGAGCGATGCGCGGGACGTGCTGATCAAGGCAACCGACGCGTCCGAGGCGGAGACCCCGCAGACCGCGCTGCGCGCTCTGCTCGTCTTTGTGCCTCTCGAGAAAGCCAACGAACTGCTGGCCAGGGCCCAGGAGCAGGGCACGGCGCCATAGACGGGAACATCACAGGCGTCGACATCTGGAAATCACCTCCCGTGGTGCCATGCCCCGGCGCCCCCGCGGGGCCCGCAACCTCCGAGCGCGATCGCACAGTGGATAGATGGCGCGCATCGCCAGGCCGGGTTCGAAACCCGTTGCATTCGGGCCGCCGGTCGCTTTTTTGCTGTTAACCAACTCGGCCTGTTAACGAGAGAGCGCGAGAGTTTGAGGCGGTTTCGTTCGGGCTGCGAGCGCAACCCGATAGGTTGGGGCCGAAGGCCGAACGCGACAACTCCGAACCCGCCTTCGCTCTTCGGCTTCGGCGGGCAGGCCAAGAGCGCGGGCGGCGAGCGGTGGAAGCGCTGTAAGCCTTTGCCCGGCCGCACTTGCGACGAAAGCCCCGGCTCGCCGTGAGCCGAGGCTCTCCGTTAACGTCCGAGCCGCGAATTGTTCGCGGTTTTCCGTCTGGCTCCCCGCGCGTAACCCTCTTCGGAAAACGCACGCGGCGCTCTCTGTTTGCTCCGGACGGCGGGGCGGTGCCGGGGCTGTTAAACAGTTCGCCCAGAGGGTGCCTGTCATGCCCGCAAGTCTGTCCGAACCATTACGACACAGGGCCGGATGGGGCTTTCGGGAGGGACAGTGGTCTCGTCCGGCGAAATCCCTTGACGGTGGTGGGAGACGTGATTAGCGTGAAGGCAGGTCATCTGCGAACCCTGCCGGCGATCTCGTTTGATGAAAAAGCACGCCTTCGTCCTCGCGTTGTTCTTGCTCGTTGTTCTGGCCACAGGTTTCCTTGGCCGGGTCGAAGCGGCGGTCTACAATCTGCACTTGGTCACCGACAATGGGCCTGATTACACCGACATCGAGTCGTTCGTCCGCAGCGTCACCGAGCGGTGGAAAACGCCTCAGGAAAAGTGCATTGCGATCTGGCGATGGGGCCGGCGAAGCCGGCGGCAGACGAGTTGCGCCCATGACGACGGGCGATTGATTTGGGATCCGATCCTGCATTACAACTCGTACGGAACCATGAACTGCGGCGTGATCTCAGCGCTGAACGTCACATGCTTTCTCCAACTGGGCTACCGGGCCCGCTACATTCAGCTTGGTGACCATACGGTGAGCGAAGTCTCCTGGGACGGCGGCAAGTCGTGGCACTTGTTCGACTCGTCGATGAGTTTCTTCTGCTACAATCACGCCGGCGAGGTCGCCAGTTGTCAGGAGATCAAGGAGTCGCATGCCTGTGAACTCTCCGGCGGAAAGAGCGAGCCGGGACACTACTATCTGTACCACGGTGCCCCACAGTGTGTGTCCCACCTCGGAGCCGGCGGGTGGCGCTGTGCCGCCGACCAACCGGTGGCCTACAAGCGGACCCTGATCAACGGTGTGTCGTCGTACACCAACGGGTTCTCGGTGAGCAAGTACACCCAGTACGCGCGCTTCGGGCATCGCTACGTCCTGAACCTCTTGCCTGGTCAGTCGTACACCCGCCACTTCAAACCGCTCGATGGAAAGGACTCCGGCGTCGCCAAGGAGAACAAACCGTACTACTACCGCCCGCTCGGCGGCCGCGATCCCGACGAGCAACACGGACTGGGTAACATTCGAGGCAACGGCCTCTGGGTTTTCCAGCCCGATCTTGCCGGAGCGGACCCCCAAAGGCTCTTCTACGACTCCCAAAACGTGCGCACGCGGACCCAAGACGGCACAGGTCCTAATCTTCACCCGCACAGACCCCGGCAACGTGCCTCGGTCGTCTTCAAGGTCTCCGCGGCGAACGTGATTACGTCCATGCGGATCGAAGGCAGAGGCTTGCGCTCGAAGGCAGGCGACGTGCTTCGCCTGCTCGTCAGCCGCAGCGCGGGGATCCGATGGACGCCCGTCTGGCAATCGAAGCGCACCGGCCCGCAGGACATCCGCCTCAGGCTGTGCGATGAGGTTGCCGGTGTGACCGAGTGCTTGGTGAAGGTGGAGATGCTCGCCGCCGACGTGACGACCGACGTCGGACTTGACACATTGAAGCTGACCACCGTAACGCAACTCAACCGCCGCACGTTGCCCAAGCTCACGCTGGGCACAAACCGCGTTCGGCTGTTCGCAGATCGACAGGTGGAAAGCACCTTGCTGTGGCCCCCATTGCACGCGGGGCTCTATCGGCAAACGGTCTTCCAGGAGGACGGCGTTCACTGTACCAAGGAGCCCGACGGAATCTATAAGGCCACCCTGGGGTCCGCGGTAAACGGCAAGGAGTGCTTTGCGACCTGGCGGCTGGAGGTTCCCACCGACATCACCAACGTCACTTACGGTGTGGTCGCGACGAACCGGTCGTCGGCCTCCTACGTCTCTCTTCAGCACGGCTTCGACGGGCGGAACTTCAGTGAGTTCTTTCGCAAATCCGACGGCCTCTTCCCCTTCGACAAACAGGTGCTGCACACAGTCGGCGAGTCGAAAGTGCCCGCCGGTATCCGCCGGACGTACCTCAAATGCGCGTTCTTCTGTCGAGGCGGCGCGGCCGGCTATGGTATGGACGGCATCCAGGACCTGTGGATGCGGGTAGAGCACCAGCCGCGCGACGCTCGATTCGAGCCCTTCGAGGTCACCTACCACTGGACCGAGCACCGGCAATCCGGCGACGTCGCTCGTTCACACACGGAACTGATCGAGTCGCTACCCCACGAGTACGTCGTCCATACGGCGGGTTTCCGCGACCCCACGATGAACTGGGTCCGCATGAACGTGCGCGGCTACGACCCGGAAAGGAAACAACCCATACGCGGCTACTCCGATGGCGAGGACGTTGGCCCGGGTTGTGAACACCGCCCGGTGACTTACGCCTGGGGGAAGAATCTAGCCAAGGGGAAGCCCTACACCACCAGCCGGCCGTCAAGCACCGCCTCGAAAAACCCCGACACCGACGGTCGCGAACTGACCAATGGGATCATCGTTGCACCTACCGACTACGCCACTGGCGGTCCGGTACAGGCCGCGACGGCCTTCTGGGCCGCTGGCGATCCGGTTACCTTTGTCGTGGATCTGGGCAGTCCGAAGGGTATGGCAGGTGTCCGTATCAGCACGCACCAGCCCAACATCCACTATTGGCATCCGAGCCGAGTGGAGGTCGCCGTTTCAGCCGATGGCAAGACCTGGAAGCAGGCCGGTACGATCCGGCACAACGATCTCTGGAAACCGCCGGGCGACTACGAGCCCTGGGAGCACGACGACGATCCGAGCTACGACGACCTGCCTGCCGGCGGCCGTTTGGCTTATTCCTATCCGCTGGCCTTTGACAAACCTCTTTCGGGGCGCTACGTCCGTCTCACCTGCACTCGGTTGGACGGAAAGGGCTTAGGGCTTTCAGAGTTGGAGGTCTTTGATCGCGTGACGGTTCGCCCTTGGCCTTGACCGATTCCACGCCCGGCCTTTGTCGGGCGAGGCATCTTTCAGGCCCACGATGCCCTGGCCCCGGAACTCCCTCCGCCTCTCGGCTCGGGGCTCTCTGTTAACCAGAGCGACCTTGGAAGTTCGCTCCCGTTCATCTGGCTCCCCGGGTAGGACTTGAACCTACAATCCCGGCGCGCCGGGATTAACCGCCGACCGCCTCTCCGAGCAGGTGCGTCCGAATCCACCGGGCAGACTTCATACGCTTGATCTGCCGTTCGCGCTTCACCGCTTGGCCGTGCGTGGCATGGGGCTCTTTCCAGATCAGCTGCCAAGGGCCATGCTTATGCGGCCAGGTCATCTCACCCGACACCGGCGTGTTGTGCTCGCGAAGGCGTTTCTCAAAATTCGGCGTCTGACCCACGTAGAAACGTCCCTGCGGATTCTGTAGGATGTACACCCAGTATGGCCCTTCCTGTTCCATGCCTCCCCCCAAAGCAATGGGCCGGATGTGGTTCCCCGCATCCGGCCCGCTGTATTTGGCTCCCCGGGTAGGACTTGAACCTACAACCTAGCGGTTAACAGCCGCCCGCTCTACCAATTGAGCTACCGGGGAATCAGTTCCGGCGGTGGTCTTACCACGTATCGGCACCGGCACCGAGGCGCCTTCAGCCGAACCCACCGCGAGTCGGGTCGGGGAGTATAGCCACTCGCCTCTGACGCGTCAAGGCGTCTGCCGCCAACTATCCGGAAGCACGCCGTCAATCGATGATCCACCGCACGCTGCGAAACTCCGGCATCGGCCCGGCCCATTGGCCGCCCAGGCGCACCGGCTTGCCGTCTTGCACGATGTCGGCGTAGGCGCGCAGGCCGAGTTGGTCGATCTCGTCCCATGCGGCCAGCGGCGCGGCGTCCTTGGCATTCTTGAAATCTGCCGCTTGCAGACGGACCTCCTGCCAGTCGTCGGACGCCTTCAGGGTCACCTGGGCCGCGTATTCCTGCCTGCGTCCGCG
>DATKXP010000314.1:0-38371 GCA_035529015.1 Phycisphaerae bacterium | reverse complement strand
GTCTCGGCGTGGCCGGCGTAGCTCAACGGTAGAGCACCGGTTTTGTAAACCGGGGGTTGGGGGTCCGAATCCCCCCGCCGGCTCCAAGGAACGCGGAAGGTGGAACGGGGAAGGCGGAACGAACGGCTGCGACCGTCCGGCTGGCGGAGCGAGGCGCACGTGTTCCGCGTTCCGAGTTCGGCGTTCCGCGTTGGCAGTGGTGAGGTTCCCGAGCGGTCAAAGGGGGCAGACTGTAAATCTGCTGGCTCCGCCTTCGGTGGTTCGAATCCACCCCTCACCACCAGTTTCGATTGCGGATTTCGGATTTCGGATTGCGGATTGAAAAGCAACAGCGGCGCGTGGTGTGGTTGTCGGCCAATCCCAAATCCGAAATCAGAAATCCGAAATGATGATTGCGGGCGTAGCTCAACGGCAGAGCCCCGGCCTTCCAAGCCGGCCATGTGGGTTCGATTCCCATCGCCCGCTCCATCAGGGGATTTGAGGCGCCAGGGGGCCGACGCGAAGGCGGCGTGGCCTGGGGTGCCGAAAAGCCGGCGGGACGCGGGATTTTTTGGGTTGACAGGTTCCCGCCGGTTGATATCCTATGAGGTTTCAGGCGGCGGGTGGGGACGCCGCGCCCGTCGTGAGTGATGTGGAGCGTATCGGCCCGGGGCGGTGCCGCAGTGGCCAGGCACAACGGATCCGCAGGGGCGCGCGAACCGGGGCCGCAGGGTTGCTGGCGTAGCTCAGCAGGTGGAGCGCGTCCTTGGTAAGGACGAGGTCCCGGGTTCGAGTCCCGGCGCCAGCTTCATAGATGAGAGCGGGGAGTTGACCTCTCAGGTCCGGGATGGTGGACTTCAGATTTGAGATTTCGGATTTGAGATTTCAGACTTGAGATTGGGGATGGCGGGTCTGAGATTTGAGATTTGAGATTTGAGATTTGAGATTTGAGATTTCAGATTTGAGATTGGGGATGGCGGGCCTGAGATTTCAGATTTGAGATGCCAGGCCTGAGATTTCAGATTTGAGATCTGAGATTTGAGGTTTCCGGGACGGGTCGCCGTCGCGGAGATAACAGAGAACGGAGAGGGGTTCGCGTGAGGCGCGCGGACCCCGAACACACGCGAACGTACCAGAGCGGAGAACCGGGGCCATGGCCAAGGAAGTCTTCCAGCGGACGAAGCCGCACGTCAACGTGGGCACCATCGGTCACGTGGACCACGGGAAAACGACGCTTACCTCGGCGATGACCAGGGTGATGGAGTTCGAGGGACTCTCGAAGTTCAAGTCGTACGACGAGATCGCGAAGGCGTCGGAAGCCCACGGTCGCCGCGACGAAACCAAGATCCTGACCATCGCCACCGCCCACGTGGAGTACGAGACGAAGAACCGTCACTACGCCCACGTGGACTGTCCGGGTCACGCCGATTACGTCAAGAACATGATCACGGGCGCGGCCCAGATGGACGGGGCGATCCTGGTGGTGAGCGCGGCCGACGGTCCCATGCCGCAGACCCGCGAGCACATTCTCCTGGCGCGCCAGGTGGGTGTGCCGAAGATCATCGTCTTCCTGAACAAGTGCGACCTGGTGGACGATGAGGAACTGCTGGAACTGGTGGACATGGAGGTCCGCGACCTGCTGAACAAGTACGAGTTCCCGGGCGACGACACGCCCATCATCCGCGGCAACGCGCTCGGCGCCATGAGGGCCGAGAGCATGGACGACGAGGTCTGCAAGCCCATCGTCGAACTGCTGAAGGCCATGGATGAGTACATCCCGATTCCCCAGCGCGACATCGACAAGCCGTTCCTCATGCCGGTCGAGGACGTCTTCAGTATCAAGGGGCGCGGGACGGTCGGCACGGGTCGTGTGGATCGCGGCCAGATCAAGGTGGGCGACGAGATCGAGATCGTCGGCATCAAGGATACGCGCAAGACCATCGCCACCGGCGTCGAGATGTTTCAGAAGACGCTCGAAACCGGCCAGGCGGGCGACAACATCGGCGTGCTGCTGCGGGGCGTGGAGAAGGACGAGTTGGAGCGCGGCCAGGTGCTGGCGGCGCCGGGCAGCATCATGCCGCACACCCAATTTGAGGGAGAGGTCTACGTCCTGACGAAAGAGGAGGGCGGCCGGCACACGCCGTTCTTCACCGGGTACCGTCCGCAGTTTTATTTCCGGACGACGGACGTGACCGGGTCGATCGAACTGCTGGGCGGGGCCGAGATGTGCATGCCGGGCGACAACGTCACGGTCAAGGGCGGCCTGATTATGCCGATCGCGATGGAGCAGGGCCTGCGGTTCGCCATCCGCGAGGGTGGCCGGACCGTCGGCGCCGGTGTCGTGACGAAGGTTCTCGAATAGGCCGAAGCGAACCGTTGGGGGCGGGGTACGCCGCCGCGGGACGTGGAATCCGGGGTTCCGGGTTTCAGGTCTCACGGGACGGGCGGACCCGCCACCCGGAAAGGGCCGTCGGTTCCTCCAGACTCCGAGCGGCGGGAGGAGGCGACGCGTCCCTTGCATTCTGGGAAGCAAGCGATGCGCGAGTACGTGACGCTGGAATGCACCGAATGCGGCGCGCGGAGTTACCGCACGCAGATGGAGACGCGCGGCAATACGAAATTGCGGATCAAGAAGTACTGCCCGCGCGAGCGCAAGCACACGCTGCACCGCGAACGCAAGAAATAGTCGTTGGAGCGAGAGCGCCTAGGGGCGTAGCTCAATTGGCAGAGCACCGGTCTCCAAAACCGGGTGTTGGGGGTTCAATTCCCTTCGCCCCTGCCAGGAACGACGACTCCGGGGCCTGAACGCAAAGGGACATGAGGCGTGGCCTTTCGGATCTACAAAAGCGGCCAGGGACGTTACGTCCGCGTCGGGACGGCCATCGCCGCTGCGCTGGTCGCCCTGGCCCTCTGTTACTACACGTGGGGCGTGCTCAGCCGGCACGTGTCGGACGGTTTCGCGTACAAGGTGTACGTGGTCTACGCCGTGCCGGCCGTGTTGTTTGCGGTGCTCGCCGCCGCCACGGCGTACTATCTGAACCACTCGAAGACGGCGGACTTCCTCATCGCGACCGAGAGCGAGATGAAGAAGGTTTCCTGGTCGGGCAAGGCCGAACTGGTCGGCTCGACCGTCGTGGTCATCGTGACGGTGTTTCTGCTTGCGGTTTTCATCTTTGTGGCGGATCTGTTCGTCAGCGGCGGATTGTCGGATGGCTGGACGGTTCCTTACACGGGCATCCACATCCCCGGCCTCGGGCTCTGGTGACGCTTGCTATGGCGAAAAACTGGTACGTCCTGCGGGTCCAGTCGAACAAAGAGGAGGCGGTGCGCGAGACGCTCGAGCGCAAGGCCAAACTCGAGGACGCCACCGACCGCCTCTGCCGCGTCGTCGTGCCGAGCGAACGCGTCTCGACCATGAAGGCGGGCAGGCGGCGGGTGGCGGAACGCAAACTCTATCCCGGTTACGTCTTCGTCCAGATGGATGCCGAGGAAGACGGCAGCGTGCCGGAGAAGGTCTGGTTCCTCATTCGCGAGACGACCGGCGTGGGCGACTTCATCGGAACCGAGGGCAAGCCCACGCCCATGAAGGCGCACGAAGTCGATAAACTCCTTGGCGAGGCCGAACGCTCCGAGGAAGAGGCGCCCAGCCTCAAGGTCGATTACGCCAAGGGCGACCAGATTAAGGTCAAGCAGGGACCGTTCGAAAACTTCGAGGGCATCGTGGACGAGGTCCAACTCGACAAGGGCCTTGTGCGTGTGATCGTGACGATCTTCGGGCGACCGACCCCCGTGGAACTCGAGTACTGGCAGGTCGGCCCGATCTGAGTTAGCCGCCGGGCTTGCCCGGCGCGTGCTGTTGAAGCAGGTGAAAGGCGTTCGATGGCAAAGCAGGTTGTCACCAAGGTCAAGTTACAGTGCCCCGGCGGGCAGGCGACGCCCGCGCCGCCGGTCGGACCGGCGCTGGGCCAGCACGGCGTCAACATCGGCCAGTTCGTCCAGCAGTTCAACGACCGGACGAAGGACCAGACGGGCACGATCATCCCGGTCGAGGTCACCGTCTATGCGAACCGCACCTTCGACTTCATCCTGAAAAGCCCGCCTGCGGCTGTGTTGCTGAAGCAGGCGGCCGGGATTGTCGTCGGAAGCGGCGAGCCCAACAAGACCAGGGTCGGACGCGTCGCGCGCGACCAGGTCCGCGAGATCGCCGAACGCAAGATGGCCGACTTGAACGCCGCCACCCCCGACGCCGCCATGCGCATCATCGAAGGCACCGCCCGCAGCATGGGCATCGAGGTCGTCGAGACCGCTGAGGAGGCCGCCGTCCCCGTCGCTGAGACCGAAACCGAGACGGAGGGCGAGCAGGCCGCCACCTGACATCCAGCACCGCAATGCTTTGTGGGACCCGCCGCGGCGGGGCTTGTACCACGGAGAACGTCATGCCAACGCACGGAAAACGCCATCGCCAAGCCCAGAAAGAGGTCCGCAGGCCGGCTTACGCCCTGGGGGACGCCGTGGAACTCCTGAAGCGGCTCCCGGGGCCGAAGTTCGACCAGAGCGTGGAAGTCCACCTGAAACTGGGCATCGACCCGAAACAGTCGGACCAGAACATCCGGGGATCGATCAGTCTGCCGGCCGGGCTCGGCCGGGCACGCACCGTCGTTGCCTTCTGCCCGCCCGAGATGGCCGACGAGGCCAAGGAGGCCGGCGCCGTCGAGGCCGGCGCCGATGACCTGGTTGCCAAAATCGAAGGCGGGTGGATGGCGTTCGACGTGGCCGTTGCGCATCCGCAGTTGATGCCGAAGGTGGCCAAACTCGGACGCATCCTCGGTCCCCAGGGAAAGATGCCGACGCCCAAGGCCGGAACGGTCGGGCCGGACGTCGCGAAACTGGTGTCCGACTTCGCGGCCGGCAAACTCGAGTATCGCAACGACTCCGGCGGAAACATCCACGCCATCGTCGGCAAGGTGAGTTTCGAGGCCGCTGCCATCATTGAGAATGTCACCGCGCTGATCGAGCACATTCGACGGGCGAAGCCTGCCGGCGCGAGAGGGCAGTTCTTCCAGAAGGCCGTCCTCACCGCCACGATGGTGCCCGGCATCAACCTGGACCTGAAAACGTTGCCCACCGGCGCGTAACGGCAGTGGGCGTGGCGGCGCCTTGGCTTTGGCGTGTCGAGCCCGCCGCGGCAGCGGCGGGGTGCGTTCGGCGGCGCGGCCGCTGAGTCTGCGAACGAGGTGAGTGAGACAACCCGATGAGCCGTTTGATCAAGGAAAAGATGGTCCACGAGTACGGTGAGCGGCTCCGCGACGTCTCGGCGGTCGCTGTGATCAACACCCAGGGCATCGACGTCAAGCGCATGACGGCGTTTCGCGGCGTGCTGCGCGAGCGCGGCATCCGGGCGATGCGCGTTCACAACCGTCTGGGCAGGCGGGCGCTCGCCGCCGGGAGCCTCAAGGGAATCGACACGCTGCTCGACGGACCCAGCACGATCCTCTGGGGCGGCGAGGGCATCGTGGACATCGCCAAGGTCCTCAGGGCCGAGGCCAAGACGCTCGCCGAACTCGAGATCCGCGGCGGCGTCAGCGACGGAGAGGTCCTCTCGGCGGAGCAGATGCAGGCCCTCTCTGACTTGCCTAGCCGCGAAGAACTCATCGGCTTGGCCATCGGCAAGGCCATCGGTCAGGCCGCCCGCGTCGCGGCGGCCGTCATGGCGATGGGCGGCCGGTTGGCGGCCCAGATCCGCGAGATCGGGCCGCAGACCTCCGCCGACGAGCCTGAGACGTCCGCCGATGCGGCCGAGCAGGACGCCCCGGCCGAAGAACCGGCGCCCCAGGAACCCGCCGACGACGAGACGCCGCAACAAGAGGTCGAACCAGAGGAACCGAAGGCGGACGCAACCACAGATAACGACGGGGCACCGGAGCCCCCGGCGCCCCAACAGGCGCCCACGGAACCATAGCGTGGCAGAGACGCCCTGCCGCAGGGGCGGGGCAGGTACCCATCAACGGAGGTAAGTAGCAATGGCTCAAGAGGCAGCCCAAACAACCGAGGAGCGGACCTGGGACAAGAAGATCAAAGACCTCGGCGACAAGATCGTCGGCCTGACCGTCCTTCAGGCCAAGGAACTCGGCGACTACCTTGAAGAGGTGCACGGCATCAAGGCCGCGGCGCCGGTGGCGATCGGCATGGTTGCGGCCGCGCCGGGGGCCGGCGCGGAGGCCGAGGAGGAGAAGGACGCGTTCGACGTCGTCCTGACCGGCGCCGGGGACAAGAAGATCCCCGTCATCAAGGTCGTCCGCGAGATCACCAGCCTCGGCCTGAAGGAAGCCAAGGACCTCGTCGAAAGCGCTCCGAAGGCCGTCCGCGAAGGTGTCCCGAAGGACGAGGCCGAACAGTTGAAGGCCAAACTCGAAGCCGCCGGCGCGTCGGTGGAGTTGAAGTAACGGCCTGCGCCGCGTCTCTCGAACCCGCTGCGGAAGCAGCGCGTGGGTTGGGCGGCATCCTGCGAGCCCGCTGCGGAAGCAGCGCGTGGGCTGGGCGGCATCCTGCGAGCCCGCTGCGGCGCGCAGCGTCCCGTTGGGAGAGCAGCGGGTCACGTGCCCCGGCATGGCACGTGACCGGCGGAGCCACGCAAACCCGTTCGAACGAACCTCGTGTGTTGAGGTGACAAGGTGAACGACACGCAGCGTCGCAATTTCGGCCGTGTGGGGGAGGTCCTGGAGATCCCCAGCCTGACGGAGATCCAGACCGAGAAGTACGCCCGGTTCCTCCAGTTGGACGACGAACCCGACCGGCGCCACGACCATGGCCTGGAGGCGGTCCTGCGCGAGGTGTTCCCGATCACCAGTTACGACGGGTCGCTGCGCCTGGACTACGTCTCGTATCGGCTGGGCCGGCCGCGGTACACGCCCGACCAATGCCGGGCCTTGCGCCTCACGTACGGGCGTCCGTTCCGGATCACGGTGCGTCTGAGCGGCAAGGCGTACGACGCGCCGATCGAGGAAGAGGTGTACGTGGGCGAACTGCCCATCATGATGGGCGGGGGCGAGTTCATCATCAACGGGGCCGAACGCGTCATCGTCAGCCAGTTGCACCGCTCGCCCGGCGTGGACTTCTCGATGGAACTGGAGGCCGGCGACCGGCGACTCCACTCCTGCCGCATCATCCCCGAACGCGGGTCCTGGATCGAGATCAACGTCTCCAAGAAAGACGTGCTCCAGATGCGGATCGACCAGTCGTCCAAGATCCCCGTCACGGCGTTCCTGCGGGCGATGGACCCGAAGTACGCCGACACCGAAACCCTCATCCGCCTCTTCTACGACACCAAGATGCTCCGCCTTACCCAGGTCAAGCGGGGCACGCCCATCCAGGACATGTACGTCGTCTCGCCCGTCGTGGACAAGGGGACCGGCGAGATCGTCCTGGAGGCCGGTCAGAGGATCGGCGAGACGTGGGACACGATCCGCAACTCGGCAATCAAGCAGCTCGACGTCGTCGCCGACCCGCAGTGCGACCCCCTCATCCTCAACACCCTGGCCGAGGACAAGACGACCAACTACGACGAAGCCGTGCTCTACATCTACGGGCGGCTGCGCGTCGGCAACCCGCCGAACCTCGACAAGGCCAAGCAACTGTTCCAGGAGAAGTTCTACGACGTCAACCGGTACCGCCTGGGGCGGGTCGGCCGGTTCCGCCTGAACCGCAAGTTCGCCACCACCGTGGATGAAGACGAGATGACGCTGCGCCCCGAGGACTTCATCGAGTGCATCCGCTACATCCTGAACCTGCGGGGCGGCGAGGGATTCCTCGACGACATCGACGACCTGGGGAACCGGCGCCTCCGGACCATCGACGAACTCGCCGGCGACGAGGTCCGAAAGGGATTCCTGAAACTGAGGCGAACCGTCCAGGAACGGATGAGCCTCAAGGACCCGAAGGACCTCACGCCGCGCACCCTCGTCAACTCCAAGAGCGTGTCCTCCTCGATTGAGTTCTTCTTCGGCCGCAGCGAACTGTCGCAGGTCGTGGACCAGACCAACCCGCTCGCGCAACTCGCGAACGAACGGCGCCTGAGCGCCCTCGGGCCCGGGGGCCTGAACCGCAAACGCGCCGGCTTCGAGGTCCGCGACGTCCACGTCTCCCACTACGGCCGCATCTGCCCCATCGAGACCCCCGAAGGGACCAACATCGGCCTGATCGCCCAGTTGGGCATCTACGCCACCGTGGACCCGTACGGCTTCCTGATTACGCCTTACCGGCGGGTGCACCGCGGCAAGGTGAACGGCGACGTCCGGTACATGCGGGCCGACGAGGAGATCCAGCATACGCTGGCGCCGGCCGACATCGCGACCGACACGCGCGGGCGGATTACGGCCGACGCCGTGGTGGCTCGCCGCGCCGCCGATTTCCGCCGCGTCCCGGCCGGTGAGGTCGAGTACGCGGACGTGAGCCCGAAGCAGTTGGTGGGCGTCTCGGCCAGCCTGATCCCGTTCCTCGAACATGACGACGCCAACCGGGCGCTGATGGGATCGAACATGCAGCGCCAGGCCGTGCCGCTTTTGCTCCCGAGGCCGCCCATTGTGGCCACCGGCATGGAGCGGCCCGTGGCCGAAAACTCGGGGATGGTCGTACGGGCCGAGGAGGCCGGGACGGTCACGTACGTCGATTCCGAGCGAATCGTCGTCGAGAACCGCGACGGGTGGGAGAAGGAGTACAAACTGCGCAAGTTCGTCGGCCTGAACGAACGGACGTGTCTGAACCAGAAGCCGATCGTCTCGCTCGGCCAGCACGTCAAGCGGAACCAGGTCATGGCCGACGGCCCCGCCACGTGCGACGGCGAACTGGCCCTCGGCCGCGACGTCCTCGTCGCCTTCCTGACGTGGGACGGGTTCAACTTCGAAGACGCCATCCTGGTGTCCGAGAGCCTGCTCGTGGACGATCGGTTCACGAGCATCCACATCGACGAGTTCGACGTCGAGGTCCGCGAGACGAAACTGGGGCGCGAGGAGTTCACACGCGATATCCCGAACGTCTCGGAGCGGCAGTTGAGGCATCTCGACGCCGAGGGCATCATCTGCGTCGGTACACGCGTGGAGCCCGGCGACATCCTCGCCGGAAAGGTCTCGCCGAAGTCGAAGACGGAACTGTCGCCCGAAGAGAAACTGCTGCACGCGATCTTCGGCCGCGCCGGCGAGGACGTCAAGAACGACTCGCTCGTCGTGCCGGCCGGCACCGAGGGCATCGTCATCGGGGCCGAGAAGTACAGCCGCGTCGCCCACCTCTCGGAGGCCGAACGCCGACGCCGCAGCCGGGAGGCCCGACGCATCTCCAGAGAGATGAACGCTCGTATCATCGAGGCGTTCCGGACGCTCGTCGAGACGCTCAACAGCATCCTGCGAACCAAGATCGTGGATCCGGAGACGGGCATCGAGTACGGCGCCCCCGAGGTGGACTCGGAGGTGCTGGCCCAGGTCGAGGGCTTCGATTACGGGAAGATCCAGACGCGTTCCCAGTCGTACGAGGAAGGCCGCGCGGTCGTCCAACGCGAGTGGCCCAAGATTCAGGAAATGCTCGACGAGAAGGAACGGCAGGTGGCGCGGCTGAAGCGCGGCGACGAACTGCCGACCGGCGTCCTCGAAATGGTCAAGGTCTGGATCGCCACCAAGCGGACGTTGGCCGTCGGCGACAAGATGGCCGGCCGACACGGCAACAAGGGCGTCATCGCAAGGATCCTGCCGGTCGAGGACATGCCGTTCCTTCCGGACGGGCGGCCGGTCGAGATCCTGCTCAATCCGCTTGGCGTGCCCAGCCGCATGAACGTCGGGCAGATTCTCGAGACGCACCTGGGTTGGGCCGCCAACGTGCTCGGATTCCAGGCCATCTGCCCGGTCTTCGACGGGTGCAAGGAGGATACGATCCATGACCTCCTCGAAGACGCCGGTCTGCCGCGCGACGGCAAGATCACCCTCCACGACGGACGCACCGGCGAGCCGTTCGACCAGCGCGTGACGGTCGGCTACATCTACGCGATGAAACTGCACCACCTGGTGGACGACAAGGTCCACGCCCGCGCCACCGGCCCGTACAGCCTGATTACCCAGCAACCCCTCGGGGGCAAGGCGCGGTCGGGCGGGCAGCGGTTCGGTGAAATGGAGGTCTGGGCCCTCGAAGCCTACGGCGCCGCCTACATCCTCCAGGAACTGCTGACCGTCAAGAGCGACGACGTCGAAGGGCGGACCAAGATCTACGAGTCGATGGTCATGGGACGCAACACCCTCGAGGCCGGCACGCCCGTCTCGTTCGACGTGCTCTGCAACGAAGTCAAGGGCCTGTGTCTGAATATCCAGCTGGAGAAGAAGCGGCTGTAAACGGTGACGGTGTCCGCGCTCGATCCAGAAACTGGAGGAGCCGATCGCAATGGCGATTGACAGTAGCATTTACGACAAGATCAACGATTACGGCAGCGTGAAGATCACGCTCGCCAGCCCCAACGACATTCGCAGTTGGTCGTTCGGTGAGGTGCGCAAGCCCGAAACGATCAACTATCGGACCTACCGGGCCGAGCGAGACGGCCTCTTTTGCGAGCGGATCTTCGGGCCGGAACGCGACTGGGAGTGTTTCTGCGGCAAGTACAAGGGCACGAAACACAAAGGCATGATCTGCGACCGTTGCGGGGTCAAGGTGACTCACAGCCGCGTTCGCCGCAAACGGATGGGGCACATCAACCTGGCGGCCCCGGTGGTCCACATCTGGTTTTTCAAGGCGATGCCCAGCCGTCTGGGGGCGCTGCTCGACATGAAGGTGTCGGATCTGGAAAAGGTCGTCTATTTCCAGGACTACATTGTGGTGGATCCCGGTCCCACGCCGCTCAAGCCTCGGCAACTGCTGACCGAGGAGGATTACCGCGCGGCCCGCGAGAAGTACGGCGCCGAGTTCGACGCCGACATGGGCGCCGAGGCCGTCAAGAAGATGCTCCAGCGGATTGACCTGGCCGTCCTCTCGCAAAGCCTCCGTGAAGACCTCGGCAACACCCGCTCCAAGCAGAAGATCAAGAACATCACCAAACGCCTGAAACTCGTCGAGCAACTGCGCGAATCCGGCAACCAGCCGGACTGGATGGTGCTGGACGTCATTCCGGTCATTCCGCCGGACCTCAGGCCCCTGGTGCTTCTGGACTCGGGGAACTTCGCGACCAGCGACCTGAACGACCTGTACCGGCGCATCATGAACCGCAACAACCGGCTGAAGAAACTGGTGGACCTGAACGCGCCGGAGGTCATCATCCGCAACGAGAAGCGGATGCTTCAGGCCGCCGTAGACGCCCTGTTCGACAACGCCCGCTGCCGCAGGCCCGTCCTCGGCTCCTCCAACCGGCCGCTGAAGTCCCTGACCGACATGATCAAGGGCAAACAGGGGCGGTTCCGCGAGAACCTGCTCGGCAAACGGGTGGACTATTCCGCTCGAAGCGTCATCGTCATCGGCCCCGAACTGAAACTCCATCAGTGCGGCCTGCCGAAGAAGATCGCCCTCGAACTCTTCCAGCCGTTCATCATCCGACGCCTCAAGGACCTTGGCTACGCCGACACCATCAAGAGCGCCAAACGCATGATCGAACGCGCCGACCGCGAGGTATGGGACATCCTCGAAGAGGTCACCCACCAGCACGCCGTGCTGCTGAACCGCGCGCCCACGCTGCACCGCATGGGCATCCAGGCGTTCGAGCCCGTGCTCATCGAGGGCAACGCCATCAAGATCCACCCGCTCGTCTGCCGCGGCTTCAACGCCGACTTCGACGGCGACCAGATGGCCGTCCACCTGCCCCTGTCGATCGAGTCGCAGGTCGATGCCAGCATCCTGATGATGAGCACGAACAACATCTTCAGCCCGGCCCACGGCAAGCCGATCATGAGCCCCAGCCAGGACATCGTGCTCGGCTGCTTCTACCTGACCGTCGTGCGCCCCGGCCTCAAGGGCGAGGGGAAGACCTTCAAGGACTTCCACGAGGCGATGGCCGCCCATGCGCACGGCAAGATCGACCTCCAGGCGCCGATCCAGGTCCGCCTGCCCGAAGGGATGAAACTGGCCGTCCTCGATGGTATCGAGACCGAGCCGGAGAGCCCCCGCGTCGAGACGACCGTCGGCCGCATCATCTTTAACGACGTCCTGCCCGACGGCATGCCGTTCTACAACCTCGAAATGGTCCAGAAGGGGACCAGTCAAGTCATCAGCGACTGCTATCGCCTGCTCGGAAAGGCCGCCACCATCGCCGTCCTCGACCACATCAAGGAACTGGGGTTCAAATGGTCCACGCTGGCGGGTCTCTCGTTCTCCACCGACGACCTGCGCGTGCCGACCGAGCAGAAACGCCAAATCCTCGAAGGGACGCAGAAAGAGGTGGACCGCATCAACCGCGCCTTCGACGCCGGCGCCATCACCGACGGCGAACGCTACAACCAGGTCATCGACGCCTGGACCCACGCGAGGGAACTCGTCACCCACGAGATGATGCACGAACTGGAGCACGACACGCGCGGCGGGAAGCCACGCCTCAACCCCATCTTCCTGATGACGCACTCCGGGGCGCGCGGCAGCATCGACCAGGTGCGTCAGTTGGCGGGCATGCGCGGTCTGATGGCCAAGCCGTCGGGCCGCATCATCGAGACGCCCATTCGGGCCAACTTCCGCGAGGGCCTCACCGTGCTGGAGTACTTCTCTTCGACGCACGGCGCCCGCAAAGGTTTGGCCGACACCGCGCTGAAGACCGCCGACTCGGGCTACCTGACCCGGAAACTCGCCGACGTGGCCCAGAACGTCATCATCACGGAAGACGACTGCGGCACCTTGAACTCCATCGAGAAGGAAGTCTGGTACAAGGGCGCCGAGGTAGACCGGTCTCTGGCCGACGCGAACGTCGGCCGCGTCGCCGCCCAGAGTATCGTCGATCCCTTGACCGACCAGTATGTCGTCAAGGAGAGCGAGATCATCACCGATGCCGCAGCCGTACGCATCGAGGAACTCGGCATCGACCGCCTCCGGGTTCGCAGTCCTCTGACGTGCGAAGCGTCGCTCGGTTGCTGCGCCAAGTGCTACGGCGTGGACCGCTCGACCGGCAAACTGGTTGAGCAGGGCATGGCCGTCGGCATCATCGCCGCCCAGAGTATCGGCGAGCCGGGCACCCAACTGACGATGCGGACCTTCCACATCGGCGGCACGGCTCACCGCGCCGTGCTTCAGAGCGAGCACCGGGCCACCCAGTCCGGCACGGTGCGGTACCACGACATCCGCAACGTCAAGGTCAAGGACGAGGAAGGCACGCACACCATCAGTCTGAAGCATGGCGGCGAGATCGTTGTCCTCGACGACAAGGACCGCGAACTGGAACGCCTTGCCGTCCCGCTCGGCGCCACGCTCATCAAGGACGACGGCAAGACCGTCAAGGCCGGCGAGATCCTCTGCAAGTGGGACCCCTACATGGCCCCGATTCTGGCCGAGGACAAGGGACTCGTCCGATACGCCGACCTCGTTGACGGCGAGACGATGCGCCTGGAGGAGGACCGGACCGGGTTCACGCGGCGGCTCGTCGTCGAGCACAAGGGCGAACTGCACCCCCGGGTCATCATCGAGGATGCCAAGGCCAAGATCCTCGAGTTCCACTACATCCCCGCCCGAACGTACGTCGAGGTCACCGAGGGCCAGAAGGTCATGCCCGGCACGCTGCTGGCTCGCCGGCCGCGAGAGGTCGGCGGCACGCAGGACATCACCGGCGGCTTGCCTCGCGTCACCGAACTGTTCGAGGCACGCAAACCCAAGGAACCCGCCGTCATGAGCGAGATCGACGGCGTCGTGGAACTCTCGCAGGAGAAGAAGCGCGGCAAGATGACCATCATCGTCCGCAACCCCGAGTCGGAGATCGAGAAGGAGCACTACGTCCCGCACGACCGGCACCTGCGGGTCCACACAGGCGACGTCGTCCACGCCGGCGACCAGTTGACCGACGGTCCGTTGGTCCCGCACGATATCCTCCGCATCTCCGGCGAGGCCGAACTCCACAAGTACATGCTCCGCGAGGTCCAGAACGTCTATCGGTCGCAGAAGCAGGGCATCGACGACAAGCACATCGAGATGATCCTTTCGCAGATGCTCCGCAAGGTCCGCGTCGAGCGGCCGGGCGACACGTCGTTCCTGCCCGGCGAGGTCGTCGATAAGTTCAGGTTCCGCAACGAGAACGAGCACCTCGGCCAGATGGTCAAGGTGGCCGACCCGGGCGACACCGAGTTCGAGGAGGGCCAGTTGGTCCTGAAGAGCGAGTTCGAGGAGGCCGCCGCCATCGCCGAGCAAGGCGGGGGCGAACCGCCGAAGAAGAAGCGGCCCAAACCCGCCACCGCCAAGACGATGCTCCTGGGTATTACCAAGGCGAGCCTGCAGAGCGAGTCGTTCCTCTCGGCCGCCAGTTTCCAGGAGACGACCAAGGTGCTGACCGAGGCGTCACTGGCGGGCAAGGTGGACCCCCTCATCGGCCTGAAGGAAAACGTGGTCCTCGGGCACCTCATCCCCGCCGGCACCGGCTTCAAGCCGCTTCTGGAATCGATGGTACGGCTGCATGCCGAACCGGTCCCGACGGTGGAGACCCTGGTCGAGGAGTTGCCCGCCGTGGGCACCGAGGTCCGTCATCCCTTGGAGGGACAGTAGGTCTGCCGTGCGACGAGCCGCGCGGCGGCCTTTCCCAGGCAGCCGCGAAAGGTGTCGCGATACTTCCTGGCGGACTGGGAAGGCCGCCAGGCGGATGCAATGTGAGATCTCAGGGTGACCAGCCGAACGGAGAGAAGGCAAGATGCCGACGATCAATCAACTTGTCCGCAAGGGACGCAAGCGGCACCGGAACAAGTCCAAGAGCATGGCACTGGAGCGCAACCCGCAGCGCCGCGGTGTCTGCACGCTTGTCCGGACGCAGACGCCGAAGAAGCCGAACTCGGCCCTGCGCAAAATCGCACGGGTGCGCCTCTCGAACGGCAAGGAAGTCACGGCTTACATCCCGGGCGTCGATCACAATCTCCAGGAACACAGCATTGTCCTGGTCCGGGGTGGCCGCGTCCGCGATCTGCCGGGCGTCAGGTACCACATCGTTCGTGGCACGCTCGACGCGCTTGGCGTGGACGGCCGCAAGCAGGGACGCTCCAAATACGGCGCCAAGAAAGGTAAATAGCGTTTTCTAGCCGCGGCCCGAACGCCAGCGCGTCTTGCCGGGCCGCTTCGGAGACACAATCGCCATGGCCTATAAGAAGTTTACCGCCAGCCACACGCACCTGAAACCGGACCCGAAGTTCAAGAGCGAACTGGTCCAGAAGTTCATCAACTGCATGATGTGGCAGGGCAAGAAGGGGGTCGCCCAGCGCGTCTTCTACGATGCGATGGACGTCATCGGAACCAAGATCGCCGACGCCCCGCCCCTCGAGGTCTTCGAGCAGGCCGTCGGCAACGTCAAGCCGCACATCGAAGTCCGGTCCAAGCGTGTCGGCGGCGCCACGTATCAGGTGCCGATGCAGGTCAACCAGAAACGGCGCCTCTCGTTGGCGATCCGCTGGATTCTCGATGCGTCCCGCGAAAAGAAGGGCCGCCCCTTCGCCCAGCGTCTGGCCGAGGAACTCATGGCTGCCTACAAAAAGGAAGGGGCCGCCATCACCACAAGGGAGAACGTCCACCGAATGGCCGAGGCCAACAAAGCCTTCGCGCACTTCGCATGGTGACAGTGACAGGGGTCTGTAGCGACCGGCGTCTGCAGGCCCCTCCTCTTTTGGGCACGTCCGGTTGACGAGCGTCCGGCCGCCTTGCGGCAAAGGCGGCGATCCCGGTTCACGGCGGACGCGGTACCACGCGCCGACGAAGAACGAAACGATGAGCACGACCGAACTTTCGACCATCCGCAACATCGGCATCGCCGCCCACATCGATGCCGGCAAGACCACGGTCACCGAGCGCATTCTCTATTACGCCGGCAAGACCTACAAGATGGGCGAGGTCCACGACGGGACCGCCGTCATGGACTACGACCCCGAGGAGCAGCAACGGGGCATCACCATCCACGCGGCCGCCACCACGCTGCCCTGGAAGGGATGCACCGTCAACCTCATCGATACGCCCGGGCACGTCGATTTTACCATCGAGGTCGAACGGTCGCTGCGCGTCCTGGACGGGTGCGTCGTCGTGTTCTGCGGCGTCGGCGGCGTCGAGGCACAGAGCGAGACGGTCTGGCGCCAGGCCGACCGGTACGGCGTGCCGCGGCTGGCGTTCATCAACAAACTCGACCGCGTCGGTGCGGACTGGGAACGCGTTGTTCACGAGATCCGCCATCACCTCCACGAGGGCGCCGTCCCCGTGCAGTTGCCCATCGGCAGCGGTGCCGAGTTCGACGGCATCATCGACCTGGTGCGGATGAGGGCCTTCTACTACCGCAACGACCTCGGCACCAGCGTTGACGAGACCGACATCCCGGAAGACCTTCTGCCGATGGCGGAACTGGCCCGCGAGGAACTCATCGAGAAGGCCGCCGACTTCTGCGACCATCTCATGCAACGCTACCTCGATGAGCACACGGTCAGCGTCGAGGAACTCGTTGCCGCCATCCGTACCGGCTGTGTCCGGTCGAAACTCATACCCATTCTGTGTGGCTCGGCGCTCAAGAACAAGGGTATTCAACGGCTGATGGACGCCGTCTGCGACTACTTGCCCAACCCCATCGAGGTGGGTGCCGTGACGGGGCACGCGCCCGAGAAGCGCGGCGGCGAACTGAAAGAGGTCAAGATCGAGCCCGACCCCGACGGCCCGTTTGTCGGACTCGTCTTCAAAATCGCCAACGACGCCCATGGCGACCTCCACTGGGTCCGCCTTTACCGCGGACGCCTGAAGGCCGGCAGCCGCGTCCTCAACATGGCACGCGACAAGAAGGAGAACGTCCAGCGCATCTGGCGGATGCACGCCGACGACCGCATCCGTGAAGACGTTGTCTCGGCCGGCGACATCGTGGCACTGGTCGGACTCCGCAGCTCCGTCACGGGCGATACCCTGTCCGACACACGCCATCCCGTTGCGCTCGAAAAACTCGGCATCCCCAGGACGGTCATCGCCATGGCCATCGAACCGTTGACCAGCGAGGACCGTCAGCGCCTGGCCGAGGTGCTTGGTGTTCTGACGCGTGAGGACCCCACCTTCGAGTTTCGTGTCGATCCGGAGACCGGCCAGACGCTCATCGCCGGCATGGGTGAACTGCACCTGGAGGTCCTGATTCACCGGATGCTTCGCGACTTCCGCCTGAACGTCAAGGTCGGACGGCCACGCGTTTCCTATCGCGAGACGATCCGCGGGGCGGTGGAGGCCGAGGGGCGGTTCATCCGTCAGACCGGCGGCCGGGGTCATTACGGCGTCGTCATGATCCGTGTGGAGCCCCGCCCCAGCGGCGATCTGGAGGCCGACCCCGTCGATTTCCGCTTCGGCATCAAGGGCGGGGCCATCCCTCAGCAATACCTCCCGAGCGTCGAACGCGGCATCCGCGAGGCCGCAGCCTCGGGCATCGTGACGGGGTATCCGCTCATCGACGTGAGCGTGACCGTCACCGACGGCAGGTACCATGACGTGGACTCCTCCGAGGTCGCCTTTGAGGCCGCCGCCGCCATCGCACTTACGCAGGCCGTTGAAAAAGTGGGGGTCCGGCTTCTCGAACCGATCATGCGGCTCCAAGTGGTGGCGCCAAACGAGTATTTCGGCGACGTGTCGGCCGACCTCATGTCGCGCCGGGCCGAAATCCGGGATACCGAACTCAGGGGCACCACGCGTGTCATCACGGCGGTGGTCCCCCTGGCGGCCATGTTCGGGTATGCGACGACGGTCCGGAGCCTGACGCAGGGCCGGGCGACCTACTCCATGGAGCCGTCGCACTATGCGGTGGTTCCCGATGATGTGGCGAAGACGCTGCTGGCATAGCCTTTTTGTGGGACGACAGGGGGGTCGCCCGGCATCCGGGGCGAAAAACCGGGCTCAGCGGCGATCCAGCGGCGGGCGGCATTGGGGGGCGCCCGGCATCCGGGGCGAAAAACCGGGATTTTTGTCCGGAAAGGAGTTGACAGGATTTTGGCGGCTGATAAACTGTCGGTTCTCGACGTTAAAAACCGCCGGTCTTGGCGGCCGGCGAGGCGAGGGGAGTGCACAGCGGCCGACGTCCGTCGCGTTGGGCCGGCGACCGCCGTCGGGGGCATAGTGTCATTTTGCACCAGCGGCCCACACAAGCGGCCAGGGACGACGCATGGTAGGTGACCGAATACGAATCCGCATGGAGGCATATGACCACCGCGTCCTCGACCAGAGCGCGGCCGAGATCGTTGAGACCAGCAAGCGGACCGGCGCACGCGTCAAGGGGCCGATCCCCTTGCCGACGCGCATCGAACGCTACACCGTCCTTCGGTCGCCACACATTGACAAGAAGAGCCGCGAGCAGTTTGAAATCCGGACCCACAAACGCGTGATCGATATCGAGGAACCCACGGCCAAGACCGTCGATGCACTCAACAAACTCAACATGCCCGCGGGCGTCTTCATCAAGATCAAGGCCTGACCCATGCCGGCCATACTCGGAAAAAAGGTGGGAATGACCAGCCTCTACGACGACCAGGGCAGGCAAATGCCCGTCACCGTCATCGAGGCCGGACCGTGCCAGGTCCTTCAGGTCAAGACCGTCGAGACGGACGGCTACAACGCCGTGCAACTTGGATTCGGCGACCTGCCCGACCGCAAGGTGTCCCGACCCATGGCGGGGCACGTCAAGAAGGCCGGCGCCCGCGGCAAACGCCTGGTCCGTGAGTACCGGACCGATGCAGTCGAGAACTACGAACCTGGCGCCACGGTGACCGTCGCCGAGTTCGACGGCGTTGCCCTCGTGGACGTGACCGGCGTTTCCAAGGGCCGGGGCTTCGCGGGGGTCATGAAACGCCACGGTTTCAAAGGACAGGGGGCCAGTCACGGCACCGAACGCAAGCACCGCTCCGCCGGCAGCATCGGCCGCGGGTCCGGCATCCCCGGTCGAGGGGTGGCCAAGGGGAAACGCATGGCAGGCCATATGGGCCACGAGAAGAGGACCGCCGAAAAACTCACGCTCATGAAGGTCGATACCGACGCCAACCTCCTTGTGGTCAAGGGCAGCGTGCCGGGACCCAATGGCGGGTACGTCGTCGTCCGCAGCGCTCGCAAGGTGGGCCCCGCCAAGGCCTAGCCGAAGGAAGAAACCGAAGGCACCATGATCGAAGTCAAGGTATACAACCCGGACGGCGGCGATGCCGGCCGAATCGAGGTCGATGAGGCCTGGTTCGGCAGCAAGGTCCGCATGGACGTGCTCCGTCTGGCGGTCCGCCGACACGAGGCGAACCGGCGTTGTGGCACGGCGACCACCAAGAGTCGCGGCATGGTCCACGGCGCGCGGCGCAAGATCTTTCGCCAGAAACACACGGGCCGGGCACGCATGGGCAGCATCCGCAATCCCATTCGCCGCGGCGGCGGCATGACCTTCGCCAAGAAGGCGCGGGACTTCGGCGTGGGAATGCCCAAGAAGATGCGCCGCCAGGCCCTTGACAGCGCCATGCTTGCGCGCCTGCTCGACGCCGAGATCATCGTCCTCGACGGCCTGGCACTCGAAGAGCCCAAGACGCGCGAGGTGGCTGACGCCCTCAAGGCCGTCGGCGTTGAGCGAACGTGCCTGCTGGCGCTCCCCGCCGGAGAGACGGTCCTGTATAAGTCCGCCCGTAACCTGCCGCGCGTCCGCGTACGCCAGGTTGCCGACTTGAATGCGTACGACGTCCTCTGGCCCAACCGCGTTGTGTTTACGCGGACGGCCTTCGAGGCGATGCTGGAATCGAGGAAGAACTGATGGACCCGTATCAGGTGGTCATCAAGCCGCTGATTACCGAGAAGGGGACCATCCAGAACGAGACGGTCAACCAGTACGCGTTCCAGGTGCACAGGCGCGCCAACAAGCAGCAGATTCGCGAGGCCGTCGCGCAGATTTACGAAGTCCGGGTCCTGAAAGTCCGGACGCTGAAGCGTCGCGGAAAGGTGCGGCGGTACCGCTACACGCGGGGACGCACGGCCGGCATGAAAAAGGCCGTCGTCACGCTGCATCCCGACGACCATATTGACCTGTTCTAAGGAGCCCCCGGCACCGCCCTGAGCGGATGCCGAAGGATACACGAGATGCCTGTCAGGAACTACAAGCCGACGAGTGCCGGACGGCGGAACTCCTCCGTCCAGGATTTCTCGGACCTCACGAAGAAGCGGCCTCAGCGCGGCCTGACGGAACGGATCTGCCGCAAAGGCGGCCGCAACAACCAGGGCGTCACGACGGCCCGGTTTCGCGGCGGCGGGCATCGCTGCCTGTACCGCATCGTCGATTTCCGACGCGACAAGGACGACGTGCCTGGGAAGGTGGCGGCCATCGAGTACGATCCGAACCGCAGCGCCCGCATCGCCCTCATCCATTACCGCGATGGCGAGAAGCGATACATCCTCGCCCCGGGGGGCCTGGAGATCGGCCAGACCGTCATGAGCGGCGAGAAGGCGGAACCGCGGACCGGAAACTGCCTCCCGCTGGCCAACATCCCGGCGGGATTGCCGATCCATAACATCGAGATGCAGCCGGGTTCCGGCGGAAAACTCGTTCGCGCTGCCGGACGCGCCGCCACCCTCAGCGCCAAAGAGGGCAAATGGGCCTACATCATCCTGCCCAGCGGCGAGATGCGACGCGTCGGCCTCCGCTGCCGCGCCACCATCGGCGCCGTCGGCAACAGTGAGCATCAGGCCGTCCGATGGGGCAAGGCCGGACGCCGACGCCACAAAGGACGCAAGCCGCACAGTCGCGGTTCTGCGATGAATCCGGTCGATCATCCGATGGGCGGCGGCGAGGGACGACGGTCCGGCGGCAGGCCGCCGTGTTCACCCACGGGCGTCCCGTCCAAGGGTGGAAAGACCCGGCACCGCCGCAACCCCACCAACGTGCACATTATTCGGCGCCGCGTCAGCAGGCGGTACGGTGAAGCCAAGATTCCCAAGTAAGGTCCGAGACACGTGGGACGTTCGACAAAAAAAGGCCCGCATGTGGACGTGAACCTGCTGCGGAAGGTGCAGCGGATGGAAGCCTCCGGCGCCCGCGACCCCATCACGACGTGGGCCCGGGCCTCGACGATCGTGCCCGAGTTCGTCGGCCACACCTTCATGGTCCACAACGGGCGGACGCACGTGCGTGTGTTCGTGACCGAGGACATGGTCGGGCACAAGTTGGGCGAGTTCTCGCCGACGCGGCTCTTCCGCGGTCACAGCGGACGCAGGGCATCGCCGAGCACGTAACCTGAAAGGTGGACCGGCACGTTGGGCGGCTTCGCGTCGCCCGGCGTACCGGAGAACCAAGAGGCTGGAAGCACATGGGGTATCGGGCAAGCTATCAATACGCACGAATCAGCCCGCGGAAGGTGGGGTTGGTCATGTCCATGATCCGGGGCATGCCTCTGGAAGAGGCGCTGCGGGTTCTGGACTTCAGCCCGAGACGTGCGGCCAAACTGGTCGCCAGGGTCCTTCGCAGCGCCATGGCGAACGCCGATGAGCGGGAGGCGGATCTGGAACTGCTGTACGTCGCCGACGCTCGGGCCGACCAGGGGCCCGTCCTGAAGCGGATGAAGCCACGGGCGCGCGGATCGGCCGACGTGTTGCGGCGGCCCACGTGTCACCTGATCGTGGAACTTGAAGAGGCCAAGCCGTAGGCCTCGCCAGATAAGGCAGCCGACGTATGGGACAGAAGGTCCATCCAATCGGTTTTCGCATCGGCATCACCGAGCCGTGGCGGAGCCGGTGGTACGCGCCCAAGCGGACCTTCGGCCAGTTGCTGGTCGAGGACGAGCGTATCCGCTCCTTCGTGAAGCGGAACTACGGCTTCGCGGCCATCGCCAGGATCGAGATCGAGCGGACCCGCGAAGAGGTCAAAGTCATTCTGCATTCGGCCCGGCCCGGCCTCATCATCGGCCGCAAGGGCGCCGAGGTCGACCGGCTTCGCGAGCAACTCGAGGAACTCAGCGGACGGCGCATTACGGTCAACATCGTCGAGATCGGCAAGCCCGAACTCAGCGGCCAGTTGGTTGCCGAGAACGTGGCCCAGCAACTGGCCAGGCGGTCCTCCTTCCGCCGGACGATGAAGCAGGCCGTCGATGCCAGCATGAGTGCCGGCGCCAAGGGAATCAAGATCCGCTGTGCAGGACGACTCGGCGGCGCCGAAATGAGCCGGGCCGAGGTCACTACTCGCGGAAGCGTCCCCCTGCAGACCCTCGACGCCAACATCGATTACGGGTTCGCCCAGGCGTACTGCACGTACGGCGTCGTCGGCGTCAAGGTGTGGGTCTACAGGGGCCTGTATCAAGTGAAGGGTGAGGAGGCGGCCGATGGCGCTGATGCCCAAACGGGTTAAGTTCCGCAAGAGCCAGCGCGGCCGCATGAAGGGCCAAGCCCAACGCGGCAACTTTGTGGCGTTCGGCGAGTTCGGCCTCCAGGCGATGGAGCAGGCGTGGATTACGGCCCAGCAGATCGAGGCCGGCCGTGTGGCCGCCACACACTTCCTACGCCGCGAGGGAAAACTGTGGGTCCGCATCTTCCCCGACAAGCCCGTCAGCAAAAAGCCGCTGGAAACGCGAATGGGCAAGGGCAAGAGCGAGCCGGACCACTGGGTGGCGTGTGTGCGGCCGGGGCGAATCCTCTATGAACTGGGCGGTGTGTCGGAAGACCTGGCGCGAGACGCCCTGCGGCGCGTGGCACATAAAATGCCGATCCGCACGCGGATGGTCCACCGTCGCCGGGGTCTTTGAGGCGGCGACCGGCCGTCAAGGCCGCAATAGACGTGACCCGGCAAGGGTGATCGGATGAAGCCGCAAGAGATTCGCGAAATGTCTGACGAGCAGATCCTCCAGGAACTGGAGGCGCTGGAACGCAAGGTGTTCGACCTGCGAACCCAGGCCGCCACCGAGGAACTCAGCGTCTCAAGCGAACTGGGGAAGGCCCGGCGCGACATCGCCCGGATGCGGACCATCCTCCGCGAGCGGCAGGTGGCCGCCGGGGCCGACGCCGAGGGCAAGGAGACAGGCGCCGTATGACCCGACCGCGCAGTAACCGACAGCGTTTGCGGGGCATCGTGATCCGCGACAAGGCCGCCAGGACCGTGACGGTCCAGGTGACCCGCCGCTTTCGCCATCCGAGGTACGGCAAGATGGTCCGGCGGAACACGCGGATTGCGGTCCACGACGAGACGAACGAGGCTTGTGTCGGCGATACGGTCGAGATCGTGTCGTGTCGTCCCGTGTCGCGGACGAAACGGTGGCGACTGGTCGGTGTGGTCGAGCGAGGCCCGGGGGGGCAGTTGGTGACGGGCGTCGAAGACGCGGTCGTGCCCGAAGCACCGGCGCCGGAAACGCCGGCGGCCGAGGCGCCTGTCGCACAGGTGCCGGCCGACGAGGCGCCCGAGGCGGCCCCACCCGCCGAGGAGATGTCCGCGGACGAGGCGCCCCCTGAGGAGGGGCCTGCGCCGGAGCCGTCCGACGAGGGGGCCGAAGACGCCCAGAAAGCGCCGACCCCGTAGGTCGCAGGGAGTGGAGTTCGATGATTCAGATGTACAGCGTGGTCGACGTGGCGGATAACACCGGGGCCAGGACGGTCCGGGCCATCCGCGTGCTCGGCGGATCCACCCGCCGAGGCGGGTACACGCGCAGGACCGCCGGCATCGGCGACATCGTCATCGCGTCCGTCCAGAAGGCGACCCCGAGCGGCGAGGCCAAGAAGGGTGAGGTCGTCCGGTGCGTCGTGGTCCGAACCAAGTACCCGACGCGGCGGGCCGACGGCTCGTTCGTCCGATTCGACGGCAACGCCGTCGTGCTGATCGACAAAGACGGTAACCCTCGCGGCACGCGCGTCTTCGGCGCGGTGGCACGCGAACTCAGAGAGAAACAGTACATGCGGATCGTCTCGCTCGCCAGCGAGGTGGTCTGACGCACTCACGCAGGAACGAGCATGCATATTCGACGCGACGATACGGTGGAGGTCATCGCCGGCGACGACAAGGGCGCCCGGGCCAGGGTGCTCAGTGTCGATACCGGTCGCGGCCGTGCCATCGTCGAGGGCGTCAACCGGGTGTACAAGCACCTGAGACGCTCGCGGAAGAACCCGCAGGGCGGACGCCTCGAAATCGAGGCGCCCATCAAACTCTCGAACCTGCTCGTGGTCTGTTCCAAGTGCGACAAGGGCGTCCGCGTCGGTGCCCGCAAAGACGACAACGGCAAGAAGTTCCGCGTGTGCCGCAAGTGCGGCGCCGACCTCGGGGAAGTGTGATCGGTCATGACCAGGCTGCTGGAACAATATCGTAGCGAGATCGTGCCGGCGCTCCAGAAAACACTGGGCCGGCAGAACGTCCTGAGCCTGCCGCGGCTCGAGAAGATTGTCGTCTCGATGGGCCTCGGCAAGTCGCGCGACGAGCCGAAACGCACCGAGGCCGCCGCGCAGGATCTGGCGACCATCACCGGACAGAAACCGGTGCTGACGAAGGCCAAGAAGAGCGTGGCGTCGTTCCACCTCCGCCAGGGGACGGTGGTCGGTGCCAAGGTCACGATGCGTGGCAGGCGGATGTACGAGTTCCTGGATCGGTTGATCAACCTGGCCATGCCGCGTATCCGCGACTTCCGGGGCATGGACCCGAACGCGTTCGACGGTCGCGGCAATTACTCGATGGGCGTGACCGAGCAGTTGGTGTTTCCGGAAGTCCGCGTGGACGACGTTCAGTTTCAGCAGGGGATGAACATCGCGATCGCGATCGCGAACAGCCGCTCGGACGAGGAATCCCGGCATCTTCTGGCAGGCTTCGGGTTCCCCTTCAGCCGGGACGGATAACCTGTGTCGGAGACGTTATGGCAACCAAGGCCCAACGCTTGAAAGCGCATCGGGAGCCGAAGTACACGTCACGGCGCGTTCGGCGGTGCGAACTGTGCGGACGGCCGCGCGCCGTCTACCGCAAGTTCAGCATCTGCCGCATCTGCTTTAGGAACCTGGCCCACCTGGGCCAGATTCCCGGTGTACGCAAGGCTTCCTGGTAGAACTTGACCGACAGGAGTGCGTGGTGAACAAGGACACCATCGCCGACATGCTGACGCGGATCCGCAATGCCCTCCAGCGCCGCAAGGCCACGGTGGACGTGCTCGCCTCGAACACGTGCCGCGGCATCCTCGGCGTCATGCGGGCCGAAGGGTACGTCCAGGGCTGCGACGAAATCGAGGACGGGCGGCAGGGGATCATCCGGGTCTACCTGAAGTACGGCCCGGACGGCGAGCAGGTCGTCACGCACCTGAAACGCGAGTCCAAGCCGAGTCGCCGCGTCTACCTTAAAGCGTCGGAGGTCGCGCCCGTTCTTGGCGGCCTGGGCGTGGGCATCTACACGACGCCCCGCGGCGTGGTCAGCGACCGCCAGGCACGCAAGCAGAACGTGGGCGGTGAACTGCTCTGTACCGTCTGGTGAGAAGCGGCCCCGCAGGGGCGCCGAGAGGATACGATGTCGCGAATTGGGAAACTCCCGGTACCGATTCCGGACAAGGTCAAGGTGACCGTCCAGGATCGCACCGTCAACGTCGAGGGGCCGCTCGGCCGGCTCGACTGGACGTTCCCGTACGGGATGACCGTGACCGTGGACGGCGAAAAGAACGAGGTCCGCGTCGAGCGTCCCGACGACCAGCGGCGGCACAGGGCCCTGCACGGTCTGACGCGTGCCCTCATCGCCAACATGGTCGAGGGCGTGACCAAGGGGTACGAACGCCGCATGCAACTGTACGGGACCGGCTATTCGGCCAACGTCCAGGGCAACAGACTCGTCATCCAGTGCGGCTTTGCCCATCCGGTGGAGAGGCAGATTCCCGGCGGGATCGAGGTGGCTGTTGAGGTGCCGGCAACGCGCGGCAACGATACGCCCGCCCGGTTTGCGGTCAAGGGATGCGACAAGCAGTTGGTGGGTGAGTTTGCGGCCGAGGTGCGGCACATCAAGCCGCCGGAGCCGTATCTGGGCAAGGGGTTGCGGTACGAGGGCGAACAGATTCGCCGCAAGGCCGGCAAGACGTTTGTCGGCGGCGCCCCGGGGTAGGAAGGGTGAGGGCGCACCGAAGCCCTCTGAGGATTTCCAATGGCGGATATCAGGCACAAACGGGCACGGCTGAAGCGGCGGCATCACAGCATCCGCCGCAGGGCCGAGGGAACGCCCGCCCGCCCGCGCCTGTGCGTCTATCGCAGCCTGAAGCACATTTACGCCCAGGTCATCGATGACGTGGCCGGGCGGACGCTTGCGTCGGCCAGCACGTTGAGCGAGCCCATCAAGGGCGAACTCAAGAGCACGGGAAACTGCAAGGCCGCCGCCAAGGTTGGCGAACTCATCGCCGCCCGGGCCAAAGAGGCGGGCATCCAGGCAGTCTGTTTCGACCGCGGCGGACGCAAGTTTCATGGCCGCGCCAAGGCGCTGGCCGAGGCCGCGCGAAAGGGCGGCTTGGACTTTTGACGCGACACCCCCACGCCGGGGATGGAGGACAGAGGCGCGTGGCTACGGAAAAGCAACGGTTCTTCGGCGAAGCGAGTGACCTCCAGGAGTCGGTGGTCGCCATCAACCGGTCGGCGAAGGTCGTCAAGGGCGGCCGGCGGTTCAGTTTCAGCGCCTTGGCCGTGGTGGGCGACCGCCGCGGCCGCGTCGGCGTCGGATACGGCAAAGCCAACGAGGTGCCACCCGCCGTCGAGAAGGGCATCGCCGAGGCCAAGAAGAGTCTGACGAGGATCCCGTTGAAGGGCGACACCATCCCGCACGAGGTCCTGGGACGGTTCGGCGCCGCCCGCGTCTTCATGCGGCCGGCCGGGCCCGGAACGGGCGTCATCGCGGGTGGCGGCGTACGCGCCGTCTGCCAGATGGTCGGCATCCGCAATATCCTGACCAAGTCGCTCGGAAGCAGCAACCCCATCAACCTGGTCAAGGCGGCCATGGACGGCCTGACCCGGCTGAAGGATGCCAAAGACGTGGCGCGGCTGCGAGGTGTGCCCCTCGATAAACTCGTTCCGCGGACGGCCGACGAGTCCCGGCCGGCGCCCGAACCGGAACCCGATGCGGAGCCCGAGACGCAGCCGCAGCCGGGACCCGCGCCCGAGGCCGCACCTGACCGAGCGGCGGACGCCGAGACCGCGAGCGAGGAACCCGCCACGTGAACCTGACCGATGTCAAAAAGAGCGCCAAGGCTCACCGGTCCCGCAAACGCGTGGGGCGGGGCATAGGCTCCGGCAAGGGCAAGACGTGCGGCCGGGGGCACAAGGGCTCCAAGTCGCGCGCGGGCTACTCGCGGAAGATGACGTACGAGGGCGGCCAGATGCCCCTGTTCCGGCGGCTGCCGAAACGCGGCTTCTCGAACGCACGGTGGGCCGTCCCCGTCACGGTGATCAACGTCGAAGACCTGAACCGGTTCAGCCAAGGGGCCGACGTCGGACCGAAAGAACTGCGCGGCAAGAGGCTCATCAAGGGGCGGTTGTATCGCCTCAAGGTGCTCGGTCGCGGTGACCTGAAGACGGCTCTCACGGTGCGTGCCCATGCCTTCAGCGCGGGCGCGGCCGAGAAGATTGAGAAGGCCGGTGGAAAGGCGGAGGTGATCGAAGCGTGATCGCGTCGCTGATCAACGTCTTTAAGATTCCCGAGTTGAGGCGGAAGATCCTCTTCACGGTGCTCATCATCGCCGTGTACAGGGCGGGTATGTACATGCCCATACCCGGCACGCATCCGGAGTTTCTCAAGAGTTTTGCCGAGCAGGAGCAGTCGGGCGCGGGAATGGAGGGCGGCGGGGGCATTGGCGGGTACCTCTCGTTCATCGCGCGGATCACGGGCGGTAGTTTCGGACCGTTCCTCTTCTCGCTCGGCATCATGCCCTACATCAGCGCGTCGATCATTCTGCAGTTGTTGACGCAGGCGATTCCCAAACTCGAAAAACTCGCCAAAGAGGGCGAGAGCGGACGCAAGAAGATCAACGAATACACGCGGTACCTGACGGTCGTGCTTTGCCTTATCCAGGCCGTCTTCATCGCCAGGACCGGCGCCTACGGCGGGAGCGAGACCGGATGGCGAGGCAACGTCAGCCCCGTCATGTACTCCCTCGTCTGCATCACGGCCATGTGCAGCGGCACGATCCTCCTGATGTGGCTCGGTGAACTTGTGGACGAGTACGGCATCGGCAACGGCATCAGCCTCATCATCATGGCCGGTATCGTGGACCGCCTGCCCGCCGTCGCCCTGTACCTGTACCAGAACGGGACGCTCGAATTCCTGAGTTTCCGGGCCGCCGAGAAGATCGGCATCGAGACCGTCTTCCTTGTCATCGTCATGTTCGTGGCGGTGATCGTCGGCGTGATCCTGATTACGCAGGCCCAGCGGCGGATCCCGATTCAGCAGGCCAAGCACACGCGCGGCCGACGGATGTACGGCGGCCAGAGGCAGTACCTGCCCTTGCGCGTCAACCAGGCCGGCGTCATCCCCGTCATCTTCGCCTCCAGCCTCCTGTACCTGCCGATGTACCTGTTCGGCATGCTGGCGACCAGCACGCAGAGTATACCGTGGCTCTGGCCCATCATGCAGGAGATCTCCGTGGCGTTTCAGTACGGGAGCCTGATGCACCTGCTCATCTACGTGGCCCTGATCGTCGTGTTCTGCTACTTCTGGACGGCCATCCAGTTTCAGCCGCGCGAGATGGCCAACAACCTCCGCGATTGGGGCAACTTCATCCCGGGCATGCGACCGGGCCGACGGACCGCCGACTACCTCGAAAAGGTCATGAACCGCATCACGTATGTCGGGGCGGCGTTTCTGGCGGCTGTGGCGATCTTGCCCATTACCATCAGCAGCCTGACCGGCGTCAGTACGCTGATGACCGGTTTTCTGGGCGGTACGGGCCTCTTGATTATTGTCAGCGTGGCGCTCGACGTCGTGCAGCGGGTCGAGTCGCACCTGATCATGCGGCATTACGAGGGATTCCTGGCCGAGGGCCGTGTACGGGGACGCCGCGGCTAGAGCGCGGCTTTGCGATGGGAGCAGTCGAAGCGTGCGACTCGTCTTCATGGGCCCGCCGGGCGCGGGCAAAGGAACGCAGGCCAAGGCCGTGGCCGACGAGTACGGTATCCCGCACGTTTCGAGCGGCGACATCTTCCGCGCCGAAATCGCCGCCCAGACCGAACTCGGCAAACAGATAAAGGGGTACCTCGACAGCGGGGCCCTCGTGCCCGATGAGACAACGGTCAAGGCCGTCGTCGGACGCCTCGACGCCGACGACTGTGCCGACGGATGGCTGCTCGACGGCTTTCCGCGGACCCAGGCCCAGGCCGAGGCGCTCGATGAGGCACTCGACGCCGCCGGCGCCACGCTCGACGCCGTCGTTAACCTGGAGGTGAACCCGGAAACCATCGTCCGGCGCATGGCGGGACGCCGTGTGTGCCCGAAGTGCGGACGCTCGTACCACACGGAGCACATCCCTCCGAAGGTCGAGGGGGTGTGCGACGACCAGGCCTGCGGCGCCGCGCTCATCACGCGCGACGATGACAGGCCGGAAACCGTGCGGAAGCGCCTGGCCACCTATCAGGAGGCCACGGCGCCCCTCATCGAATACTACGACCGGCGCGGGTTACTCATCCGCACCGACGGAAGCGGAACCCCTGACGAGGTCAGGGCACGGCTCTTTGAACAATTGAAGAACGTGGAGCGCGGCTGACGCCGACCGGCCTGGCATGAGCATTCGTCCCAAGAGCCCCGACGCCATCGAGAAGATGCGGGTCGCCGGGCAGGTCGTGGGCGAGGTCCTCGTTCGGCTGCAGGAGATGGCCCGGCCCGGCGTCACCACCGGCGAACTCGATGCCGAGGCCCTGCGCATCATCACGGCCCGGGGCGGCAGGGCCCTCTTCCACGGCCAGCCGCACCCGCGCGGCGGACGCACGTACCCCGGGAACATCTGCGTGTCGCTCAACGAGGAACTGGTTCACGGCATTCCGGGACCGCGCGAGATCGCCGAAGGCGACATCGTGTCGATCGACGTCGGCGTCGAGAAGGACGGCTGGTGTGCCGACGCCGCCCGGACGTTCGCCGTCGGCGACGTGCCGGAGCGGACACGACGCCTGGTGGCCACGACCGACGAGGCGCTCCAGGTCGCCCGCCGCGAGGCCCGGGCCGGCGTCCTCTGGTCGGCCGTGGCGGGGCAGATCGAGGCCCTCGTCACCGGGGCGGGCTTTTCGATCGTGACCGAGTATGTCGGCCACGGAATCGGCGCCACGATGTGGGAAGAACCACGCGTGCCGAACTACGTCAGCCGCAACATGCTTCGCGACGATTTTCTGCTCGTCGAGAACATGACGTTCGCCGTTGAACCCATGGTCAACATGGGGCGGCGAGACGTGCGAGAGAAAGACGATGGCTGGACCGTCGTGACCGACGACGGCAAGCCCTGTGCGCATTGTGAGGATACGTTTATCGTTCGCCGTGACGGCTGTGAACCGCTGACGCGGTGGACCGGATAACCTTGGGGAGGATGAGTCCGGCGATGCCTAAGGACGTCATCCGATTGGAGGGAAAGGTCACCGAGGCGTTGCCCAACGCCATCTTCCGGGTCGAACTGGAGAACGGCCACAAGGTGATGGCGCATGTGTCGGGTCGGATGCGGATGCACTTCATCCGTATCCTCCCGGGCGATCAGGTAACGGTGGAACTCTCGCCCTACGACCTGGCCAAGGGGCGGATTGTGTATCGGACCGGCTGACATGAGCCGGGGGTGCCCCAAACGGTAACAAGGCAGGCGATTATGAAGGTACGGACCAGCGTCAAACGAATCTGTGAGAACTGCAAAGTCGTCCGGCGCTGCGGCGTCGTGCGGGTCATTTGCAGCAATCCGCGCCACAAACAGCGCCAGAAGATGAAGGCAAGGAGGAAGTAGACCATGCCACGTATTGCCGGTGTGGACGTGCCTGCCGAGAAGGTCGCCTGGGTCGCCCTGACCGCGATTCACGGAATCGGCAAGACCAGCGCCCTGGCGATCTGCAAGGAGGCCCAGATCGACCCGAACGGGCGGATGAGAGACCTGTCGGAGGACGAGATCGGCCACATTGCCACCATCCTCGACCGCAGTTACGTCATCGAGGGCGCGCTGCGGCGGCAGATGCTCCAGAACATCGCACGCCTGCGCGACATCGGGTCGTACCGCGGCTTGCGCCATCGCCGCGGGCTCCCCGTTCGCGGACAGCGGACGCGGACCAACGCCCGGACACGCAAGGGGCCGCGCAAAACAGTGGCCGGCAAGAAGGGCGTGAAGGAACTGCATTAGGAGTCGGGTCGGCCCCGGCACGTCGAGAGCCTGCGAAACGGCGTGCCCGAAGAGAAGCAGACGCTTGGACGGAGACGAGATGGCTAAGAAACGTAAAGTCCGACGGAGCGTGGCCAAAGGCATCGCCCACGTCAAGGCCACCTTCAACAACACCATCATTACGATCACCGACCCCACGGGCAACGTCTTGTGTCAGGACTCCGCCGGGACCATCGGCTTCAAGGGCAGCCGCAAGTCCACGCCGTTTGCGGCCCAGCGGGCCGCTGAAGCGTGTGCCCAGAAGGCGATCAAGATGGGAATGCACGAGGTCGAGGTCAAGGTCAAGGGGCCCGGAAGCGGACGGGAGTCCGCCATCACGGCGCTTCAGGCGGCGGGGCTCAAAGTCACCGCCATCGAAGACGTGACCCCGATCCCGCATAACGGGTGTCGCCCGCGCAAACGCCGACGCGTTTAGCGGGCCGATCCTGGGAGGTATGACGACCGGATGGCACGATACACTGGACCGGTTTGCCGACGATGTCGCAGGGCCGGTATGAAACTGTACCTGAAGGGTGTGCGGTGTGAGACGGCCCGCTGCGCCATCGAGAAGCAGTGGCGCAACAAACCGCCCGGCATGCACTTCTGGCGCCGGCGGCGGCCGAGCGAGTACGCCATCCGGCTGCGCGAGAAACAGAAACTCCGCTGGTACTACAGCGTTCTGGAGCGGCAGTTCCGGCGCTTCTTCGAGGAGGCGGCGCGCGGCAAGGGATCGACGGGCGAGAGGCTGCTCATCCTGATGGAACGGCGGCTGGACAACGTGGTCTACCGGTTTGGCTTCGCGCCCAGCCGAAACGCCGCTCGCCAGTTGGTCAATCACGGCCACGTGCACGTCAACGGCCGCCGTGCCGGCATCGCGAGCATGAAAGTCAACGCCGGCGACGTGATCCAGATCCGCGACAAGAAGGTCAGCCGGGACCTCGTCGGACGGTGGATCGCGGAGGAAGAGGGGCGGGTCATCCCGCAGTGGCTCGAGGCCGATACGACCCGTCTGCGCGGTGAGGTCAAGACACTGCCGGCGCGCGAGGACGTCTCGGTTCAGCTCAACGAGCAACTCATCGTCGAGTTCTGCAGCCGCTAACGCACTGGCTAGGAGGCGAAGATCGTGATGCGGATACGATGGAAGGGCCTGGAACTTCCTACCCGCGTGGTCTTGGACTCCACGACCGGGACACCGACCTACGGGCAGTTCATTGCCGAACCGTTCGAACGCGGCTTCGGCGTGACCATCGGCAACAGCCTCAGGCGCATTCTGGTGTCAAGCCTCGAGGGTGCCGCGGTCACCGGTGTCAAGATTGAGGGGGTCCTCCACGAGTTCTCAAGCATCGAAGGCGTCATCGAGGATGCGACCGACCTCATCCTCAACATCAAGGGACTCGTGGTCCGTCTCGAAGGCGACGAGCCGCGCGTCGTCAGCCTTGAGGCCACCGAGGCCGGGCCGGTTACGGCGGGGATGATCCAGACCGACCCGAACGTCGAGATCGTCAACACCGACCACGTGATCTGCACGCTGTCGAAGAAAATGCGATTCGCGATGGAACTCAGGGTCGAGAAGGGCCGCGGGTACGTCACCGCCGAAGAGAGCACGCCCGAAGGCGACCAGGAGATCGGGTACATTCCCGTAGACGCACACTTCTCGCCCGTCTCGCGCGTGCGATTCCGGACCGAGGACACCCGCGTCGGCCAACGCACCAACTACGACCGGCTGGTCCTCGAGATCTGGACCAACGGAACCGTCTCGCCCGACATGGCCGTGGTCGAGGCGGCCAAAATCATGCGCAAGCACCTCAACCCCTTTGTCGAGTACTTCCAACTTGGTGAGGAACTGGTGGTCGAGGAGGCCGAGGAACTCGAAGAGGTCGTTGCCGGCGCCGAGGAATACGTCTCGGAACTCGAACGCAAACTCGGGATGCCCATCGCCCAACTCGAACTCAGCGTCCGCGCCTCGAACTGCCTGGAATCCGAGAACATCATGACCGTCGGCCAGTTGGTCCGACTGAGCGAGGAGGACCTGCTGGCCATCCGGTCGTTCGGCAAGACGAGCCTCCGCGAGGTCAAACGCAAACTCGCCGACCTCGGCCTGAGCCTCGGAATGGACCTGGAAGGCGTTACGGCCGGAGGAGGGAGTGCCTGACGATGCGGCACCGCAAGCACGGACGCAAACTCAACCGCAGCCCCAGCCACAGAGTCGCGACTCTCAGGAGCCTGGCCTGCGCGCTCATCGAGCACGAGGCCATCACCACGACCGTGCCGAAGGCGAAGGAGGCGCGACGGTTCGTCGAACGCCTCATCACGACCGCACGACAGGGCACGCTGGCGGCCCGCAGGCGGGTCGCCTCACGCCTGCACGACGAGACGGCCGCCAAGAAACTCTGCGAGGACGTGGCGCCCCGGTTTGCCGAGCGTCCCGGCGGTTACACCCGCGTCGTCAAACTGGCCAAATGCCGCCTCGGTGATGCCTCGCAACTTGCACGCCTCGAACTCGTCGAGAAACGCGAGAAGGAAGAAGAGAAGAAAAAAGAGAAGAAAAAAGAGAAGAAGTAGCCCGGGGTGCCCGCGCTTCCGCTGCCGGGCGCCCTTTTCATGCGCCCGCGCTTCGGGTACGATGCTCTGCGCGGTGCTGCGGCGGCCTCGGAAGGCCGCCGCGCGGAGTGCTGAGGAAGGCTGTGTGACGGAGGGCTTCGCCATGTCCGACTGCGTCTTCTGCAAAATCGCCGCCGGCGAGATCCCCTGCACGACCGTTTTCGAGGACGACCTCTGCCTGGCCTTCATGGACATCGGTCCGCTGGCCGACGGCCACACGCTCCTCATCCCCAGGAAGCACTACGAGTTTCTCCACGAGATGCCGCCCCAGGAGGTGGCCCACCTCGGCACGCACCTGCCCGCCCTGGCGAAGGCCGTACAGGAAACCACGGGGGCCGAGGGGCTGAACGTTCTCCAGAACAACGGCCGCGTCTCCGGCCAGGCCGTGCCGCACGTCCATTTCCACTTCATTCCCCGCGTCGAGGGTGACGGCCTCGGCTATCGCTGGCCCGCCAAGGAAGCCGACTTCGATGCGCTCAAGCAGCAGGCCGAGGCCATCCGCGCCAAACTCAAAGGGTGACGGAAGACCGTAGCGCGGCGGGCAGGATTGCCCGCCACGCTACTGCTACAGGTAAGCGTTGACCGCTCTACGGCCTGCTTGCCGGCGCGGTGCCATCTTCCTTGGCGTGCGTCACGATCTCCCAGTCCTCCGGCACTTTGGGTCGTGTGAACTGGTCGGCGTCGATTGACTTGTTCGTCTCGATGTGGTGGAAATCGGCGGTTGTGATGTTCTCGCTCGTATCGTACAGCCGCGCCCGCGTCGGCAGGTTCTGCTTCGAGTCGATCCACAAGAGGATCCGCGTGTAGTCCTTCGCCAGGTCCGTCCCCTTCTTCGGGACGAGCGACAGGACCTGCCGCTTCGCCTTGTCCTTCCCCTCTTCCGTCGCGTCGCGCGACACAGTGAAGTGTTTCAGCACGGCCGCCTTCTTCTGGCCGAAGGGCAGGGGAAAGGGGATCTTGCCGATCTCAAACGACTCGACGGCCGGCTCGCCCGGCAGCCGCATCTCCCAGATGATCAACTGCTTCGTCGGGTCCTTCTTGTGGTAGAGGATTCGCCCGTCGAAGACGAACGTCTCGCGCGGCTGGTCCGTAAACTCGAACCGCAGCAGGTTCGGCGCCTGGTACGCGAGTTCCCCTTTGCGCTTCTGGATGTCCTCGTAGAGCGTCTGGTTCAGTTCATAGTCGAACGTCGCGCAGACCGTCTTGTACTGCTTGCCGGCGGCGTCCATCTTGTCGAGCACTTCGACCACGTCCGCCGCCGGGGCCGGCGCCTCGGCTTTCGGTTCCGGTGCATCGGCGGCCGGCGCCGCGTCCCCCGCCAGGCACAGAGCCGCCAGGGCGACCCCTGCCCACCGCCCGACGTGTCGTTGGTCGCTCAGGTGGTTTTTCATTCTGCCGTCTCCTCCTCGGTCTTTTCATCTCGGGCCAGCGCCCGAATCCGGCCGACGAGCACCGGCAGGCCGCGCCAAAGGCCCAATACCACCGTCGCGCCGAGCACGCCCACGACCCACTGCCATCCGAGTTTGAACGTCTCCGCCAGGATCGCAAACAGGAGGTAGCGCGGCCAGCGCCCGACGAGCGAGCCGAGGGCGAACTTCGCCCGGCTATACCCCTCGCTGATCGCCAGCAGCCGGACGAAGTCGATCGGGATCGGCAGAAACGACGCCGCCGCCAGCGTCCCGAACGGCGCCCGGTTGTACCACGCCGCCACACGCTTGTACCACCCCTTCGTCCGGATCTTTCGGACGGGCCGGTACCGGTACAGAAACGTCACTAGGTAATAGTCGTGCATGTTGGCGATGGCGGTGCCGGCCGCGCCGACCGTGGCGACGAGCCACGGATTCAGGCCCAGTCCGCCGCCCTCGGCCGGGGCCGCCGCCCAGATCACGATCCACGCCGTCGGCAGGGGCAGGAACGTGCACGCCAGGCTCAGGTACCCGAACAGGAGCGCCACCCCTGCCGCCGTGCTCCCCTCGCCCCCCGTCACGTACACGCCGGCGAGCAGGGCGAGCAGCGCACCGAACGGCAGAAACCACGCGCGCAGGCTGATCCGCTCGTGCCGAAGGAGCCGCAGGTCCCGCGTCTCCCCCGCCGCCGCATCACTCGCTTGTGAGTCGCCCATCGCGCATCCTTATGAGCCGATCGGCCCGCGCAGCCACCTGCTCGTTGTGGGAGATGAGGACAACCGTCTGCCCGGTCTCGGCGTGGAGCCGGCTCACGAGGTCCATGACACGGTCCGACGCCTCGGAGTCGAGGTTCCCGGTCGGCTCGTCGGCCAGAAGCACGGCCGGCTGCGTCACGAGCGCCCGTGCGATGGCCACACGCTGCTGTTCGCCGACGCTCAACTGGTTGGGCCGGCGCCGGCGTTTCTCCTCAAGGCCCACGGCCTGCAGCATCTCGCGCGGCCGGTCGCCGACGGCCATCCCGCGAAGCCGCAGCGGCAGCGCCACGTTGGCCTCGGCCGAGAGCGTCCCAAGCAGGTTGAACCGCTGGAACACGAACCCGATATGCGCCCGGCGAAGGCGGGTCCGCCCGCCGTCCGACAGCCCACCCGTGTCGGTCCCCGCCAGGATGACCGTCCCCTCGGTCGGCGTGGCCAGAAGGCCCGCGAGGTACAGCAGCGTGCTCTTGCCGCACCCGCTCGGCCCCATGATCGAGACGAACTCGCCCCGTCCGACGGCCAGGTCCACGCCGCGAAGCGCAGGTGTGCCCACGCCGTCGGTCCGGTACACCTTCGTCAGGCTGCGCGTTTCGAGGATCGTACTCATGTTCACCGTGTTTGGACGGCCGGCCTCGGCCGCTATTCGTACCTCAGACTCTCGACCGGGTCCTGGTTGGCGGCGCGCATCGCGGGGTGCAGTGCGCCGAGGAACGTTCCGACCGCCGCAAGGGCCGCCGCGTACGCGAAACGCACCGGCGGAATCTCGCACGTCCAGAGCGGCTGAAGGTGCAGGATGATCGTCCGCCCGCCCCACGTCAGCAGAAAGCCCACGACGATGCCCCCCGCCGCAATCAGCCCCGCCTCGGCCAGGATCAGCCCGAAGATCTGCAGCCGCGAGGCCCCGATGCCCTTCAGGATCCCGATCTCGCGCGTCCGCTCCACCACCATCGTGTACACCGTCAGCAGGATGACCAGGAAACACACGAACGCCGCCACGAACACCACCGACCCGATCACCAGATCCATGTCCATGAAACTCGACGCCAGGACGTCGTAGAACTCGTCCATCGTGAACACGTTGAGGCCCCGCTCGCGGATCGCGTCCCGCGCCGCCGTCACCTGCGCCGCGTCCGTGACGCGGACGTAGAAGAACGACGCCCGCCGCCCCCGCTGCTGCAGCGCCTCGCTGACCGTGTCGATGGGCATGAAGACGCGCCCCGCCACGCCTTCGCGTGCGATGCCGACGATCGTGAAACGCCGGCCCCACCGCTCGACGGTCTGGCCCACCTCGTAGCCCCCGGCGCCGGCCAGGCGCGAGTCGATGACCATCTCCCATCCGCCCACGAGCGCGCGGCCGTCGAGAATCTGGTCGGGCGCGGCGAAGAACCGCCAGTCCTCCGGCCGGATGCCGTACACGTTCTGGACGCGGCCGGCCATCTTGAACGGCCACCTCAGGACCGGGATGGCGCACTCCACACCCGGCACCGACTCGAGGTCCTTCTCGACCTTCTCGGCCGGCAGGCCGCCGCTCACCACCACCTGGTCCGACGCCGGCCACACCATCAGGTGGGCCTCGACGCGCGTCGTCCGCCGCGCAATCTCGCCGAGCATGCTCGTCAGGCCCACGAGGACCAGAAACAGCGCCACCCCGACGCCGACCGCCAGCACGCTGATGGCCGTCCGGACCTTCCTCGCCATAATGTTCGCGAGCGGCAGCATGGGTTCTCTACCTGCCTCGTGTCTTGCGGCTGCGTTTCGGCGTCTGAAATCTTGTGCCGCGCTTGGCCGCCGAGATCACCTTCATTACCTCCAGCGCCTCGGCCAGCGTGATGGGGAACCGCTTGCCCTGGCGGACGGCGGCGAAGAGTTCGTCCCAGATGTCCCACGCCTTCCCGGGCCCGACCGGCAGCGTCTTCTCGATCCAGGGCAGTGTCTCGGGACTGCCGAACGTGGCGCCGGGGTCGCCCGGCTTCGGCCGCCGAGCCCGCAACTTCCGCTTCGGGTCGAGGTACTTGACGGTGATCGTGTTGCCGGAACACTGGAGCGCCCCGCGCGTCCCCCAGATAAGGTACTCGGGGCCCATGATGGCGGCCCCGCCGCTGACGGTCATGTCCACGACGCGGCCGTTGGTGCCCGTGGCGACGACGTGCAGGTGGTCCTCGGCGTCGCCGACGGCGGTCACGCGCTTCAG
>DATKXP010000313.1:0-15271 GCA_035529015.1 Phycisphaerae bacterium | reverse complement strand
CCGGCTGATCCCCAGTTCGCGCTGCGTTGTGCGTGCCGTCAGGCACAGTTGAACTGTAGCCACGGGCGCAAGCCCGTGGTCATGCAGGTACGTCGATGCGTCAGAGCCCCGGAGGGGCGTTTGAGGTATCAGTCGCCCCTGGCGGGGCTCTGATCTCTCTTGACCCGGGTACCACGGGCTGGCGCCCGTGGCTACAGCGCAGGCGCCCCTTGCGGGGCGAACGTCCAACGCCACTCCATACGGGCATACGTCCGCGGCAGGCCGCACAGCAGATTGGAGATGAGTCCCCCTTCAGTGCCCGCTTGACCGCCGCGGACCCGTCGCGTAGAAAGGCAGCCTGACCGAGGGAACACAGCCAGACCCAGGGAGGATCGAATGAGCCAGCCCGGCAAGAAGCAGCCCCGCGTCATCGACTGGATGGGCGGCCCGCCCTATCTGCCGCTTCTTGAAGGCAAGCCCGGGACCTGCGGCATGCGAAGCGGACGGGTCGAACTGGCGCCGGGAGAGGAGATCGGCCAACACTCGACCGGCGGCCACGAGGAGGTCCTCGTCGTCATCGACGGCACGGGCCAGGTCCACGTCGAAGGCCACGACCCGCTGACCATCCGGGGCGGCCAGGAGGCGTACATCCCGCCGCAAAGCACACACAACGTCCGCAACACCGGCGAGGCGACGCTGCGGTACATTTACGTTGTCGCGCCGGCGGCTGCGACGGACGAGCGGTGAAGTATGAGCGCCGGGGCGCGTCGCGGCTTACATGCCGCGCGCGATGCGGGCGGTGTCGCGGGCGATGAGGGCTTCTTCGTCGGTAGGGATGACGAGGATGCGGATGGGGGACTCGGGCGCGGCCACGTCGCGGGGGCCGTGTGAGTCGGCGGCGTTTCGGTCGGCGTCGAGCACGTACCCGAGCAGCCCGAGTCCGTCGCACGCGCGGCGTCGCGCTGCGGCGTCGTTTTCGCCGATGCCGCCCGTAAAGACCAGGGCATCGACCCGCCCCAGCACCGCCGTGTAGGCGCCGATGTACTTCTTCAGGCGGTAGCAGAAGACCTCGATGGCCAGGTGCGCGCGGTCGTTGCCCCCCTCGGCGGCGCGGATGACCTCGCGCATGTCGTTCGAGACGCCCGAGAGACCCAGCAGGCCGCTTCGGCGGTTCAGCAGATCATCGACCTGGTCGGTGTCCATGCCAAGGGTGCGCATGAGGTGGAAGATGATGGCCGGGTCGATGTCGCCGCTGCGCGTGCCCATGACCAACCCTTCGAGCGGCGTCATGCCCAGCGACGTGTCCACGCTCGCTCCGCCGCGCACCGCCGCGATGCTGCACCCGTTCCCGAGGTGGGCGGTGATAAGGTTGACCTCGTCCGGCGGGCGGCCGAGCATCCCGGCGGCCACCTCCGACACGTACCGGTGACTCGTTCCGTGGAACCCGTACCGGCGGATGCCGTGCTCGGTGTACAGGTCGTACGGGACGGCGTACAGGAAGGCGTGCGGCGGGATGGTCTGGTGAAACGCCGTATCGAAGACGCCGACGTGCGGAACGTCCGGCATCACGGCCATGGCGGCGCGGATGCCGGTCAGGTTCGGCGGGTTGTGCAGGGGTGCGAGCGGCACGCACGCCTCGATGGCCGCGATGACGTCGGCGTCGATCCGCGTGCTCTCGGCGAACCGCTCGGCGCCGTGGACGCAGCGATGGCCGACGGCGTCGATCCGGTCGAGGCTGGGGATGACGGCATGGGGGCCGCCGGTCAGGGCCTCGACCACCAGAGCGAACGCCGCCTCGTGGTCGGGCGCCTCGACATCCCGGACGTCGGACGCGTCGGCGGTCTCGTGGCGGATGCGGCTGCCAGCCTCGCCGATCCGCTCGACGATGCCGGAGGCCAGCACGTCGCCTGAGCCGCCCTCGCTCATCGCAAAGAGCGAGTACTTGATGCTCGAGGAGCCGCAGTTGACGACCAGGACGTTCACCGGCGTGCGGCCTCCCCTGTAAGAGGCTGTTTCATACCTCCCTCTCCCTTGATGGGAGAGGGATGGGGTGAGGGTGACAAGCCCCGAATCGGCCGCCCTTATCCCCCCTCACCCAACCCTCTCCCCCGAGGGGAGAGGGGACTTGAAACAACCTGTAAATGCCAGAGCCGGGCATGGTGCGGCCCGGCCCTGATCGCTACGAAACCCCTCTTTCCTCCATGCCGTCCTCGCGTGCGCCGTCAGGTTTCGCAAGGACGGCCGTTCACTCGCCTTACACGGCGTCCTGAGCCTTCGGAAGGTAGTAGTCGTTGTAGGCCGCTACGCTTGCCACCAGGGAAAGGGGAACCGTGAAGAGCGCCCCGATGCCGCAGGCAAGCGAACCGGCCATGGCAATCAATCCCAGGACAAGGCTCAGAAGCACCATTTTCCAGAAGTTGGCGAAACAGAACTTCACGCTCATCGAGATGGCGTCGGTGGGCGAGGTGTCGGATAGCGCCGCGATGGGCATCACGAAGAAGAACATCGGGCCCACCAGCAACGACACGCACAGCGCCAACAGGATGCCGAGAATCGGTATGAACGACAGGACCACCTGGACCACCCCGACGCCCAGACCGATGAGTGTCAGAAGCAGGATCGTCAGGAAGCCCTTGCCGAACTGCTTGAAGCCCTGAAAGATGTCGCCGATGCTCGCGGGCTCACCCTTCAGGCGCGTCTGGATGACCCGGATGAAGCCGAACATCAAGGGTCCCCCAATGATGATGGGGCCGACAATCGTGAGGCCGGAAATGGTCAGGATCGCCGCCACGACCAGGTAACCGATGACGAACAAGACGAAGTCGCCGGTCACCAGGTTCCACGCCGTCGAGAGGTATCCGCCGAGGTCCATGTCCGGGCCTCCCGCAGGCGGAATGGCCTGCGGCCCGGCATCCTGCGCCTCCGAAGAGCCTTGCTCGTCCGTCATCGCTTGTCTCCTTTTCCAGGGACAGCCGAAACCGGCGCCCCAAGTCCGATGCGCCGCGCATCGGGCCGGCAGGGCGGCTCCCACACCGGCGCGAGTATAGGGCGCTGCGGCGCGCGGTGTCAACCATTCCTGCCGGCCAAGAAAAACACAGCCAGCGCGGCAGAATGGCTTAACCTGCCTTGCGCCGCGCGCCGATGAAACCGGTGAGAGTGACTTACTGGACTGCGTCCGACCCATCGCAGTCACCCCCGCCTGTAAGATGGACGAGGAGCCTGTCATGTCGTGGCTCAGGCGCCACATGGCGTGGGCCTGGCCGGCGGTGTTGCTGGCCGGTCTGCTGGCAACCGCAGCCATTCGCCTCTGGTCCGACTGGGCAAGCGGGCCGGTACCCTCGTTGGCCGCGCAGACCGACGGTGTTGTCGCCGGCGAGTCCGACGACCTGGCCACCGCCGCCCGGCGGTTCCGGTTGCTCCAGGACCAGAGCGGCGAGACCCGCCGCCGCCTCGCGGCACTCCAGAGCGACGTTTCCGCCAAGCGGCAGCAGGTGAGGACACTGGATGCAATGCTTGCCTCCAACCGGCTGACGGATTGCCCGGCCTTCCTCCAGCAGCAGACGACGGTGCGGGCGCTACAGAAGATCATCCGGGAAGCGGCCGATACCGGCGTGACGGAGGCCGCCGACCAGAGCCGTCTCAACACGGCGGCGGCGGTGGCCCGAGAGCGGCTGCGGCGGAAACTCGAGGCGATCCGCAGCCAACTGGCCGAGGACATCGACCACCTCGAAGCCCGGGCAGACGCCACAAGACACCAACTCCATTTTCAGACGGCAGAGGCGCAGCGGCTCGGGCGCCGGCTCCAGCGACAACTCGAGAGCCGGGCACCCGGCCGGCAGTCCTATCCGGCAACGTGACGCCGCATCGCACGCCGGCCGGTCAGTGGTACGCGTTGCAGCCGGTTCCCCCTCGCCTCTTGTCCGGAGACGTCGTTCAACTCGCCCCCCGATCACCCCGACAGGCCGTAGCGGCACCGGCGCGTGGGAGTGCCGCGCCTTCGACCATCCGCAAGAAATGGCGACCCCTCGTTTTCGCGCGGGTGGCACGGCAGCCCGAAGGGCGGCCGTGTGCCCCCGACGTCCAACACGGCCGCCCTTCGGGCTGCCGTGCCACCCGGTGAGGCAGCCCCCTGCCGCAACCGAGGGGTTACGAAAAATGCAGGAACGCCGTTGCCGAAGCAAGCGCGGGGCGGGTATAATCAGTATCCGACGTCATGCGGCGCGCGGGCTGGGCGGACCGGCGAGCCGGCTCGGCCGCGCGGCAGGCATCGGTCTTGACCCGGGGGAAAAGGCCGTGAGCGAGGCACGAGGTATCGAGTCGGACCGGCGGAAGTTCCAGCGGGCCGTCATCGGCATGCCGGTTCGGGCGGTTCTGGGTGACGCCGTGCCGGACGACCCCCGGCGCATCGTTGGACTTCGCGTGCTGAACGTCTCGCGAGGCGGGGTCAGCGCGACAAGCCAGGAGGCGCTGTCGCCGTCTCAGCCGCTGACTCTGTTCTTCCCGCCCGTCGGATCCGGCAAGGGTCGCGACACCCGCGGCCAAGTCGTCCGTTGCGACGACCTCGGGGGCCACTACAGCGTGGGAATCGCGTTCGAGGCCCCGTGGCCGGACCCCGACGAGATTTCCGCAACATCGCGGCGATTTTCCTAGCCATCGGCGCTGCAAGGTCGTATAGGAGGGTAGTTGAGAGGCGCGCCTGGGGCAAGAATCCTCGCTGCGCCGCAGCCGAATAACAACCAATAATCTCCGTCCATAAACACGACGGGCCGTCAACAAGGGGTCGGACGCGTGTAGGCGGATGTCCCGCCGCTCCGCGCTCCGCAACGGGCTTGGGACCCGGAGGACCCCGAGATGACGGCTCGCGGCCCACCTGAGTAGGATTCGTTGTCTTCCTAGCGCTGGATGCTGTGCCAACCATGTGGCAGAGGCGACGACGCATACACAGAATTCCGGGGGAGGCGTTTGCTTTTCGCCGTTTGTGCGTCATAATTCTCCGGCTGCGTGTGAAGAGCGGGGGTTCTTCGTGCCGATAGATGCATACGGAGAGCGCAGGTTGCTGGACTCACAGTGCACCAAGAGCACCCGATCGTGTAGGGACAGCCTTCGATGGTCACGGACACCGACGATCGCCGCAGGGGGGACACGCAGGAGCGCCGGCGGTTCGGCCGTTTCGCGACGCGGTTGCCGATCAGCACACACCGCGACGACCTCGTGAAGCGCGGCCAGGCCAGGGGCCGGGCTCAGTGCAGACTTCATCTGCAGGATTTTTCGCTCGGCGGACTTCGGGCGGAAAGCCCCATCCCGTTGAAAGTGAACGAGCGGCTGACGCTCCGCCTGCCCCCAAGCGGTACCCACCCCGCCCTGCAACTGACCGGCCGCGTCATCCACTGCCACCGCCTCAACCGGGGCTACCAGGTGGGGATCGAGTTCCGCCAGACGCGCGAGGATGCCGCCACCTCGCCGTTCCGCCATCTGCCGCGTCTGTTCAGCGTCGCGGCCGGCTTCGGCCAGGACAACCAGCCCGTCAAGGCCGGCAGCAGGGCGTAGCAGCGCCGGGCTGTGACGTCTGAAGTCCGCTCTGGCGGTCTCCAGCCCATCAGCGCGTATCCGCCGCCGTCCGATCCGATCGTGACCGCTTCCCGTGGACGTCGTGCCGCGACCGGTGTCTAAGCCCTTGCCTCCGACCGACACCCGCGGTACGATAGTGAACCTGTCAAACATGGCGTGACGGAGGAGACACCCGCTTGTGAAAATCCTGCTGATCCAACCCCCGCCGCCGCCGGACTACGTCGGGTTCCGACGGACGGCCCTTCCGGAGCCGCTGGCGCTGGAATGCATCGGCGCTGTGGCCGTGTCCGATCACGACGTGCAGTTGCTGGACATGCGCCTCGATGCGACGCTCGAGGAAACGTTCAACGCCTTCGAGCCCGACATGGTGGCCGTCACATGCCTGACGACCGAGGTCTACAGCGCCCAGGACATTCTGCGCGCCGTCAAGGCCTGGCGGCCCGACGTGTTTACGGTCGTGGGCGGCCTGCACGCGAGCCTGCTGCCCGCCGATTTCCAACTGCCGTACGTCGATGCCATCGTCGTCGGCGAAGGCGAACTCACGTTCCGGGAACTGCTCGAGACGCTCGATGGAACGGGCAGCCCTCCGCCCGACGATGCCCTCGCGCCGATCCTGGGCCTGGCGTGGAAACGGGCGGACGGCGAGTGGACCTTCAACGCCGACCGCCCGCTGATCCAGTCGATGGACGATTTGCCGCTGCCGGCCCGCGACCTGGCGGCCCGTTACGCCGACCAGTACTTCTTCCTGTTCGACCAGCCGCACGGCTGCATCGCCAGCAGCCGGGGCTGTCCGTTCCGGTGCAACTTCTGCTCGGTCTGGAAGTTCTACCACAAGCGGTGCCGGTACATGTCGGCCGAGCGTGTGGTCGAGGAGATCGAGGCTACCGAGCCGTGGTCTCTCAGTTTCGTGGACGACAACTTTCTGGCCCACGTCCCACGGGCCTGGAAGATCATCGACCTGATCCGCGAGCGCGGCATCGACAAGACCTACGGCATGCAGGCCCGGACCGATACCATCTCGAAGCACCCCGACCTGCTGGAGGCCTGGCGGGACATCGGCCTCCACACCGTGCTCATCGGCTTCGAGGCCGCCACGCAGGAGCAACTCGACGCCGTCTCGAAGGGCGCCACCATCGAGCAGAACGAGCGGGCGATGGACGTCATGAACGACCTCGGCGTCCACATGTGGGGGGCGTTCATCGTCGATCCGCAGTTTGAGCGAGAGGACTTTCGCTCGCTCAAAACCTACTGCGAGGAAAAGGGCATCATCTACCAGCAGTTCACCATCCTGACGCCCCTGCCCGGCACCGACCTGTACGAGCAGCGCGAAGGGGAACTCTTGACGCGCGATTACCGCCTCTTCGACGCCCTTCACGCCGTGCTGCCCACCCGCCTGCCGCACGAGGAGTTCTACAAGGAGTTTGCCGCACTCTACCGGCCGGACAACATTGCCCTCATCTACGACTGGATCTCCAGCGGCCGCCTCACCATCGAACGTGCCCGTAAGGCCCGGGAGATCCTCATGGAACTCGGCAACTACCAGAACTTTCTGAAAGGCGAGCGGGCCGTCAACCTTTCCGCAACGACCTCGTAGCCGGTGTCGCGCAGGTTTCGCGGCGGGTCTCCCCACCCGTCGCGTACAACGGTTGCGGGATCACCAGAACCCCTGAGACACGAGCACACCATGAGGGAAGACGTCGAAATGACCTTCGGCGAACACCTGGAGGAACTCCGCCGCCGCGTCATCTACGCCCTCGTTGGCCTGCTGGTCGCCAGCGTCTTCTGCGGCATCAACTACAAGTCGCTGCTTACGGCCATGATCCGGCCCTACAGGACGGCCTACGTCAAACTGTTGGGAGAGGAGCAGCCTGCGGCGCCGAAGCCTGACGAAAAGGAAGACCCGGCGGCGGAATCAGCCGAACCAGAAGCCATACCCGGTGCAAACCCGGCCCTGGCAGAGTTCATCAGGAAGATCGACCGGCGTCTCGCCGCCATCGAAGCGCGTGTCGAGAGGCTTTTTCCCGAGACGGCGGCGGCCTCGCCGGGCACCGAGGCAAAGCCGGCCCCTTCCGGCAAACCCCCGCCGCCCAGCCTGATCCTCGGCGGGCCGCTGACCGGTTACGTTACCATCATCCTGCTCTGTGTCATCTGCGGCATGATCCTCGGCAGCCCGTGGATTCTCTACCAGATGTGGGCGTTCATCGGGGTGGGCCTTCATCCGCACGAGCGGAAGTTCATCCACATCTACGGTCCGTTCAGTTTCTTTCTGTTCGTTGGGGGCGCGGCCACGTTCTACTTCGTCATGCTGCCGGTGGCCCTGCAAGCCCTGATGACCCCGACGTCGGGCATCGAGATGGATGGCGTCCCGCTGATCGATCCCAGTTTCTTCCTGAACGACTATTTCAAGTTCGTGGCCATGATGACGCTGATCTTCGGCGTCGTGTTCCAGACGCCGCTGGTCGTCATGTTCCTGGCCCGGACCGAGATCGTGCCCCTGGGCACACTCGTCAAGCAGCAGAAGATCGTGCTGATGGTCCTGGTCGTCCTGTCGGCCGTCCTCACGCCGCAGGACCCGGTGACGATGGTCATGATGGCCATCCCGCTCGTGCTCCTGTACTGGCTCGGACTGCTGTTCTCGTGGATTTCCATCCGCCGACGCCAACGCCGCGAAGCACGCGGGGAAGGCGAGGAGCCCTGGGACGACTACGAACGCGAAAACGAGGGACCCTGGAAACCCGACCGCGAACCCACCGGCGAACAGGCGGCTCCCGAACAGCCCGAGCCCGACAAGACCGAACCGACCGCCGAAGGGGAACAGCCCGAAGACCAGGCCGAGGACTACGAGGACCCCTACGCCGAGTTCCAGGGCGACGACGAAGCCCACGGCTACGACGACGATTACTCCTGGGAACAGGAAACGTACGGCGAGTCCGAGGCGGATGAGCAGGAGTCCCCCGACGGCGCCGAAGACAAGCCTGAAGGCGATGGTGAGCCGCCGGCAGACGAAGAACCGGCCGACCACGGACCGTCCGGCGAGGACCGCCCCGACGAGCCGCAGGACCCGGCCGACGAGATGCCCAGCGACGACGACCTCCCGCCCGAGGACCGGATGAAATGACGGCCCGTCGCCCGCCGCGCGTCCACGTCGTCCTCCGACGTCTCGAGAAGGTCTACGGCAAGCGGCCGTGGAAGACCTGGGGCAAACCCCTCGACCTGCTCATCGGGACGATCCTCAGCCAGAACACGAACGACCGCAACTCCCATGCCGCCATGGAGCGCCTCGAACAGGCGTTCCCGGAATGGGGCGAGGCCGCCGACGCCCCGCTCTGGAAGATCGCCGGGCCCATTCGCATCGCGGGCCTCCATCGCCAGAAGGCGCGGAGCATCCGCGGTGTTCTTCGGCGGATTCGCGAGGAGCGCGGCCGCGCGACCCTCGACTTCCTCCGACCCTGGCCCACCGAGAGAATCAGGGACTACCTGCTGGACCTGCCGGGCGTCGGCCCCAAGACGGCCGCCTGCGTCCTCCTGTTCAGCCTGAAGCGGCCGGTCCTGCCGGTCGATACCCACGTCCACCGCGTGAGCCGGCGGCTGGGGCTGATCGGCCCGAAGGTCTCGGCCGAGAAGGCTCACGACCTGCTGCCCCGGATCGTGCCGCCCGAGAAGGTGTACGCCTTCCACGTCCTGCTGATTCAACACGGGCGCCAAGTCTGCCACGCCCGGCGGCCCGACCACGCCGCTTGTGTCTTGAGAGACCTCTGCCCCGCACTAACGCCTCAGTGACGGCTGGAGTCGGTGCACGGCAATCCGAGCCGCGCCCGTGAGGAAGCGGCGTCGCTGGCCAACGCCCAGACCGCCCTTGCCAAATCCGAGCCGCGCCCGCGAGGAAGCGGCGTCGCTGGCCAACGCCCAGACCGCCCTTGACAAATCCGAGCCGCGCCCGCGAGGAAGCGGCCGCTCCCTGGCGGTCGCGGCTCTGCTACAACGCGCGACGGCCGGCCCACCTGTAACCGAGGCGTTACTCGCGGGCCGTTTTCGCTTGCATCGATCCGGGCACGCGCCTATAGATAGTGGCGGAATCCGGCGGGTGTCCTGACCAAGAATCTCGCACTTACTGGAGCGCTACCATGAGCAGGCGGTTTATCCTTGCATCGCTGGGCCTGTGCGTGGCCCTGGCGGTTTCTGCGATCGGCACCGGTTGCGGCCCCACCACGAAGATGAGCGAACTCGAGAAACTGCCGCCTGCCGAGCGGCTCCTGGCCATCGAGGCCGCCGGGCCGCAGGCGGAAGGCATCGCCGGCGCCCTCGGCACGCTGCTGAAGGACCGGTCTCCCATCATCCGGGCCCAAGCCGCCCAGACCCTTGCCACGTGGGCGGCCACCGGCGAGGCGCGACTGGCGATTCCGGCCCTGAACCATCGAGATCCCCTCGTCCGCGGCATCGCCCAGGCGGCTTACCTGGAGCACAGCGCGTACGGCCTGGCGCCGCTGGTCACGGCAGGCAACATCATCGAGGTCCCGCCGGCCATTCTCGATGCCCTGGCCGAACTTGGCGACCGCGAGGGCAGCGTCGATCTGAAGGCCGCCATCCTCGAACACAAGCAACTCATGCGCGACGCGATGGAGACCGACCCGACGACGGCCGTCCTGGCAGCCGACGTGCTCGCCCGCATCGGGGACGACGGCGCCCGCCGCCACCTCATCCGGCTCGTCGAGGCCACCGAGGGGGCGCTCCGGCACAAGGCCATCCGGGCCTCCGTTCGCGGCGACATGAGCCTTGGCCCGACGGTTCTGCCGCTCGCCTTCAAGGGCGACGTCGAATCCCGCCGAGCCGTCATGCGGGCCTTGGTTCTCTCGCCCGACCCGCGGCTGCAGACGCTCCCCCTCAAGGGCATGCGCGACAACGATGCCGCCGTCCGCCGCAACGCCATCCGCGCCCTGGGGAACCTGGGCAGTTCCGCGCCCATCGACGCCCTGACCGCGAAACTCAAGGAGTCAAACGACGAGAAGGCCGACGTCATCCTCGCTCTCGGAGCCGTCGGAAAGCCCGCCGCCGACGCACTCCGAGCCTACCTCCGCACCACCCAGGACCCCGACCCGCTCCAGGTAACCGGCCTGCTGGCCCTCGCGCCCAACGCCAACCGCGACGATATCGCCTGGATCGCGCCGCGCCTGAAATCCAAGAGCAAGTACGTCCGTGCAGCCGCAGCGTCGGCCCTCGGCCACATCGGGCACCCCTCGGCCCAGGCGGCCCTCGTGACGGCGCTCGAAGACCCTGACCCGCTGGGCCGGGCGGCCGCAGCCAAGGCGCTCGGCCAGATCGGCACCATCTACGCCGCCAGGCAACTCGTGCCTTTGCTGAAAGACCCCTCGCCGCTCGTCGCGTCGATGGCGGCATGGGGACTGGGAGCCTCCAGGCACGCCGACGCCACCCATGCCCTGAAGGAGGCGGCCAAGTCCCGCGTCAGCCACAAGGCGGCGCCGTCGCGCGTCGGCGACATGTACGGCCGGCCCGAACTGGCCGCCCTCGAAGCACTCGGACGGATCGGCGGCGCCGACGCCGTGACCACGCTCCGCGAATCGCTCAAATCGAGGTCCTGGCTCGCCCGGGCCACGGCCGCCGAGGCCCTCGGCCGGGCCGGCCATGAGTCGCCCGAGGTCATGACCGACCTCGACAAACTCCTCGCCGACCGGACCAACCTGGTCCGAGCCCAGGCGCTGCTCAGCCTGAAGGCGCTCGGCAAAACCTTTGGCCCCGGCGCGTTCCAGACGAAGTAGTCCAAAGGGGCCTGGCGGTCCGACATGAGTCTTGCGCGGTGGTTCTCCGCAACCACCGCGCCTTGGGTCCGTTCCTGGTGCGCCTGCCGGGCGGCGGCCGACGCAACTTCTCCCTGCAACCGGCACGCCCGAAGCCTATAATGGAGGCGCACCGGTTGGGGGATGCCATGCACACCCTCATCCACGTCACGCACGAAGCCCATCGGAAGATGGGCGGCATCGGCGCCGTTCTCGAAGGGATGCTGACCGCACGCGCCTACCAGACCGTCGCAGGCCGGACCCTGCTCATCGGCTGCGGCGACATTCCGGCACACGCATCGTCCGAGGCCGTCGAGACGGCCTTCTATGAGAACGGCTCGGCCGACGGCTCGCCTCCCGGCTGCGACCCCACCCTGGCAGGCGCCTTTCGGCGGATCGAGGAAACCTACGGCGTGCGACTGCTCTACGGACGACGCAGGATCCCCTGCCCGCTCGTCCGGCGCCGCACCGCCGTCGAACTGCTCCTGTTCGACGTGCGGGACGCTCGCACCGGTCCGGTCAACCAACTCAAGGCCGCACTGTGGGAAGGCTTCGGCCTGGAGAGCAACCGCTTCGAAAGCGACTGGGGCTATGAGGAATGGGTCCGTCTGGCAGGGCCGGCCCTCGACGCCATCGACGCGCTGGTCGGCGGCAAGGCCGACCAAACGGTCCTCATCAGCCACGAGTTCATGGGGTTGCCGACACTGCTGGCGGCGCGCCTCCGCCGGCCGGACTTGAAGACCGTCTACTGGGCCCACGAGGTCCCGCCCGTCAGGGAACTGCTGGAGCAGGAAGCCGGCCATCGGCTCGTCTTCGACCGGGCAATGACCACGCCCGACGGCTCGCGCCGCTACGAAATCAGGCTCCGCGAACTCGGCGGGTACAAGCACGCCCTGGTCAGCCGGGCCTGCCATGCCGGGGCGGTCTTCGCCGTCAGCGACCGCGTGGCGCAGGAACTGTGCTTACTGTCGGAGGGGTTCCGGATGCGGCCGATCCAGGTCGTGTACAACGGTCTGCCCGTCCGACCGATCGACCTCGAGGCCCGCCTCGCCAGCCGCGCCCTGCTGCGCCGATACGCCGCCGCCCTGACCGGTCTGCAACCGGACTACGTCTTCACGCGCGTGGCGCGGCCGGTGGCGTCGAAGGCCATCGAGCGCGACGTGGCGGTCCTCGAACACCTGGACGATGCCCTGGCCGATCGCGGACGGGCGGCCGTCCTCCTCGTCCTCGCGACCGACGCCGACCGGCGCGATCCCGAGATCATCCGGCAGATGGAATCCGAGCACAACTGGCCGGTGCAGCACCGCGTGGGCTGGCCCGACCTCGTCAAGGGCGAGGTCCCCATCGGCCGGGCCGCCGAAGCGTACAACCGCTGGGCGCGGGCCACCCGGGTCGTGCTCATCAACCAGTTCGGATTCACGCGCGAGACGTGCGGCGACCGGATGCCCGAGGCGATGACGTTTCACGACCTGCGGCAGGGCAGCGACGTCGAATTCGGCCAGAGCGCGTACGAACCGTTCGGCATTGCCCAACTCGAGACGCTCGCGTTCGGCGGCATCAGCGTCGTCACCAGCGCGTGCGGGTGCGCGGAACTGCTGGCCCGCGTGGCCGGGGGCGACCTGCCCGCGAACGTGCTGCTGGTGGACTACGCGGCCCCGGACGGCCTCGGGACCGGGCCGGTCAGCGACGACGACACCCGCCGCATCGAACACGAGACCGCAGCGCGGATCGCTCGCGAACTGGCGACCCGCCTTCCGACCGGGCCGCAGGACTTCCGGCGGCTCCTGGAGAGCGGGTGGGCACTGGCTGAGCGAATGAGTTGGCAGTCCGTCTGCCGCGAGTACTTCGTGCCCGCCCTCAAGCGGTGCTTCGGAAAAACCCGCCGCGCGGGACGCTTCGAAAAAAAGGCCGGCGGCGCTTCGCATCCCGCGGCAAAGGCACGTCCCGAACCCGCTTCACGCAAGCCGTGAGATCGGTTACAATCGGGGACGCGCGGCCAAGACGGGCCTTGCGTCCCGGCAGAGGCAACAGGAGGAACGGGCGATGATCCAGTTGAAACGCATCCTGGTCCCGACCGATTTCTCGGACCACAGCGAACATGCGGCGGCCTATGCGGCCGAACTGGCCAGGCGGTTCGAGGTCGAAGCGGTCCACTGCCTTCACGTGGTGGACATTCCCGCCGACCTGCTCGCCACGTCGGGCTATTACATGACGGGGCCGAGCGAGCAGTTCATCGAACAGGTCCGCGAGGAAAGTCAGAAGAGCCTCCGCGAGTTCGTCGCGAAACACCTCAAGGACCTGCCGGTCGAGACGGCCTTTCTGGACGGTCGCCCCTTCGTCGAGATCATCCGGTACGCTCGCGACAAGGACGTGCAACTCGTCGTCATCGCCACCCACGGCCGCACGGGCCTCACGCACGCCCTGTTCGGAAGCGTTGCCGAGAAGGTCGTCCGCAAGGCCCCCTGCCCCGTCCTGGTCGTCCGTCGCGACGAGCGCGAGTTCGTCATGCCGTGACGCCGACAGGGCCGCGCTCGCCGGGCCGATGCGGCCGTCGGGCCGTGTCTTTCTTGACCTGACCTCTCGGCTGGTGTACCTTCGCGCGCGTGGCCAAACTGAGCGACAGCGTGCAGTACCTGAAAGGCGTGGGCCCGAAGCGCGCCCATCTGCTCGAGCGGCTCGGCATCCGCACCGTCGGCGACGCCCTCCAGTTCTTCCCGCGCAAGTACGTGGACCGGGGCAACGTTGTGCCCATTGCCCGGGTCGTGGCCGGGCGCGACCAGGCGGTCCGTGCGCGGATCGTGGACATGCGTTCCCCGCGGTGGGGCGACCGCCTGGAGGCCCTCATCGCCGACGAGACGGGCGAGATGCGGGTCATCTGGTTCCACGCCCGGTTCCTGGTCAAGGCCCTCCACACGGGCGACGAGTACCTCTTCTACGGCCGCGTCGGCGAGTACAAACGCCGCCTCCAGATGCAGCACCCCAAGTTCGAGCGCATCGCACAAGGCGACGACGCCGATCCGGGCGGGCAGATCCTCGTCGAGTACCCCGTCACCGAGGGCCTTCAACAGGCGTCGCTGCTGCGGATGACCGACGAGGCGCTGCGCGTCGGCCTGCCGCTTGCCAGGGACACGCTGCCGGAGGCGATGCGCCGGCGGCTGCACCTGGCGGACCTGCCCAAGGCGCTGCGGATGATCCATCGGCCGGCGTCGATGGCCGAGGTGCGAGAGGCGCGGCGGCGGCTGATCTTCGGCGAATTCTTCCTGATGGAACTGGCCGTGGCGCTCAGGCGAAGAAGCGCGCTGGCCTCGCACAACGCGCCGCCCATCGAGGTCTCCGACAAGGTGGACGGGCGCATCCGCGCGCGGTTTCCCTTCACCTTCACGGCGGCGCAGGACAAGACCATCGCCGAAATCCGGGCCGACCTTTCGCGCGACCGTCCGATGACGCGCCTGCTCCAGGGCGACGTGGGCTGCGGCAAGACGGCCGTGGCGCTGTACGCCGCGCTGGCCGCCGTAGCCGCCGGGCACCAGGCCGCCATCATGGCGCCGACCGAGATTCTCGCCGCCCAGCATTACCAAAACGTGGAGAAGTACCTGGTCGGAAGCCGCGTGCGGTGGGCGCTGCTCGTGGGCGGCCTGAAGGCGAGCGAGCGCAAGAAGGTCCTGCGGCGGATCAGGCGCGGCGAGGCCGACATCGTCATCGGCACCCACGCCCTCATCCAGCAGGACGTGACGTTCGGGCGGCTGGGGCTCGTGGTCGTGGACGAGCAGCACAAGTTCGGCGTTCTCCAACGGGCCGAGGCCAAATGGCAGACGGCCGCCGACCAGCCCGAACTCCAGCCGCATTACCTCGTGATGACCGCCACGCCGATCCCGCGGACGCTGGCGCTGACGGTCTTCGGCGACCTCGACGTCTCGACGATCGACCAGATG
>DATKXP010000312.1:0-2401 GCA_035529015.1 Phycisphaerae bacterium | reverse complement strand
GATGAGCCGGACCTGCTTGAACCCGGCGATGCAGGCGGCGGCCTTGGTGGCCTCTCGGGCGACCTCATCGAAATATGCCGGGTTCGTGATGACCGCGTTGGGAAGGGTCTCACCGAGTTGGGTTTCGGCGGCGGCCTTCAGCTCCTTCAAGACACACGCCGACAGGTCCACCGCCGTCCATTCACGACCTTGCGGATCCGTGACCAGCGGGATGGGCTTGCCCTGGTCGCTGGTCGACCCCATGCATCGCTTGAAGAGTTGGGCCGTTTGTTCGGGTTCCAGGACCAGGTCGCGCTCGGCGACCAGGCCGACCACCGGCTCGGGCCCCGCCACAGACACCAGGCTCCTGGTCTTCATCTCGCCGTCGCGGTTGGGGATGATCTCGACCACCCCCGAGGCGTTGACGTAGGCGATCGCACTGTAGGTCGTGCCCAGGTCAATGCCGACTGCTTTGTCGTCCTTATGCGTTTTCATGGCCTGTCTCCTTGTTTGAGTTTGCGTCGCTGCATGCGGCGCCTCTGCACTGGAACACGAGTACCCGAGCCCGCTTCAGCACCTCCCCCCGGTATGTCAGACCGGAGGAGACAATGCTCGCCACGGTGGCGTGCTGGGCGGGGTTGTCGGTGAACTGGGTGCCGCTGATCTTGTGACGGCCGGGATCGAGGTCGGCTCCGGCCTCCGGCATGATCCTCTCGGCCTCCAAGCCGGCGAGGTGATCCTCTGCAACCTGTTCAGCCACCAGGGCCGCCTCGATCATAGGATCCGAGATCGGGCATCCTGTCACCACGGCTCGGGCCGAGCGGGCGAGGACGGCGAGACGGAACAGTTCCTCGGCCATGGCCCCGGCAGCCCGAACTGCGGGGTGGAGGGCGTGGCGTTGGAGCTCGCGGTTCTGCAACGCGGCCGTGTCGCGCTGGCATCGGGCCGCGGTCTCAACCGCTTCCCGAGACATCTTCGCGCACTGCTCCATGGCCGAGCGCATCGCCGCAAGTTCGGCCTGAAGGCGGGTAGAACTTTCCTGCGGCGCCTCGCCCTCCGCCGGTCCGGGCGGCGGATCCGAAAGAGGGCTCAGCTCGTCGGGCCACTGGTCAGAGGGCGCCGCCTCAGCCTGGGGTACTGTCGGCTCGGGCGCGGCAAGCACCGGTTCCTCCTGCGGCGGGTCCGAACGGGGTACGGCGTCGCTCAACGCGTTCTCGTCATGGCTCGTCATTTCATGGCTCCTTTCCTGGTTCGTGTGCGGAAGGCTTCGTATCGGCCTCTTCTTTCCCGGGACGACCCCGGCTCCAGATCCACTCCTTGGCCAGAATGACAGCGGTCACGTACACCAGAGCGATCAGCATCAGGACGATCATCGCGCGGCCGGCCGGGGGGGTTTCCCAGACGCAGGACAGGGTGTCGGCCAGGAACGCCCCGATCTGGGCGAGCAACTCCCGGGCATCCTGCCATCGCGCGGCCGCCACAACCGCCAGGAGCACGGCCAGGACGCGGCCCCAACGAACACGGCCCATCGTGTCGCTCCTTTCAGGTTCCCAATAACACCCACCTATGACCCGGCCGATGGTCGGCGCGGGGGTGACTACTCTCCGTGCAGTGCTTTTTTCCTGGCAGTTAGTTTGCTGAAAAGGACGACCCGGCAGCGGCCGTAGAGTTCCGGCGGCAAGCCCGCCTCACGCAACTGCGCCCACGCCCCCTGTTTGATCTGGGTGTTCCGGCACAGGAAGACGATCTCGGCGAAACCCTTGTCCCTGCACTTGGCGGCGTTGCTGACCACGTTGCCCAGACTCAGCGTGATCTCGTATGCGATCCGAGCGCCGTCACGCATATGAGCCACCACGTCGACGGTGGCGCCGGAGGATCCCACGGGCACCTCGGTATCCACGCGGCTGACCAAGGGCTGATGGCGGACCAGGTCGGTCGCCAGTTGCACGGCAAAACTGTGCTCGAGCGAGAGGGAGCGTTTCTGGGGCGGCGGATCCTGCCCGAACTTGGCGTAGAGGTCAAACATCGGCACGAGATAGAGGGCACGGCCGATAGAGATGACGCGGATCAGTATCTTCTGTTCCAGTTCGGCGCGGGCGCGAACGAACTCCCTCCCCGAGAGGTCCAAGCGTTGGCAGCGCGGAGTACACTGGTCAAACGGATACGTGAGAACATCGCACGCCAAGCGATTGCCTTCCCGGCTGAGCGAGATTTTCCTCTCAGGAACGTCGGGTGGGTCCGAGGGGGCTGGGGGCGGTGTGGCCTTCGGCGGGGCGGCGGTGGCCTTGCCGTGCGGTTCGCGTCGAGGGGCAGCCGCGCCCTCGGCCTCGGTTTCCCAGAGACTGGACCAGGGCTCGATCCTGGCGAGCAACGTATGTTCTGATCTTGAGTTCATGGTTGACCTCCGATTGGATCAGGCACT
>DATKXP010000311.1:0-5467 GCA_035529015.1 Phycisphaerae bacterium | reverse complement strand
GGCGGCTTGTCCGCCAGTGCTGCTGAGACACTGGCGGACAAGCCGCCAGTGGCACCCGCGTCGGAAAAGTCATAGGACCTTTCTGGAAACGGCACTAGTCAGGCACACGAACGAGTGCCCGACTAGCCGCGCGAGGTCAGTAAGCGGCCGGCACCGCCAGAAATCGTTGCCACACCCTGCCGGGCGCCCGCGCGGTCGGCGCCGCAAGACGTGTTTCCATGCTTGAAAGACCAGGTGGCTACTGGTACAATGGTGCTGGTCGGCCGACACGAAACGGGCAGGCAGCCATGGCACAGCCCTCCGTACTGATCATCGAGGACGAGGAAGGCGTCCGGACGGCGCTTCAGAAACGTCTCCGGCTGAGCGACTGTTCGGCCGAAGCGGCCGCCACGGGCGAAGCGGGCCTCACGCGCCTCGGCGAGGCGCCCGCCGACCTGGTCCTGCTGGACTATCGCCTGCCGGACGCCAACGGCCTGGAACTGCTCGAACAGATCCGCAACCGCTGGCCCGACACGCTGGTCATCATGATGACGGCCTATACGAACGTGGACGTGGCGATTCAGGCCGTTCGGCTGGGCGCCTACGATTACGTCTCCAAACCGTTCAGCCTCGACGAGATGATGGTTGTCGTCGATAAGGCCCTCGAGACGAAGCACCTCCGGACCGAGGTGGAGCGGCTCCAAACCACGCAGGTCCAGGAGTTCTCCTTCGATCGCGTCGTGGCCCGCAGCCCCAAGATGTTTGAGATTGTGGGCCTCCTGAAAAACCTGGCGGCGTCCGAGGCGCGGACGATCCTGCTCCAGGGCGAAAGTGGAACCGGCAAAGACCTGGTCGCCAAGGTGATCCACTACAACAGCCCTCGGGCCGACCGACCTTTCATGAACATCACCTGCACGGCCCTGCCCGAGACGCTGCTCGAGAGCGAACTGTTCGGCCACGAGAAGGGCGCCTTCACCGACGCCCACGAGCGGAAACAGGGCCTGTTCGAGTTGGCCGAGGGCGGGACGATCTTCCTCGACGAGATCGGCGACATGCCCCCGGCCCTGCAGGCCAAACTCCTGAGGTTCCTCGAAGAAAAGGCCTTCCGCCGCGTGGGCGGCACCGTGGACCTCGTGGTGGACGTCCGCATCGTCGCCGCCACCAACAAAGACCTCCGCCGCCTCGTCTCCGACGGGGTGTTCCGCGAGGACCTCTACTACCGGCTCAACGTCTTCCCCGTGACGCTCCCCCCCTTGCGCGAGCGGGCCGACGACATTCCGCTTCTGACCGAACACTTCATCAGGCAGTACAGCGACGAGTTCCGTAAAGAGGTAACGGGGATCGACCCTGCGGCCCTGGCGGTGATGGAGGCCTACTACTGGCCAGGCAACGTTCGCGAGATGCGGAATCTGATCGAGCGGGCGATGCTCTTGTCGGGCGGCGGGCGGCTGACCCTCGACAGCCTGCCGATGGAACTCATGACGTCCCAGGTCGTCGCCACCGGCCAAGGGGATGACCAAGCCCAACCGCTCGTCATCCTCGGCCCACAGGGCGTGGACATCCGCCAGGTCGAACGCCGCCTCGTGCAGCAGGCCATGGACCTGGCCGGCGGCAACCAGTCGCGCGCCGCCGGGTTGCTGCGACTCAGCCGCGATCAACTCCGATACCGACTCAAGAAGTTCGGCCTGCTGAAAAACAGCAACAACTATCCCGCGTCCTGACGCCGGGCGGCCGGGCCTTCCTCCCCGTGCGGGCACAGAGAAACCCCGCAGACAATCCGACGGACCGGGGACCCGAAAAAAGCAACCGCCGCGCCCGAGCCTCCTGCCGGTCCCACCTTCCATCAGGACCCGGCCGTCCGCTCTGCGCGACGGTGTTGGACTACACGGGGCGGTCGCCCGCCACCTCAGCGGCGGCGACGCAACCGCGTTACCAGAGCACCCGCGACGAGCAGCGCGATCGTCGCCGGCTCCGGGATAATCGTCAGGTCAAACCCGACCACGTCGGTGTTGATCGGATCGCTGTTCGACCAGCCCACGGTCAAGGTGGCCGGCTTCGTCATACCGTCCGGCCATTCTTCGCCCATGGTCACTGTCGCGTCGTCGAGGCCCTTCAGCATGTCGTAGGTCACCTCGGCCACCTCGCCGACACCCTGCAGGTCGTAGTCGCCGTCGCCGTCGAAGTCCCAGCCCCACCAGTTGATGCTGCCGGTCGCGGCCGATCCGTCCAGAATCACGGGGTTGCCGGCGTCATTCTCCGGCTTCACCTCGAAGGCGGGCCCGCCTGCGGGCATCTCCGCCTGGGACGCCACGTACAGAATCACCTTCTCACCGCCCAGCAACTCACCCTGGTCCGGGTTCGGCGTCGTGTAGTTGATCTTCAGGTCACCGTTCTCTTCCCACTGGGCGGCCCCGTTCTGGCGCGGGTCGGCCCAGATCTCCGTCACGCCGGACTGGCTGAGTTCATTGTACTCGGGCCCTTCCCAGCCGGCGTCCCAGTCATCGAGATCAGGGGTCAGAGGGGTGAACGTCAGGTACGCGATAAGAAAATCATTCGTCGGGTTGCCCTGAGGACCCGGGTCTCCGAACGGCAGCGGCGAGTACTCTTCGTCGGTGTACTGCGTCCCGCTCCTGTGGCGGACCTGGAACCACGGCGGCGCGGGTTTGCCAATCTCCGCGTGGCCGATGTCCAGGTCGCCGTCGCCCGAGCGGGGAAGGTAGTGATAATCCGAATCGTTGCCGCCCGGAAATTGCGGATCATCCGGATCCGCAATCGGGTGGCCGGGATCAGTCATATCGAGGGCGCCTTCCAGGTCGTTCCGGTAGCCCCAGTGCGCACTCTCGCCCTGGAACCAGTGGTAATTCTGGTCGCCGACAAAATTGAGCGCGACTTCCAGGTCGCCGAGGATCAGGCCGCCATAGGAACTGCGGAAGGCGGAATAGAACTTGTACAGACCGTCGTCGATCATGGTCCCGTTGTCGGGGGCAGTGATCGAGGCCCAGATCTGCATCGTCACAGGCTGAGGGTTGGCCGGGTCGATCACCACCGCACCGCCGTATGCCGGCGGCGCCGGATAGGGCGCCGGTGGGCTCTCGGGGTCAGGCACGTAAAGGAGATGGATCGTCAGGCTCCCCAACGCACTTGATGCAAGTATTGCGCCGGCGATCATGACGACCGCCAACGTGCGGCCCAGCGACCTGCAGATGCTTCGCGAAGCGGACATAGCGTTTCTCCTTTTCCGTCTCTCCACGCGTATTCCTCTTGTTTCCTCGCGCCGGACTGCTCGACGAGCAACCGGCGATAGCGTTCGAGCCGCCGGGCGGATCCGGAGGGTAGAGCCGCCCGGCTGCCTTTCGGGGTATCTGTCTGAGTGCTTTCCGGTACCCCAGATTGTTCGCCGGTCCTGCCTGGCCGGGCGACCGGCGATGAGTCACGGTTTCACCGGGCGTTTCAGCGCCGGCGTGCACGAGCATCACGCGTCACAGAACACAGACCCACACCGGCGATCCACGTCGTACCTTGCCTCGCCCTCTGTGACAACGACTTGCTCGTGCAACAAAAAAGCGATCTCCGAAGGCTTTCCCTCCAGAAATCGCCGCTAAAGCCACGACAACCTATTCAGTTCCGCTCCGCCGGCCTCGATCCAAGGCCAACGGCTTGGGCCCCCTTGTATCCCCACAACAGGGCCCTTGTTATCATCCTCCCCTGCCAATCGGAACATAGAACAAGGGCATCCGGTCACTCCAACCGTCTGCCCCCTTCTTCTCCCGATGCAGCACGCTACTATAACACAATTCCTGCGAAAGTCAAATCGCACGGCCGGATATCTTTCCGAAAAACCCCAAAAAAACCGCAAGAAACAACATTATGGTGTACGAAAATTCACTACATTGTCGTTCTCGGAAACGCCCGAACCGTCACCTTGCGCCCGTATTCGTCCTCAATCCGGCTTCCCGAAAGGGTCGGCCCGAACCGTGCGGCAGATCGACCGCGACGCTCAGCCGGTTGACGCCCACAACCCGCCACCGCCCGGGTCTTGTCCGGGCCTGCGGTTTGCCTTCCGGCCGTTCCTGGTGTACAATCTCCCCGGGAGCCGGGGAGGCTGTGGCAATCGGGGGTCGGGCCCCGCGTGAAGCGGGCGCGGCCTCTTTGCCTGCGCTGCGACGCCGGTGCGGAACCTGCTCGAACCGGACGGGGGGGGTGGGGGGCGCTGGAGGAATCGATCAAATGCCTGTCCGCCGCCTGCTGATCGTCCTGGCCATCCTCGGCGCCGTCCCAGACACGCCCGCGGCGCTGGGGCGGTCCATCATCATCGACCACCATGACACCAACCTGACGGCCCTGTCGGAGGCCGCCCTGGCGAATGCCAAGACCGATCTCCACATCGGGTACGGGCACACGTCGCACGGCAGCCAGGTCACGACCGGCATGGCGGGGTTGGTCGGCTTCGTTAACGGCGGGGGCCTGGGTCTTGCGTATCCCACGGACTTCTTCGAATGGAACAACGGAGGCGCCGGCGGCGCGCTCGACCTGCACGACTACTTCAAGTCGGGCGATCTGGGGAATCCCGATCGCTCCACCTGGGCGGCCAGAACCCGAGACTACCTCGACAGCCCGGCCAACAGCGACGTCAACGTCGTCATGTGGTCCTGGTGCGGACAGGCCGACACGACCGCCCCCAACATCGACCTGTACCTGGGTCTCATGACCCAGTTGGAGATCGACTACCCGGCCGTGCACTTCGTGTACATGACGGGGCACGTCAACGGATGCTCGACCACCGGCAACCTCTTCCTCCGGAACCAGCAGATACGCGACTACTGCCTGGCCAACAACAAGACCCTCTACGATTTCGCCGACATCGAGTCATGGGACCCCGACGGCAACTACTACGGCGACAAACTCGTCACCGACGATTGCTGGTACTACTCCGACGGCAACGGATCGAGCGACCGCAACTGGGCCCTCGACTGGCAGAGCACCCACGTCGAAGGGGTGGACTGGTACGACTGTTCTTCCGCCCACAGCCAGCCCCTGAACGCGAACCGCAAGGCCTATGCCGCATGGTCACTCTGGACCGAGATCGCGACAGAGCGCGATCTGCCCAAGTGGCGGGCCGGCGCCGACAACCACTGGGAGAACCCCGCGAACTGGTCGGGCGCACTGGTGCCGGATCACGACACCACCGCCACCTTCGACGAGCCCGCACCGCTGCAGCCGGCGTTGTACGCGAACCACAGCGCCGGCGGCGTCGAGTTCCGCACACCCGGATGGACCCTCGGCGGCGCCTTCCGCCTGACGGTTGGCGCGGGCGGCATCGACAGCGCCGCGGCGGGCGCCAACACCATCGAGGCCGCCGTCGCCATCAGCGCCAACGCAGACTGGACCCTCGCAACCGGCAGCACCCTTACGCTGGCGGGCCCCGTCGATCTGGGCGGCCACACGCTCACCAAGAACGGCGGCGGCACGCTCACCATCTCGGGCAACC
>DATKXP010000310.1:0-6703 GCA_035529015.1 Phycisphaerae bacterium | reverse complement strand
TGATGCCCAGCGGTCCTCCCGCGCTCAAGGCGGCTTGCCTGAGAAACTGCGCGAGCGGTGGCGCGTGCAGGCCGCCAACGTCCGTGCGGATGACCTCGACTCGGACCGACGCTGGAGTGAGCGCCATCTCGGTGCCTTGAGTGCCCCCGTCATCGGGGCGGGCCTTGTCCTGGTGGCAGCGCCCGAGACACACGAGGTCCTGGCCTTTGGCGCCGACACGGGCGACCGGCGCTGGGCGTTCAGTGCGGGCGGCAAAGTGGACAGCCCGCCGACCCTGGCGTGCGGCCTGGCGGTCTTCGGCTGCGACGACGGGGCGGTCTATGCCCTGCGCGCCTCCGACGGCCAACTGGTGTGGCGCTTCTGCGCCGCACCGACCGACGGTGTGGCGATGCACCACGGTCACCTTGCGTCGGCGTTTCCGGTGCCCGGAAGCGTCCTCGTGCTGGGCGACGCGGTCGTCGCGGTGGCCGGCCATCACACGGACCTCGGCGGCCTGCACGTCTGGGTCCTCGACCTGGCGACGGGAACGCCGCGCGCCGGCCGCGCCGTCCGAGACGACCAGCCCGCCGTGGTCGCGAACGGCGTCGCCGTCGCCGACTCCGGCGGCGCCGGGTTCTGGATCGGTCAGCAACTGCACCTGGGGCTCGACCTCAAGGACCTGCCGGCCGGCCGCGAGGCGCCGGGGCCGCCCGTCTGGTTCGACCGCAGCGGCACGCGCCTGCGCTTTCGCACGAACGACGCCCGAGGCGGCTCGACGCACGAGTGGAAGGGCGCGGCACGCCTCGGACGGCATGCAGGCCATCGCCTCGCGCGGGACGGCCGTGTCGCCTACGTGATGCGCGACCCCACCGACCGAGACCGTCATCCCGTCCGGGCCGACCAGATCGCACTGGTTGCGGCCGTCACCGGCACGGAACCCAAGGCCAAGGAACTGTGGTCGGCCTCCGTCAAGTCGCTCGGCAGCCGGGAATCGTACGGTGCGCTCATCAAAGCGGGCGACCACCTCGTGCTCGGCGGCGGCGCGCGAGACGGATCCACCGGCTTCGTCCAGGTTCTCGATGCGAAGTCCGGCACACTCCTCGCGACGCTCGACCTGCGCTCCCGCGTCACCGAATGCGGCCTCGCCACCGCCGAGGGCCGGCTGTACGTCTGCTGCGAGGATGGGACGCTGGTGTGCCTGGAGTGACGTGGTGCGGCCACGTTCCGCGCGGCGGCGTTTCGGGATTCATCGCGTGTCCTCCTGCCCGGCCTCCCGCTGGGCGATGAGGCGTTTGATCTGGGCGAGTTCTTGGTCCGAGACGGACTCGCCCTCCACGAGGGCGGCGACCATGAGGGCGGCCGACCCGCCAAAGGCGCGTTGGACGAGGTCCATGACCATGCCGCGGCTGGCCTGGGCCTTCGGGACCGTCGCCCAGTAGATGAAAGCCCGCCCCTGGGGGCGCCGAGAGACGTAGCCCTTGGCGTGGAGGATCGAGAGGACCTTTCGGACGGAGCCGTCGGTCAGTTTGCGTCCTCGTCGGCGTAGGGCGTCGACGACGTCGTCGGTTGTGACCTCGCCGACTCGCCAGATTTCCTGCATGAACTCCAGTTCGACTTCGGTCAGCGTTCGACTCTTGCGTCGAGCCACGGTTCCCTCCTTACCCGTTGCAGTGGGCGCCGTGTTTTTCCAGAAAGCGTTCTCGCTTATCAACCTACAGGACGGCCGACAGGGCGTCAATGGGGAAAGGAGAATTATTTCTCGGGCGAATAGGCAGGCTTGGCGCTGGCGGCGTCCGGCTGTCGGAGAATTCTTTCTCGCATCGCGAGGGCCTGTTTGCGTCCAGGCGCAAGGGGATTTTTCCGAGAATGTTGCGTTTTGTTGTTGACACCCCTTAGGGGGCTTCCTAGAATCCGCCGGCGTTTGTGGTGCTTGTTCGAGGAGGTAGGGGGTGTTCTGCATGTTTTAGAAGTCAAATCCCGGTGCACGACGGTGCTGGCAAGGGAGCCCCGTAGTGTCGAAAACGCTGTTCTTCAGTGAGGCCGGGCTGACGCGGCTTCTGGAGGCCGTCAAGGCCTCCGAAGTGTATGCGGCGGTTCGCCGCGAGCGCGGCCCGGAGTACTGCCATCTCCAGAAGGTGCCTGAGGCGGAGGTGGCACTTCGCGAACCCCGGCCCAGTGCCAGTCCCAAGGCATTCCTTCAGCCTGCCAGGGAGCGGGTGGCCGTCTACACGAACGAGGGCGTTGACGCCGAGGCGTCGTGCCCCGTGTGTGAGGACCGCGCGTTGGTGGGCCTGCGGGCGTGCGACCTGGCGGCCATCGCCTATCTCGACAAGGTCTTCCGCGAGGGCGACTTTAAGGACCCGTTCTACGAGGCACGCCGCGAAAACGAAATGCTCATCAGCGTCGATTGCGTGGCCGTCCACGAGAACTGCTTCTGCACGGCGGTGGGCGGAAAGCCCTTTGCCGAGAGCGGGTTCGATCTGAACATCACGCCACTGGAATCCGGGTACCTCGTGGACGTGGGCACCGAGAAGGGCCAGGCGGTGGTGGACCAGGTTGCAGATGTGGCAACCGAGCCGACCGCCGAGCACCTGGCGGAGCGGGAGCAGGCGCGGCAGACGTCGGTCGAACAGGTTGACGGGCAGACGGGCGGCCTGCGCGTGACCGACGCGATCCAGAAACTGCTCCTGTCGAAGCAGGACTCGAACGAACTAAGCGAGATGGCGACCCGGTGCGTCGAGTGTGCGGCCTGCACGTTCATCTGCCCCACCTGCCACTGCTTCTATCTCCACGACCAGGTTGGGGGAGATGAGAACTTCGAGCGGGTCCGGACGTGGGACTCGTGCATTCTGGGCGACTACTCGCGGATGGCGGGTCCGGCCGGGGCGAAGCCGACGCCGCGGCCCAGCCTTCGCAACCGCTGTGCCAACCGGCTGCTCCACAAATACGCCTTCAGCCCGCAACAATACGGGATGTTGGGGTGCACCGGCTGCGGACGCTGTATCGAAGCCTGTTATGGGGAGATCGATATCCGCGAGGTTCTGAGGGAGTTGAGCGGTGACACAAGCGGTTAAAGCCAATCCCTATGCTCCGCAGGTCGCCCGGTTGAGTCGGGTGATCGACGAAACGCCCACGATCAAGACGTTCTGTTTCGATCTGGAGCATCCCCTGGAGTTTCGCGCCGGCCAGTTCGTGCAGTTGGGCGTGCCCGGGCTGGGCGAGGCGCCGTTTACGCCGTCCAGTTCGCCGCTGGATCCTCAGCACCTGGAAGTTACGGTCCTGAAGACGGGCGGCGTGACGGAGCGGCTGCATCGGATGGCCGAGGGCGAGGTGTGCACCTTGCGCGGGCCCTACGGCAAAGGGTACCCGATCGAGAAACTCGTGGGCAAAGACGTCGTGGTCGTGGGCGGCGGCGTGGGGCTTGCGCCGCTGCGGGCCCTGATCCACGTCCTCTTGTCGATGACCGACCGCCTGAACAAGGTGGTCATCAAGAACGGGGCGAGGGAGTCGGCGGAACTGCTGTTCCGTCGCCAGTACGATGAGTGGGCCTCGCACGAGAAGGTCACGTTCGAGATGACGATCGACAACCCCGAGCCCGGCTGGGACGGCCACGTCGGCGTCGTCACGACCATCCTGGACAACCTGCCCGGCGAGGTGAACGTCGCCAACGCGTACGCTTTCTCATGCGGTCCGGAGATCATGCTGCGGTTCGTGACGTTCACGCTGCTGGAGAAGGGCTTTCGGCCGGAGCAGATTTACCTCTCGATGAACCGCCGCATGAGTTGCGGGATCGGCAAGTGCGGACGCTGCAATATCGGGCCCTACTACCTGTGCAAGGACGGGCCCGACATGTGCTACGCCCAGATCAAGGACTATCCGAATGTCTTCTGACGGCTCGACCCAGACCGCCGAAGCCACGGGTGCCCGGTGCCTGCTGTGCAGCATCGGTTGCCCGGTCCGTGCCACCGGCGCGGGCCCCGACCACTACATCCCGGACTACGTGCCGCGCGCCGGCTACGTCGGCCTGTGCGGGCGGGGCAGCGTCCTGGTGGAACTGGTGGATCACCCGGAGCGCCTGCTCGAGGTGCGGCGAGGCGAGGAGGCGTTGGCGACGGCCGAGGCGGCGGCCCGGATCGCCGACGCGCTGCGCGGGGGGTCCTCGTCGGCCATCATTCTGGACGGCAACACCGACATCGACACGGTGGCGACCGTCGGGCGGTTTGCCGCCGACGTCGGCGCGCGGTGGACCCTCTACCTGCCGCCCGGCGACGCCGGCCTCGTGCACGGGCTGGATACGAGCGAGAGTTACTTCATCGGCCCGGAGAAACTGGCCGAGGCCGATGCGATGCTCGTCATCGGCAACGTGTTCGCCACGCACCCGGTGGTGTCGCACTGGGTTTTCGAAGCCCGGTCGGCGCGGCGTCAGATGCCGCTGCTCCTGGTCGGCGACCCGGCGACGGCGACGGCCAAATTTGCGACGGCCGTGTATCAGCCGACGCTGGCGGCGGGCGCGGCCGCGCGGGCCGTGGCGGCCATCCGGACGGGCGAGACGACCGGCCTGGCCGATGGGGCCGTCCTGGCCGGGTGGAAGGACGTGCTGGCGTCGGCCAAGAAGCCGGCCATCGTGGTTGGGGCCGAGATGGGGTATGCGGATGCGCGGGCCCTCGGTGCCGAAGTGGCGGCGCTGGCGCCCGAGGTCCGCGCGACCGTGTGCCCGCTGACGGCTTACGGCGCGGCGTGGGGCGCGCTGCGTGCGGGGGCGGCGGCCGGCGGCATGTGTCCGATGGAACTGTTCTCGAACCCGCCGGACGTCCTCTGTGTGATCGGCGCCGATCTGGAATCGGCGTGGGGCGCTTCGGCGATGGCGGCCGTTTCGGGGGCCGACCTGCTGTACGTGGGTCCGATGCCGAACCGTCTGATCGCCCGTGCGTCGCTCGTGGCGCCGGCGGCATTTGCATTTGAGACGGCGGGCCGGGCGCTGCTGGGTCCCGACCGTCTGATCCGGTTCGAGCCGCTGATGGCGCCGCCGGCCGGTGTGCCCACGGTCCGCGAGATCCTCCGGATGGCCGGTGCCCCCGCCGACGCGAAGGGCGACGTGTCGGCCCCGTGTTCGGGGCCCGAGATGCCTGCGGCCGGCGAGGCGGAGCCGGGCGAGGGGATCTGCCTGGCGCCGGCGGCCGATCCGATCCATTTCGACGACGGCAGCCTGACCGGTCGGGCGTCGTGGCCGCAGTCGGTCAGGGCGCGGCCGGTGCTTCTGATGGCGCAGTCCGACGCCGAGGCGGCGGGTGTGGGCGATGCGCAGACGGCGATCATCGAGGGGCCGGGCGGGTCGGCCACGGCCGACGTTGTGGTCAGTGAGGCGCACCGGGCGGGGCAGGCCCGTGTGAGTGCGGCCTTCGCCGAGGTCCGAGACGTGTTCGGCTGGACGTGGGACGGGGCGAAGCCGGGTACGCCCGTCTGCGTGACCGTCCGCAAGGCGCAATAGGGAGGCAGGGATGGCCGAACAGGCGACGGCAGAATCGGTGGAGCGGCGGGTGGTGCTCGACCTGGATCGCTGCATCGAGTGCAAGTCGTGCATGGCGGCGTGTTATTACGGTCACGGCCGGATGGCGGGTGTCGAGTTCGTGGACATCGGCCCGGCGGTGCTGCCGATCGTCTGCCGCCAGTGCGGCGATCCGGCGTGCGTGGAGGTGTGCCCGGCGGGCGCGATGCTGCGTGACGAGCGCGGCGTGGTGGCGCGGGGCATCTTCAGTTGCCGGGGATGCGGGTCGTGCGCGCGGGCGTGCCCGTTCGGGGTGCTGAGCCTCGAGATGGTGGGGCACCAGATTGCGAAGTGTGACCTGTGCGAGGACCGGGTGGAGCGCGGTCTGGACCCGCGCTGTGTGGCGGTGTGTCCGACGGGGGCACTGCGGTTTGCGACGGTTGAAGAGATCGAAGCGGACGGATTGACGGTGCTCGGCGGACGGGTAGCCGGCGATCATCCGATTAGGCGGAGGTAGCCGAGAGTGAGCGCGATCGGAATCTTCTTGGCCGCAGCACTCGGGACCCTGGCCATCGGGCTGGTTTCGAGTTGGGTGGACCGGAAGGTGACGGCCCGGGTGCAGTATCGCGTGGGGCCGCCGTTCTTTCAGCCGGTGTACGACATCGCCAAGTTGCTGGGGAAGGAGACGCTTCTTCCGGCGCGTGCCCAGGGGCGGGGTTTCCTACTGGCGCCGGTGGTGGGGTTTGCGGCGGCGGGTCTGGGTGCGGCGATTCTGTGGCATGCGAACCTTCGGCCGGGCGAGGGGTTTGTCGGCGACCTGATCGTGCTGCTGTACGTGCTGACGATTCCGGCGATTGCGGCGATTTACGGGGGTTTGGCCTCAGGGTCGCCGCATGCCACGGTGGGTGCCAGCCGCGAGATGAAACTGCTCTTGTCGTATGAACTGCCGCTGGTGCTGGCGGTGCTGGTTCCGGTGGTTCAGATGAGCCGCAGCGCCGACTTCGGGGCATCGTTTTCGGTGGGGTCACTGGTGGCGTTTCAGCAGGCCGAGGGGTGGACGCTGTTCAGTCTGAGCGGCGTGATCGCGATGATCGTGGGGATTCTGTGCATCCAGGGGAAGTTGACGCTGGTTCCGTTCGACCTTCCGGAGGCGGAGACCGAACTGATGGGCGGCGTGCACCTGGAGTACTCGGGGCCGCCGCTTGCCATGATCAAACTGACGCGGTTTCTGCTGCTGGC